>CAZPDF010000005.1:0-87872 GCA_964585475.1 uncultured Candidatus Saccharibacteria bacterium
GAATTTTTACAAAAGTATCAACTAACGAATCCGCCAAATGTGTGTACCTAAAACAGTTTTTGGGGATATAATGGAGTTGTATGAAGGTGCGTTTAATTGTCTTTGTAATTAGCGAAACCACCCGTACGAGAAAGGGGAAGGAGCTTTTTCAAGCCCCGCTTCTTAAAAGCGCGCCGCATTATTTTGAGAAGACGGTTCCCCAGCAATATATCATAAATCAGGATACGTTTTCGCTGCAAAATAAAGAGGGGTCAATTATCCTCAAGACCTATCAGCCCGACATTCTTCTTGCCGAGGCAAGTTTCGAGATAGCCGATATTTTTTCCGATGAGGTCTTAACTTTTAAGGAAGAAGTGATTACTTATTGCCGTGAATATCTGAAGAAAAAGGGAGGGAAGGACGTGGATGAATCCAGCGAAGAATATTCGGTATTCGTAATTTCTCAATACCCGGGCGACCCGGAGCAATTTTTGACTAACAAAGCACGGCTCGTAGGGCTTCTTAAATCGGAAAAACTTCCGCTCGATCCTTTGGAAATTGATTATACCCTTACCTCTCAAATAAAATATGCCAAGAACGATATGGTAATCGTTGACTGGGACGGCGCATTGATTTTTGACCCTGAGGGTGATTTTGAATCAACGCTTGAGCTGCTTGAGCTTGCAAATCTCCAGCTTCTCCGCTACCGGATTCTCGATAAAGAACTTGATTTGCGATCGGAGAGAGTAGTTAAGTTGCTTGAAGGCGCCCCCATCCGCACCAGGAGTTTATTCCGTGCAGCCGAAGTAAGCCAAGCCATGAAAGATATAATGCTTGTCCGCTCGCGTTCCATATCGGATTTTCAGGCGCTTGAGAGAGAAATCAAACTTATCGGCGACTGGTATTCGGCGAGATTATATGAGTTAACTGCAAAGAAATTCAAACTTGATGATTGGCGCAAGACCATTAGGGATAAATTAGACGCCATGGAGGATGTCTATACCATCGCTTCCGAGAATTTTACTATCTCTTGGGAGAGGCGGGGGCGAATTATTGAGCTTTTCGGATGGTATGTGCTTCTTATAGGATGGCTTGTTCTCCTTATTCTTGATTTCTATTTCTACAAAGTAAAATAGGACACGTGATGGATTGTTCGAAGCGCGGATTAGTTTTTTTATGGGTTATTATTGTCATTGCGGTTGCTGGCGCAGTATTTTTATATGCGGCGTCCGGCATATTTCAAATTCAGTCGCGCCTGGCGGAGGTAGCAAAGAAGCCGGATAAGTTGGTTGTAGAAGAAGTAAAGAAGGAGGTGGTCTCTCCTACACCTCTCCGGCAAGAAAGATCAGCCCCGGTTGCATTTCTTTCCCAGCCCGGGGTTTTGCGGGCGACCAATATTGAGCGGGATAGGGCAGGCCTTCCTAAATTGGCCGAAAGTTCAAATCTTGACGGCGCGGCAGTTCTCAAGTTGGGTGATATGTTTGCCAAAGAGTATTTTGCTCATGTTTCTCCGGATGGTATTGATGCGGCGGATCTGGCCGAGCGCGCGGGATACGAATTCATCGCTATTGGAGAAAACCTTGCTTTAGGAAATTTTGAAAATGATGAGGCCTTGGTTCGCGCCTGGATGGAAAGTCCGGGGCACCGCGCCAATATCTTGAGCTCAAAATATCAGGAGATCGGAGTTGCCGTTGGAAAGGGAAGATTCGAGGGTAAGACGACTTGGCTTGCCGTTCAGATTTTTGCCAAGCCCCTTTCAGCTTGCCCCCGACCAAGCTCCGCACTAAAATCTGCCATTGAATCAAGCGAGCAGCAGCTTATAAAAATAGAGCAGGAACTTACGGCTCTCCGTAAAGACATCGAGACGAGCCATTCCCAGCGAGGCGAGGAGTTTAATGCCAAGGTGGAATCTTATAATTCGCTGGTCGCGCAGTATAATGAGTTGGTGAGTCGTACGCAGGCGCTGATAGCTGAATATAATGCCGCGATTAAGCGCGCCATTGCCTGTGTAAATGAGTGAAATATGCTACGCTAAATTTTATGCTAAAAAAAATTGCAGTTTTCGTGGTGATACTTGGCGCGGCGGTTGCAGTCGCTGTCGGGATTTTTTGGAAAAATATTCAAGGGCTTCGCCCCGCACTTGCTCCGGCGCCGCAAGATATTGCAAAAATCATTGAAGAGGCAGAAAGGGCCCCGGAAAACTCAACCGGTATGCCGCTTTCGCTTCCTCCAGGATTTTCTATTTCGGTTTTGGCACGTGATCTGCCGGGGGCGCGCGTGATGGCCCTCGATCGCTTCGGAAATATGTGGGTGAGCCAGACCAAAGAAGGAAAGATCTCACTTCTTGAGATTCAAGACGGAAAAGTGACGCACCAGGATGATATTTTCCAAGGATTGCATAGGCCGCACGGCCTAGCTTTTGATCCGCACGACGGAGTAACGCTTTATTATGCTGAAGAGGATAAGATTTCTAGAGTCACAACTTATTCTGACGGAGAACCGGAGAAAATTATTGATCTTCCCAAAGGAGATGGGCACTTTACGCGTACCCTTGGCTTCGGGCCGGATGACCGGTTATATGTTTCTATTGGTTCCAGCTGCGATGTTTGCCATGAGAATGATCCTCGGCGCGCCAAGATATTTTCTATGGCGCGCGAAGGCAGTGATTTTAAGGAATTCGCGCGGGGACTGCGTAATGCTGTTTTTTTCACTTGGAGCTTGGTTGACCCCGCACCTTTTGTTGACTGCGCTACGCGCGAATATCCTTCTGTCAACAAAAGGTGCGGGGTTGACGGCAGGATGTGGGCGACAGAGATGGGCCGCGATTGGTTAGGCGATGATGCCCCGCCGGACGAGATCGATATTGTGGAGGAGGGGAAAAATTATGGCTGGCCGATCTGCTACGGGAAAAATATTCACGATACCGTCTTCGATAAGAATACGTACATCCGCAATCCTTGCATGGAGCCGTTCGAGACCCCTTCATATATTGATATTCCGGCGCACTCGGCACCTCTTGGTCTTGCCTTTATTCCAGAGAGCGTGGCTTGGCCTCAAGAATACTGGCACAATCTTCTTGTTGCTTATCACGGGTCTTGGAATAAGACCGAGCCGACGGGTTATAAAGTTGTACGAGTGAAATTGGACGAGAAAGAAGAGTTCCTCGGGTTTGAGGATTTCATAACCGGCTGGTTAACTCCCGGAGGCACAGAGGCATTGGGAAGACCGGTGGATATCTTGGCGTCTCCGGATGGCTCCGCATATATTTCCGATGACAAAGCAGGCGTCATTTATAAGATATCTTATAAGGGAGGAGCAAAGACTAAGGGCAAGGAGGACTTAATTCGTGTAGCAAGTCCTAAACCGGGCAGTATTATAACGAGCCCCCTTGAAATTAGGGGAGAGGCGCGGGGGATTTGGTTTTTTGAGGCATCATTTCCGGTGCGGCTTCTTGACGGTAACGGATCGGAGATTGTGAGGGATCACGCTGAAGCCGAAAGCGATTGGATGACGGAAAATTTCGTGCCGTTTAGGGCCATCCTTAATTTTAGGACGTCGAATACGCGAGAAGGAACTTTGATTTTGGAAAAAGATAATCCGTCCGGGCTTCCGGAGAATGATGACGAGCTGCGAATACCGATTAGATTTCGCTAAGTTTGTTTTGGTATATGGATCAAGCCATTTTTCGTCCTATTCTTATTACGGTTGTCGTTTTCACCATCCTCGTTGGGATCGCTTTTTTTATTTCCCCGTATCTCTTTCCGAAAGTCGAGGAGGGAAGTGGCGTCGTGCCCAAAACGCCTGTATCAGAACACCCGCCTGAAATTCCTGCGGTTTCTCCGCCGATCAGGATAAAGAATGAAGAGGAATTTAGGGGGGCCGAGGTAAGATATTCAGATCGAGGATTTTTACCAAAAAATATAGATCTTTCGCGCCAAGCCCCGGAAGATAACTGTTTTATAAAGATTATAAATGAAAGCATTTTGCCGCTCACCATTCGTTTAAGTCCGCATAGCCCCAAAGACGATCGCGGTTTTCACTATACCCCTATTCCTCCGGCAGAAGCTCTCATTATTGATCCGCGATACGGCACCATGGAGAATTTATCTTTTCATAATCACGCCAAGCCAATAGACGAGTTTTCGGTTACGCTCGACCCGATCTGTTTTTGATTGGATTTGTCATTATCACTCCGCAAGATTTAAAATTGATCCCTGTGTTTACATAAAATAAGGCCGTCCAAGGGCTGGACGGCTATTTATGCGGCGGCGCAAACCGGGATTTTCTCAGCTACAACACGACGACGAGGGTTCATTTTGTTCCATTACTGACTTTTGCTACAGTTCAGGGCGTTTTCTTAGGTTTGTTTATAAGCACAAAGTGGGGAATCGGCGGACCCAAATACGAGTTGGCGAGATCCTCAAAGTCACGGGAAAAAGAACGGTTTTTTTCGCGATCCATACCCATGTGCTCGGCGAGTTTCCTGATATGCTGCAGAAAAGCGGGATGAATAACGCGTTGCCATTTGGGGTCGTTACAGCCGCGAGGACACTCGACTCGACCAGCTACGGGGTGCAACCATGAGCCCTCCCCTTCACATGCGGAGCAATCCGGATCCGGACGGATAACCTTGATCCATTTTGTCGTTGGCGTGAGGCGGCGTGCGAGCGCTCTGATAAGCGGGGGTCCAAAGAATATCAGAGAAAAAAACAGGAGGAAAAATGTCCGCGACTCGATTAGGGTCATTGCCGTCTCTTCCCATGGCTTTTCTATCATTATAAGATGTAGCGAAAAAATAGCAAATGAAAATCAGCCCGTCTTCTAATGGTTCACCAATAGTTAATTAAATGAGCCACCGTGAGGTGGCTTCTTATGATCGTGACGCTTCAACTGCCGCAGTAACCAGATTTTTAACCAATTCCCGCGTTTTTCCGTTAGAGTCAAATTCCGGCTTGAATTCCGTGATGTGGAAGAAATGGCAAGGCAGGGGAGATTTATGTATGGCTTCCATCGCCTCTCGTATCATGGTTTGATCCGGCACGGCAATACCCGGACATTCGATTTTGTGCCGGTAGTAGGATATATACCAGAGGTCGCGGATGAGGTTATATAAAGCGCGGTTTTTGTTCCGTAGTTTTGTCATCTGGAAACGCTCTTGGGCCTCCCTACGCAGTCTTTGGGGGAGATGAGGACCGTAATCTACGCCCTGGATTACTTTGGAATCGAATGCGTCCAGATCAATTTCAAAGCCGAAACTCTGAAAAGTCGCCTCCCGCCCTGGTCTCATCTTTTTTCTTATCGCAAGCTGATTGAATCCGTGAGTATCGGCAAGGTAATAGGAGTTAAGAATCGAGAGGCCGTCCTCCACCGCAGTTTTAAAATCAGGTATGCCCTCGGCAGGAATTACACTAAAAAGATCTTTGAGGCCGGCGTGTTGGCCCTGGGAGTGTCGCAAAATGGCGTAGAGAAGATCCAATGGCGAGCGCCTGAAGTGCAGGACTTCGGGAAGAAGAATAAATGGTTCGAGAAACGCCATCTCAAGTTTCCGCGCTCCAAGAAAGAGGACAAACTCAAGAAGATTATGGTCAAGCGCCAAGCGGTAGGGGTTGGGTTTCGCGAGAAGCTTCCCGTGGGTTCGGTAGCTATAAATATCCATGTGTTGATCGAATACAAGGTTCATGTTTACTGGCCAGCCTTTTCGCCGGAGACATTTGATAATTGCGTATGAAACGGCGTTATCCGGCGAGAAAACTATGTCACTGGCCTCTACGTGTCGCATGATACTCGTATCCAATTCTTCGCGATTGGCAAGATCAAGATAAACAGTTTTTACGCCGAGCGTCTTCTCAAAACTCTCAAGCAGTGGTCGAATCAGTTCCTCGCTGGTTTTCGGCGGGGGTTTGGCGGGTCCTGCAGAGGTGGGGCATCCGGTTCCGAGCTCTATGTTGGCAAAGACCACTTTGTTGATTGGCTGAATGAACAAATTACTTCTCCGATTATTCGATGGGGAGATTATAGCAGGAGATGCGGACTTTTTCCATAGCAACAAAAAAGCCGCGGCAAGGCGCCTGCGGCATTGAAACCTATTCTGACAAAATTTCGTGTACTAACCCCAGCATCAATGCGTCTGCGGAAGTGAGAACCGTTTCAGAGAGCATCATATTGAGGAAGGCCTTCTTCTCAATTTTACCGCCAGTTTTCTCTGCTACGATTTCAGCCAGTTTATCCTCACAGTGCCTAAGGTCTTTTCCGAGCCCATTAATCGTCGCCGTGCTGATCCGCACATCCTTGAAGTGCCTTCCCATCTGGTGAATGTATAAAGTTGTGTGCGGAGTGACGAATCTTCTCTCACCCGCCAGCAGTATGAGCAAAGCGGATGAATCCACCGAGCCCGAGCCAATGGTATGAAGCTTAGGTTTCCACACCAACCTGACCAGATCGTAGAAAGAAAAGGCGATATCCGTAAATCCACCCTCGCTTGTCAGGATAAGGCGTATTACCTCGTCCTTATTTTCCTTTAACAGGTTGAGAATGCCCTTACTTACTTCTTCGAAATTCTTTACGTTGACATCTCCAACCCACGGCAAGGTGCGGTCAAGATTCATATACCCCCCATTTGGTGCTAAATTTTTAAGAACAGTAAAACTAAAATAGCATAATATAGATTATTCGTCAAGCCATTTTTCTACTATATGAACGTGGCTCCTAAAAGATCAGGATGCCCCAGAAGAAATGCCTGTGTCTCTATACTCTTTTTCCCCTCAAGTTTGAGTTTTTTTACAAGAAGTCCTCCTTTGCCGCACTTTACGAGTATCACGTCTTTTTGCTCGCCCGAGATATAACCCGGAGAGCCGGCCGGAATATCATCTCGAACCGTATCTGCCTCCTCGATCTTAATGCGGCAGATTTTTTCCCCAGATGGCCAGATGGTCCACGTTCCTGGCCACGGATTGAAAGCGCGAACCATCCGCTCGATTTCTTCTGCTGGCCGCGACCAATTAATTCTGCCGTCGTCTTTTTTAAGAATTTTGGAATAAGTCGCTTGGGAATCGTTTTGTGGTACCGGCGTAATCTCTCTCCTGATCCATTTTGGTAGCGTTTCAATTAAAAGCTCTGCCCCCAATTTCGCCAGCTCATCGTGTAGGGTTTTGTAATTTGTAATTTGTAATTTGTAATTTTCCAATTGTCGCCATGCGACAATTGGACCGTGATCCATCTGTTCATCCACTTTTATGATCGTTACTCCGGTCTCCGTATCGCCTTTAAGAATGGTGTATTGAATCGGCGAAGGCCCGCGCCAACGAGGGAGGAGGGAGGGATGAATGTTCAAGAACCCGAGTTTCGGAATTTCTAGAATCTCTCTTAGAATAATTTTTCCGTAAGCCGCTACAATACAAAGATCCGGCTGAAGTTCTGAAAATTCTTTCGCAAAAAAAGGATTGGATTTCAACGTTTCCGGCTGAAAAACCGGAATTTTACCCCGCACCTTTTCTGAACTGCGCTTCGCGCGAGAATCTACTGGTTCAGAAAAGGTGCGGGGTTTATGTTTCTCGGCAAATACCTTCACCGGCGGGGGAGTGAGAATCTGTTTTCGGCCAACCGGCTCATCAGGATTTGTTACCACGGCAACAATGTTACAGCCAGCTTCAATAAGCGCCTCAAGCGAGGGAAGCGCAAATTCCGGCGTACCCCAGAAAATTATTTTAATTTCTTTTACCTGCGTCATGTGACACTTTTTATATTTCTTCCCAACAACGTTCTTACATTCTCAAGTATGTTGGTATGTTTTTATCTCCCATGACACATTTTATATTTCTTTCTGGACTATTCGCTTATTCGTACGAATAAGCGAATAGTCTCCCACATCGCATGACACTTTTTATATTTTTTTTCGCCAATCACTTTGTCATGGAACGGCTCTCGATTATTCTCTCCGCTTTATCTATAAAAAGCGTCCCGTCCAGATGATCCAGTTCGTGCTGCACCACCCGGGAAAAAAAACGCGAGGCGCCGCGGGTGAATTTTTTGCCATGCTCATCATATGCCACCACCGTGATTTTTTCGTGCCGCTTTACGGAGCCGAATTTCCCCGGGACCGAAAGGCACCCTTCTGCTCCATCCAGTTTGTTTTTGGACATCTTTTTTATTGTGGGATTTATGAATACATAATATTTCCATTCCCGCATTTCATACGGTTTTTCATTCTTTTCCGAGATGTCATCCTCGCGTTTGCGCTTCCATCCTGCCTTCTCCGCCTTATCGATCTCTTCCGCTTCTTCGGAGATGATAAAGATGCGCAGGGATTCTCCTATCTGCGGCGCGGCAAGTCCTACCCCGTCAGGAGTAATTTTGAGCGTTTCTTTCATATTCGAAATCAACCTTCGTATTTTGGGAGTAGCAAGGTCTTTAATTTGGACCCCACGAGCGACTTGACGAAGTGTGGCCTGCGGAGTTTTAATTATGGATAGCACCCTGGACATAGTTAGGTGGAATAGATGGATTTGTTAATTAATGCCCTTTTCGGACTCTTTCTTGTTTTTTGGGCCGTGTTTACGGCGAAATTCTATCTTGGTATCCTTTGGAAGTTACGGGAGAGGAATGTCCCGCTGCGTGGAAAAGTGATCGTGATGGTCGCGATGGGCTGGTTTTCTTGTCTCGGTTTACTTATCACCTTATTAGCGCTCGATTATTTTTCTATATTCTTTCCGCGCGATCCTATAGAGCGGTTCATCTATTTTGATCTTCTTGAACAAAAGTATGCGTTGGCGGTAGGAATTTATATGGCGGTTGCGTTCTATTTGAGTTATTGCCACCATTTTCCTAAGAAGTACCCCCCAAGCCAGACAGCCCGAAAAGTTGATATTCACTATTTGTGAGATTCTCGCGGAGATTTTTTTCTCCGCTTTTCCTTTTTTCTCTTGTTCAATTTTGCGCCTGGTCGTTTAGAGAGGCCTTTTAAAGCCGCAAAAAAATATTTCCCGCGCGCCTCCAGCGGCAAATCGTCTTTCTCAAGCACCCTCCGCGCGAGGGCCCGCAGGTCAGATTCATAGTAAAGTTTAGCAATGCCAAGATAAGCTGCAAAGCGCTTGGGTTCCGACATCATGCGTGACACGTCATCGGCTAGGACGTGTTCCCGTGAGTGAAGGTGTGTATCCGGGGTCAATCTCATATCCTTACTATTTTATTACATTTCTTGACATTCGTAAATCGGTTGGATAACCTTGATTTAGATCTCTTTGCGGAGGGAGGAGAAGAATGCCGACTTTTGTTATTGAACTGACGATGTTAAAATTCCTCTCTTCGGTTCTCCGCGATTTCGATTCAAGCTTCGTAATTGTGAATAGCTTGGACGATCCGCGTCTCTTGGTAAAAATTTTGGAAAGAGACGATTTCCCGTTGGGTACGGAGGTGATTACTTCGGAACTATCTGCGGTGTCCTGCGAAGAATTATGGAAAGAATTTAGTATCGACCGCAGAGATGTTGCAAAAGAACTTGCCAGTCGTGGTATCCCGGACGAATTAAAGTCCGTTTCGTTCAAGAAGCAGTTGAGATTGTGGCTCGGTATGCCGGTGATGGAAGGTGGGAAATGCTACAACGCTTATATTTTGCTTGACCGGGGAGAAATAAAATTCATTCACCGCAAGCGCCACATATACACGAAAGAGGAAAAGGCGATTTTTGATCGCCCTCGCATCTACGACGGTCATTTCGAAGGACGCACAGTTCTTATTTGCCACGAGCTTTTCGGCGCCTGGGATCCTACATGGCATAAATGCCATACCCCGGAAGTAAGAAGCAGGAAATCAAGGATAATTCTGGTTCCTGCCTACTGGGGTTGGGGGGCCGGCAACCCAAAAACACTAATACGGGCTGCACGGGAGGTTGTTTGGAGAGTTAAAGAGCCGAGTGACCGCAAGTCCGCCATGCACCCATCCGGTGCGCTTTTGCTTCTTGCCAATGCCAAGTGGGCTGCAGTGTTCGGGCCGCTTGAGAAAGGAAGACAAAAAGGCGGCTGTTACGCCCGTCTTGATAAACCCGGCTGGATCCGCGTTTCCCGAACCTCCCTTTCCACCAATGAGTTATAATCCACATTGCCGCGTATAGTTTCCGCAGAGTTGACGAAATAGAACAGATGTGCTACTCTATCTTTAGCACAAAAGAGGTTCGCCGTGAAGGAATATACGACTCTACGGGAGGCGATTAGAGTTCTTGGTAAACACGTGAAAGAAGAGGATGTAGAGATTGCAAAACTTTACAAGGAAAGCAATCCAAAATTGGATCGAGGAGCTCTTGGTACTCTACTTGAGCACGAGGGTCTAGGCATAGGTCATCATACCCATAGTGGGTGTGCCGATCGATGCGAATACATAAATTTGGTTTTGGATAGAATTCCAATCTAACTACCCGCACGGCTCTGTCCTGCGGTATTTTTTATACAAAAGCAGGAATCAATTTCAAATCTTCCCCTATCCTTACTCAATCCAGAGTTCTAAACGTAGCTAGTTTCGCGACTTTCTTTTTTATAAAATTTGTGATATCATTTTTATGATGAAGAGGGGATCAGTTGATGAGGTTATTTATTTTATCGGCATTGGCGGCATAGGAGTATCCGCCCTTGCTAAATATTATCTTTCTACTGGTGCTAAAGTAAGCGGCTCGGATTTGGTATCTTCCGAAAACACTGATGAGCTTAAGAAATTGGGCGTAGCGATACGAATAGGCAAGCAAGCGAGAAAAAATTTGCCAAAAGACGTTACGTTTCTTATTTATACCGCCGCCACGCCGCGCGATAACCCGGAACTGCAGGAGGTACGCCGGAGAAAGCTTAAAGTTCAAAGTTATCCCGAGGCAATAGGGGATCTTACCAAGCGATACAAGACCATAACCGTATCCGGCGCCCACGGGAAAAGCACCACGACTGCTCTGGCCGCGCTGGTGCTTGAAGAAGGATATTTTGACCCTACCGTTATTGTCGGAACGCGGGTGAAGGAATTTGGCAATTCAAACTTCCGCCTGGGCCGCGGCTCGCATTTGGTTCTTGAAGCCGACGAGTGGAACAAATCGTTTTTAAAGTATGCTCCCCAAATCGCTATCGTGACGAATATTGATGCGGAGCATTTGGATACGTATAAAACAGTTGACGCGGTGGAGCGCGCATTTGCCGAGTATCTGGGGAAGGTGCCGGCGGAGGGCGCGATCATTGCCAATCGCGATGACCGGCGGCTTGCCAAAATCGCCAGAAAATTCGGTAAGAAGGTGATATGGTATTCGCGAGGTGACGAGGAGGCCGGTGCCATGAGGCATTTTCTGCGAGTGCCCGGAGAGCATAACGTCGTAAATGCGCTGGCCGCATTGCGGCTGGGTCAGGTCCTCGGAATACAGTCGCCCTCGATTTGGCGCGCCGTATCGCGCTTTAGCGGTACGTGGAGAAGGTTTGAATTTAAAGGGATTTCGAAGGGCGCTTTTATTTTTACCGATTACGGGCATCATCCATCGGAAATTCAAGCGACGCTATCTGCCGCGAGGGAGCGTTTTCCATTCCGGCGCATATGGTGCGTATACCAGCCGCATCAGTATCAGCGCCTCGCTTATTTATGGGACGATTTTATTGGCGCATTTGACATGGCGGACCGTGTATGTCTGCTTCCTGTTTATGATGTTGTCGGGCGGGAGACGAAGACGGCAAAATCGCGGGTGAGTTCCGAAAAACTTGCGCATGCGATTGCATCGCGCGGCAAGGACGTCTATTACCATACATCTTTTGCTCAAGCGAAGTCATTCATAGATTCCAAGATCCGCCCCGGAGATATCCTGCTTATTATGGGAGCGGGCGACATCTATCAACTGACAAATCAGATAACGGCGCACTGATGAGTAACGTAGAAATAAAGAACCACCAAATAAATATTAAGGGGCTTAATGTCTATTACAGAACCGCAGGCGATTCAAATAACTCGCCCGTAATACTATTAAACGGCTGGGGCGCACGGACTACAGGCTTTTTACTGGGAAGCGACAAGGTTATTAGAGAGTTAGTAAGGCACCGATTTTACGTGTATTCTCCCGAACATCCGGGCCTTATGCGTTCCGAGACGCCGAAAGAGATTTGGGGATTTAAAGAATATGACGAGTATCTTGAAGAGTTTATCCAAAAACTCAACATTAAAAATTTTATTCTCATCGGTCAATCATTTGGCGGAGCAGTGGCAACGGCTTATGCTGCCGAGCATCCATCGGATATAAGGGTACTGGTTCTAGTAAGCGCTGGTCTCTCAAGTGATAAATTGCATGGGTTTCTCTTCCGCCATCTTTTATATGGGAAATGCTTTAGTTTAACCCTCCGATCAAAATTTGTATTAAAAACAGTTAAGAAATTGTTTGCATCGGCAGTTCTTGGAATACCGTGGAGTCATTTGGAAAAAGAGAACTTGGAGAACCGAGCAACTATGGGCGAGATCTTTTCGCAGTGGTCGTTAGAAAATATGTATAAAAAGGTAACAACCAAAACTATCTTAATCTGGGGAAAATACGATCAGTTTTTTCCTATTTCTTCAGCCCGAAAGGTGGCCACAGAGTTACCAAACGTAAGGTTATATGTAGTTAATGCCGGTCACAGCGTTCTTTACAGGAATCCTAAAAGGACGGTTGAGCTTATAGTGAGCGCTCTATGATTTTTTTATAGGTAAAGAACGTTTAATATACCCACAGTGGACTGACCCCGTTAGAGATGCGGAATGGAGTAACACCGGTTATATGCATGTGGCTGCAGAGCGACTCTTATCCCTTACTTCAATCTGGAATAAATCTCTAACGGGGTTGACCGCCTTTTTAATTTTTGCGATAATTGAACTAACAATTTATGTCAGAGTTTGATTGGAGGCGTTACACCAAGGCCATAAGCATACTCGTCGCCCTGCTCCTTCTTGGAGCGAGTTTTTTTGGAGGGGTGTATTTTGGATATCAGAATCGCCCGGCGGTGGAGAAGGTTTTGAGCGTCGCGGGTCAAAATCCGCCTCCGCAGTTCCAGGATGTTGATTTTAACCTTTTCTGGGACGTATGGTCACGACTTGAGCAAAAATACGTTGATAAGTCAAAAATAGACCGCCAAAACATGGTTTACGGCGCCGTATCCGGCCTGGTCAAATCGCTTAAAGACCCCTATAGCGAATTTTTGCCGCCCGCGGAAACAAAACAGTTTCAGGAGGATGTGAGGGGTTCATTTGAGGGCATTGGTGCCGAGATCGGGATGCGCAAGGGGATTCTTACGATTGTTGCTCCCTTAAAAGATAGTCCTGCGGAAAGAGCAGGTATCAAGGCCGGGGATAAAGTGCTCAAAATTGACGATACGGTGACTGCTGATCTTATGCTGGATGAGGCCGTGCGTCTGATCCGGGGCCTAAAAGGGACAGAGGTGCGGCTTACCATTATCCGAGATTCATTTGATAAAACGCAGGAATTCAAGATAATCCGCGATACCATCCGGGTGAAGGTTTTAACAACCGAAACCCGGCCGGAAGGGATATTTATAATAAAGCTGAATCATTTTACGGAAAACGCCGCTTTTGAATTCCGCAAAGCGGTTCAGGAATTTTTTAGATCAGATTCCAAAAAAATAGTGCTGGATGTTCGCAATAACCCTGGTGGATTTTTGCTGGTTTCCGTGGATATCGCGAGTTGGTTCCTGCCGCCTGGAGAAACGGTGGCGCGCGAACGTTTTGCCGATGGCAGTGAGGATATGTACCGTTCCAGCGGCTATCGCTTGCTTGAAAAAGTCCCCATGGTGGTTTTGATAAACGAGGGGTCGGCGTCCGCATCCGAAATTTTGGCAGGGGCCTTGCGCGATACAAAGGGGGTGAAACTCGTAGGGATGAAAACTTTCGGAAAAGGATCGGTGCAGGAGGTTCAGCCGCTTCCGGACGGTGCTTCGCTAAAACTTACCATTGCTAAGTGGCTGACTCCTAAGGGCGAGGAAATTAATGGAATTGGGCTTGAGCCGGATGTGAAAGTGGAATTGCCTCCGGCCGAGGAGCAGGACCCGAAAATAGATCCGGTTTTGGAGAAAGGGATTGAGGTGCTGAAAGGATTATAGTTTACGCTGTGTTTCCCTCGACAATATGATTTTGAAACACGATTCGCTCGTCCAGCGACTCGCTCACTAAGCATCAGGCGCGGCACTCGCCTTCGGCGAGACCATGCTGCCGCGCCTTCTGATTGTTTCAAAATTATATTGCCTCGACCACAGCGTAACTATTAGTGGTGGTGTGGGGATTGACGAAAATAAAAAAGGCACGCGCTAGGGGCGCATGCCCATGAAGGGTTTTGTTAACCGAAGTGCAGTTCCTCCTCCTGATCTGCTGAAAGGGCCAGCGCGCACTGGAGTCGTTTTTCGTTCAGTGCACGACTGGCGTACAGTCGACCAATGAGTTTCGAAAGCATCAGATGGCGCAACTGCTTCTCGGAGGTTAGCAGGACAGAGTGCGGATCGTTTCGGCCAGGATCCGTTACCGTAACATCGGAGTTGCACACGATGTGGTGCAGCTCGACGAATTTAGGACCTTCCCATGCAACCTCTGCGCTCCACGCTACTTTGAGTCCTTCCGGACCCTCGCAGTGCGGAGCATACGTTGACAGCCGGACGCTGAACTGGAGATTGAGTTCTTGCTCCAGTTCATCCAACAGAGCGAGAAGTGTTTCGCGAAACTCCCGGTGTCCGGGATCGTCCCACTGGAAGCGGTGGTTGAACTGAACTGTTGCCATTTTTCCCTCCATGCCGCTCATCCTTTGGATTGCGGCTCTGGAATGGGTGAAAGAACGGAATGCCGTCACTGACCGTCCGCTATGAACCTTCAGACGGCCTATATAAATTACGCAAACTTATTTATAAAGTCAAATGGAGAAGCGGGTAGAAATTAAAGTAACCGGTTCTGTACAAGGAGTTTTCTTCCGTACAGGTGTTAAGGTAGAGGCAGAACGTTTTGGCCTTACCGGTTGGGCAAGAAACGAGCCCGATGGTTCGGTACGTATTATGGCAGAAGGCGAAGAAGAGAATTTGCAAAAGTTAGTGGAGTGGTGTAGAAAGGGAACGGAGTATTCCCATGTGGATAAGGTGGAGGTTGAATGGGGAGAGGCAAAAGGGGAGTTTTATATCTTTGAGGTTAGGTAAAATATCTTTACGAATTACGAATAAGTATGAAGGTATGAATAAAAATCCAGATTCGTAAATTCGTAGAAATTCGTATTTCGTAAAGTTCATGAAAATAATTCTTCTCCAAGACATCCCCATATTGGGCAAAAAAAGCGACGTAAGGGACGTGAGCCCCGGCTACGCCCGCAATTTTTTGTTTCCGCGAGGAATGGCCAAATCAGCAACGGAATTAGCAGTAAAAATGGTTGCAGTGCAGAAAGTCCACGAAGAGCAAGAAAAATCACAAGAATATCAGAAATATAAAGCTCTTGTGGATAAATTAAAGTCGCTTGTACTCACTTTTAAAGTTAAACTAGGGACTAAGGGCAGAGCGTTTGGATCGGTAACCGCAGTAAAAATTCGAGATGCATTGAAAAAGCAGGGAATTGGAATAGAAAAGGAGTGGGTTCTGCTTGAGGAATTCATTAAGACCGCCGGGGAGCACCAGGTAAAAATAAAGTTTCCGCACGGCTTAACCGGGGAAGTAAAAATCGTTGTGGAATCGGAGACATGATACTTAAAAATGTAGAAAAGGAAATACTTGCCAAACAGAAAAAGGGAGAATGGATCCTCCCTTTTTATGATAAATTTTGTCTCTCGAACATTCCGGCAACGATTCTGGATCTTTTTTCTTTGTCTGCCCAGCGCTCGCTTCTTCCGTTTTTTCCGGAAAAATACCGGAAATTGGCCGGAACCAAACATCTCAAAGTAGTTCTTCTCGTTATTGATGCGTTTGGTTATTATGCGTGGCTTCAAGCGGCCAAAGAAAAATCATTTTATCGCACCATCACTAAGAAAGGAACGCTCCTGCCTTTAACTTCTGTGTTTCCGTCCACAACCACGGCCGGTATCACTTCGCTTCAAATAGGGCTCACACCCCAAGAACATGCATTTTTTGAATGGCATCTTTATTTGAGGGAACTCGATGAGGTGATATTGTCACTGCCGTTTTCTCCCATAAAGCCCAAAGCCCAGGATAAGCTTTTAGAGCGCGGGGTAGATCCTAAAATTATACTGGAATCGCAGGTGGACCGACACATCATTTATAGAAAATTGCGCAAGGCAGGAATACCTTCGTATGTATTTGCTTCTGAACCGATCGCCAAGAGTGTCTATACTACACGGATTTTCCAGGGCGGCAGCGTCGTGGCCTATAAGAGATCGTCGGATCTCGTCGTGGCGTTGCGAAAACATTTAATAAACGCGCGCGGCCGGTCATATTTTTATACTTACTGGGACGGCATTGACGGCATGGTGCATAAATATGGCCCCAATACCGAAGAGTATCTGGCGGAGGTGAGAAATTTTTCTGTACTTCTGGAAAGAGAATTGTTGGGGAAATTGCCCCCCAAAATAGCACGGGATGTGGTAATTTTAGTTACGGCTGACCACGGACATGTACCTATTAGTCCGGCGAGGACCATTTATCTTAATCAATACCGCTGGCTTGTGAAAAATTTTGAAAAGAGCAGGCGCAGAAAACCGATTTTGCCTTGCGGAAATCCTCGCGATATATTTTTGCATATTCAGCCGTCGAAACTGCCGGAAGTAATACGTAAACTTCACCACGTCCTTCAAGGAAAAGCTAAGGTCATAAGAGTTGAGGATGCTATTAGGGAAGGATTTTTCGGCGTAAACTCGGCAGGCAGAAAATTTAGAGAGCGCGCAGGGAATCTTTTAATCTTGCCTTCCGGGAATAATTCTATTTGGTACGAGCACATTGCGGGGAAGAAACTGGATCATCTCGGTCACCATGGAGGACTTTTGAAAGAAGAAATGCTGATTTCTTTGGCTATAGCGCGGCTTTCCGATCTGATATAAAATAACACCACATAGTTATTTAGAGTTTAGGGTTTAGAATTTAGAGTTTTATGTCAAGATACATTTTTGTCTGCGGCGGGGTGATGTCCGGAATCGGAAAAGGAGTGGCTACCGCTTCCATCGGTCGGATTTTAAAAAGCCGCGGATTCCGGGTTACTGCCGTAAAAATTGATCCTTATTTGAATGTGGATGCAGGCACCATGAACCCCATTGAACACGGGGAAGTTTTTGTTACGGAAGACGGCATGGAATGCGATCAGGACGTGGGGAATTACGAACGGTTTCTCGGCGAGAATATTCCTAGAGAGAACTATATGACGTCCGGATCGATTTACCAAACGGTGATTGAGCGGGAGCGGAATTTGGAGTATGACGGGAAGTGTGTGCAGATTGTGCCGCACATCCCGGAAGAAGTTATTAGGAGGCTTGACCGCGCAAGCAAGAAAGCCAAAGCCGATTTTACGGTGGTAGAGATCGGAGGGACGGTCGGGGAGTACGAGAATATATTATTTCTTGAAGCAGCCCGCATGATGCGTCTTGCGCGTCCGGGAGAGGTGCTTTTTGTTTTGGTCTCCTACCTGCCTATTCCAAGCATGATTGGCGAGATGAAGACCAAACCGACCCAGCACGCGGTTCGTGCTATGAACGCTGCGGGGATCCAGCCGGATGTCATTATTGCGCGCTCGGTCGTGCCTATGGACGAGCCGCGGAAGAGAAAATTGGCGGTTTTTTGCAACGTATTGGAGGAGGATATAATTTCCGCGCCGGATATTAAGTTCATTTACGAGGTGCCGGTAAATTTTGAAAAGGATGATCTGGGGGATAGGATTTTAATGAAGCTTGGGTTGCGGGCAAGAAAGCGTGACCTCGGCGAGTGGCGGGAGATGGTCAGGCGCATTAGGCGACTCAAGAAGTCGGTTAAAATAGGCATAGTCGGAAAATATTTCGGAACGGGCGATTTTATACTTAAGGACTCTTATATTTCGGTGATTGAGGCGGTCAAGCATGCGAGCTGGCATCACGGACGGGCGCCCGAGATTCAATGGCTTGATGCGGAAAGTTATGAGAAAAGCGCCAAGGCGCTTGAGGAAATTAAGTCGTTTGACGGCATTATTGTGCCGGGCGGATTTGGGAGTAGAGGAGTGGAGGGGAAAATCAAAACAATTGAATTTTGCCGCAAAAATAAAATTCCTTTCCTCGGACTTTGCTACGGTTTGCAGCTTGCGGTTATCGAATTTGCGAGAAACGTCTGTGGACTGCGAGGGGCTCATACCACCGAAGTGAACCCAGAGATAAAATACCCGGTGATTCACACGATGCCGGAACAAATGGTGAATATTCGCGAGAAACATATGGGCGGATCCATGCGGCTCGGGGCATATAAATGTAAATTACGGGAGGGGACTATCGGTTTTCGCGCCTATGGATCAAAGTCAATTTCCGAACGGCATCGCCACCGCTATGAAGTTAATAACGAATACCGGCACCGTCTCGAGAAAAAAGGGATGATATTTTCGGGGATTAATCCGGAGCGAAACCTTGTAGAAATCGCCGAATTAAAGGATCACCCCTTTTTTCTCGGAACGCAGTTTCATCCAGAATTTAAGTCAAGGCCATTAGAACCTCACCCGGTCTTCAAAGAGTTTGTTAGGGCCGCAGTAAGCTGCCACAGCAAAAATAACGTACCTCTTAGCTGAAGCTCTCGGGGTATTCTGCCAGAGAATATAAAAACGGGGGGTGGAAACCCCCTTTATTTTTTAGCGCCAGGCGAACCGGATCTTATCAATGGTTTTCGGCATACCGCCCATATAACCAATTCGTATGCCTTGTTATAGTCTTCCTCGTCCTTTAGTGCAAGTTTAATATGGTTATCCGGATCAATTTCTTTCTCCGCGCCCGGTATGTAAACTATTGCGGCAAAAACATTTAGATTTGACTGATCTTGTTCGATCAAGATTTCAGGATCATTTCTCATCCGTTCGACGCCAAAATACTTCCTCAGAAGACTCTTACAAAATTGCTTAAGCTGTTCTTCGGTTACTCCGGGCCTCCCGATTATAATCAATTTTTTCGGCTCGTAGGTTTCTACTCTTCCGCAGAAAATCCCATTGCACCTTCGTTCATCCGGGACCCAATCCTCCAGCTTGCTGTCTCTTTCGACTTTATGAAAATCAAAGATAAAAATGCCGCCGCATCCCTCATGTATAGTCGGTTGAGGGGTTCGGCGTGTCTGACCTTCTTTGGCAGTCATTGGCCGATCCCCCGGGTCAAGGAGCTACTACATTTACCACCTTAGCATATCGCTTGCTGCCGTCAAAATGCACTTTTCTCTTAGTTAGAAATTTGACAAAACCCGACTTTAAGGCAAATAATGTGTCATCGCCGCCCCTTTTAACTCCTTGGCCTGGAAAGAATTTTGTACCTCTTTGGCGGATAATAATATCGCCGGGTTTTACCCGTTCTCCGTCAAACTTCTTTACGCCTAAGTATTTGGGTTGCGAGTCGCGGCCGTATTTGGCCGCACCTGAAGATTTGGTATGTGCCATTGTTGCTCGCCATTATGCTTTTTCGACACGACTCGGTCACTCCTGCGGTGACCTCGCTAAGGGTCGGACAAAATTTTCATGCTGCGGTATGAAACCAAGCAATTTTGTCCTCCCATTGTCTCAAAAGCACAATGCGCTCGCTGTTAGATTTTCTTAGTGTAGACCCCAGGATACTCTTTATATTTATAAGTTTTTCTCCGCAAAATAGAGAGGGGTGCCATACATTATGATTATGCTATACGAATACCTCCAAAAAGTCAAATCCTTTATTTCGGCCAATAAATCCGACCTCTACGTTGCGGCTATTATCTTTTTGGTCGGCCTTTCCAGTTTCGGCTTGGGGCGCCTTTCGGTTTTGTGGCCCACGAAAGAACCAATTAGAATTGAGAATCTAGAATCTGGAGTACAGGATCTAGAAAAATCAACATCTGACGGTAACACCGATAACCCATCATTAAATTCTAAATCCCAAATTCTAAATTCTGGTGGCAAGTACGTTGCGTCCAAAAACGGCACGGCGTATCATTATCCGTGGTGTTCGGGAGCTTTAAGGATTAAGGAAGAAAATAAAATCTGGTTTGAAACCAAAGAAGCGGCGGAAAAAGCCGGATATAAGCCGGCAGGGAATTGCGAGGGATTATAGCCGTTTTCTAATCAATAGCTTGACCTTTTGTTGGTGATTTGATATATTCTACTTGTTCATTAAAACCTAAAACATAGTAGGAGGGTGAGAAATGGACGAACTCAGTCGTACTATTATCTTTATGACTGGTAGCCCCATCGTGGTTATGGCCATTCTATTCGGAATTTTCTTTTGGAAGACCAGAAAAGAAGGGTCCGGAATTAGCGAAAAAAGACTCTGGCAAGTAGTTGTGAAAGGGTATGTCGATCCACGGAATAACAGTCCCCTGAAAAGTATTTACTGCCACGCAGAAGACGAGGGACAGGTTTGGCGGATATTTGCGAACGAATGGATGGAGGATAGTATCGTGGCAGTAAGCGAGGTAGCCGCAGTTCCAAAGGATGGCTACTACTGGAATTACTGGGCTCACGCGGGTTCACAGTAGGTATAACTAACATATCAGCCGGAGAAACAGAATCATCTTCCGGCTATTTTATTTCTTCCTCCGGTTGCTTATATAAGCAGACAGTGCTATTTTTATATTATCTTTCCTGAAAGGATATGCCGATATGGACCTTGAAAACCTTGTGCAGAGACTGGCATCCAAGATCAGGCCGGGAACTCTTTTAACCATCGTCACGAGTGATCTCGGAGTAAATTTATGCCTTGATGATAACGGACATTGGCATGAGTGTTTTAGCACCGTTGATAAAAATCTAGAAAACGACCCGATTGAAACAATCTTAATGATCCTGGTTGCCATGAAGGGCTATGTCATGCCGAGTCGCAGCAAAGATGTTGATCCTCTTATCTTCCCAAAGCAAATAGAATATTATATAGAATCAAACAAGCAAAAACTGATTGCTGAACTGATGACGGCTTTAAATCATGCTGATCAAGCGCTCACTTCTTAAAGGGGCGTTTTTTCTTGACGAGACGGTTCCTTTATACGTTTTATAGAAGCACTTAATATGGCATATTCTTTGGAAACGGTACGGGTATTCTCAACAATTAGCCGGGTTTCTTCCGGAATTTCTTTGAGAACACGCCGCAATTTCATCTCGTCAGCCCTCAGAATCTCCTC
Source organism: uncultured Candidatus Saccharibacteria bacterium (assembly GCA_964585475.1). Taxonomy (GTDB): domain Bacteria; phylum Patescibacteriota; class Minisyncoccia; order Sungbacterales; family HO2-52-23; genus CAZPDF01. The sequence goes on from CAZPDF010000005.1 coordinate 21,238, forward strand.
CCATTTTCCGATAGGGGAGAGGAGAGATTTTACTTTATCCCAGTCATAGTCATAGCGCTGGACAGTTTTTTTGGAAATCATGCCTTCCTCGCCGAAAACCCGCGTGAGCCCTTCCTTTCCCATATATTCCTTAATCTGCCCTTGAAGTTCTCCCATCCGCGCCTCATTCCGCTGTTCCGACTTTTTCAGTTCAAAATACTCTTTTATCGCGGCTTCGATCTGGTCTTTGGTTACTGTATCTTGATTATCGGTTTTTCGATAAAGATGGCGCCACGCGGGACAAATGGGTTTAAATGCACACCAATCGCATAAAGGCCCGGGCATCGGCTCGAATTCCTTACCTTCATGGATTTTCTTCTGAATTTCAGTAATGGTTTTTAAAACATGCTCTTTGGTTTTTTCCGTGGTTTCGGTGGTAGGCCGAGTGCTTAATTTTTCTCCGTGTTTCAAAAAATAAAGGGAGAGCTTGATGTCTTCCGGTTTCAAATGCGGCCAGCGTTTTTGCAGCCCGAGCGAATAAAGGGAAAGCTGAAGATCGCGGTTTAGCGCATCCTGCGAGGGCATGCGTTTTGAGGTTTTATAATCAATAATTTCGTACGTATCATCGGAAAGTTTGTCGATGCGATCAATTACGCCCGCCAAAATATGCGTCTCCCCGGTTTTTTCATCAGAGATTGCGACCTCAAAACGCGATTCAAGATCAACTATGGTGAAATTCCAAGGAGCGTTTCTCTCATAAAACTTTTTCAGCATCCGTACGCCTTCTTCAAAATAGGCCCTTTCTTCGGTTTCGGTCCAGGTACGTTTGAGCGGATCGTTCTTTGATTCTTGTTCGAAAACTTCGCGTGCGGGCCAATTCTCCCGAAAGTATCCGATTACTTCATCCAGAGTAGGGAAGAGGGGATCACGCTTAAACATGAATTTGAGCGTCTGGTGGATCAGAGTGCCAAAAATCGCCTCGCGTCCTTTGGGAGTGCGAATTCGATCAATTTCCTGGAATTTATATTTTTGCGGGCACTGAAGATAGGTGCCTATTGACGAATAGGAGGTGCGCATGATACTACTTACTTTAGCTTAGCAAAAATTCTTTCACAAGATGGAGGAGGATGCGTGAGGGAAGCAGAGAGGAGAAGTAGCTCTTTATATATAATCTGTGAAGCAAAAGATACGGGTCGGCCGCTTTCTGTTATTGGACTTACCCCAGATGCATTTCCGCAGGACTATTCCGCTATAGACAGGGCAGTTGCTTTAGAAAATTTTTGCGCCGGTGCCGAGCACCCGCAAAAGGTTTTGACCCATACGAATACAGTGCCTTATGCCATCCGCGATGAGGGGATAGAGAAGGTGTATGTTAATTCTTTGCGGGCTTTTGCAAAGTTAATCAAGCAGTTCTCTGCCGAAGGATGGGTTTTTCAAAAAGGCCGTAATGAGTCTCGGCAATGGAAAGATCAATTAGGAATTAATAGAGATTGGGGCGAGAGACTCGGTTTTTGGGATAGTTTCAGCGATAAGGTCGTTGGCATCGTGGAGAGGCATCCAGCCGCCGTAGCTATAGTAGCCATCCCGGTAGCGTTAATGCTGGGCATTATTGCTCTGGGGGTCGTTGTGGCCTTTGGCGTGATTGCCTTTATAGCCACCGTCGCTTTAATTGCAGTCGTTCTTGCAGGGATCGTAGCCCTTTTTCTTGCAGTCATGGTTTTGGAAAGCGCGAGCGTGGTAAGAGTGTCCTGGAAGAAATTACTGCGGGGGGCTAGAGGCAAATGGTCAACATTATAGTTAGATACTGTTTTAACCCGGAATGCCGGAGACCCATAACCGAGTGTAACGGCTTTGTGATCGCTCGCGATTTTCTTGCATTTTGGGAGGGTAGGCTTCCGGCCGAGAAAGTACGGGAACTTTGCGGCATGTGCCGCGAAAGGTTATACGGAAAAAATGAGGAGTTCCTCGCGCTTATTGAGGCGACTCAACCTAAATAGGGACTTTTAGGTAGAGGCGTCCTTGACATAAAAAGCCTGTTTTGATAGATTTAGCCAGGATCATTATGATGAAAACTGATCAGGAGGCATGAAATGTCGTGGGAAGAGGAGATGGAGCACGGCCGGGCTTTGCAGGAACGGCTTAAGGGCCTAAGGTTTTGCGATCTCAATCCAACATTCGAAGAGTTGCGCTCGATCATAGACGTAATGAATGTGGGATACGGGCATGGAGCAAATCGATATGCCAATGGTGTGGTTGAGAAAATTCTTGCCAAATATGACAGCCGCCAGACAATGTCGCAAGCCCGCGGATGAATGTGGAGTAGATCACCGCAACAAGCACGTTGCGGTTTTTTAATGGGGGAGGTGTGGATAAGCCGATCTTGCTTTATATGCTGTACTTCGTATAATGTACGTAAATCCACCTAACCAATATGATAAAACCCGTCCTTCAATATCTAACCGATTTTCTTACCTTCTGCGAGGTTGAGAAAGGACTTACTCCGACCACGGTCAAAAACTATGCCCGTTTCTTAAATAAATTTTTTATCTGGCTTGAGAAGAATAACTTGAGCAATCTTACTCCTGATAAACTTTCCGAGGATATAATTTGGAAATATAGAGTTTGGCTTTCCCGCTTGCCCAACATGGTGCGCCATGCCTCCCGCGGGCTTAGTCCGTCCACCCAGTCGCGCTATCTAATTGCGCTACGCGCCCTCCTGGCCTATTTCCACGAAAAAGATATACCATCTCTGCCTACCGAGAAGATCAAGCTGCCGAAAGACCGCGAACGGCAAGTCAAATTCTTGGATTTAGAACAAGTTGAAAAATTGCTTGTTTCACCCAATACCTCCACCCTTACCGGCATGCGGGACCGGGCGATACTTGAAACCTTGTTTAGTACCGGGGTTCGCGTATCTGAACTTATCTCCCTTGACCGGAAACATCTGGTTGGCTCCAAGGGCAAAAAAGATTTTGAAATGAGTGTGGTTGGCAAGGGCGGGTATATCCGGACGATTTATTTTTCCGAAAGGGCCATCTTTTGGATACAAAAATACCTTGCGGCACGCAAGGATGAGGAGCAGGCTCTATTTATAAGAATTAGGGGCCCTAAAAATGCCTCCCCCACCAGATTAACGCCTCGGGGTATAGAGCTTATCGTAGAAAAATATGCCAAGTTGGCCGGCCTTTCCATTCTGGCTACGCCGCATACACTGCGTCATAGTTTTGCCACGGATCTCTTGAATCAGGGAGTTGATTTGCGAACCGTGCAGGAATTCTTGGGGCACCGCAATATCGCAACTACTCAAGTGTATACGCATGTGACAAGTAGACGCCTTCGCGAAGTCCATCGCAAATATCACGGCGGGAAAATGCTTCATCCCGTTAGAGAAAAACACCGCAAACCATTTTTGGTTTCAAATAATTTGATATAAAACATCCCTTTAATCCTAAATTTGATTTGTCTGTTTTTCTCTAACGGGATTCATAGCTGATTCCCCTACTGCGTGCCCAGGGCCTTGGATAATGATTCGATCAAGGAGATAATGAATTGGAAAAATATCTTGAGGATTTTAGCGAGCCATCCAAAGAATTTGGCAAAATCTATTCCTACCTCTTCTTGAATTTCTTTATTGATCTCAGCTAATTTTGGAGAAGCACTTTTTAGGGCTTCTTGCGGAATTGGAATATTAAGGTTTTCTTGTCCGGAAACCGGGATAGTGATATTTTGTTTAAGCGTATCAAACCACCTATCCGGATTGATTATTTCTCCAATGACAGTCGCGCTAAAGCCGTCCCCTTTCACATAAAAAGCATTTACACTCAAAGGTAGAAGCAGTATTGCCGCTGCCAACCATTTTATAGATACTAGCAAATGTCTAGTGTAAAAAATATGCATATGTACGGCGTTTATATGATAATTATATTATACCATATTGCCGTCAATATTTAAAGATAATCCAGCGGATTTAAATAACCGTTAATCGGGGAAATAGGAACGGTCATAATTGTGCCGCAGGTACGCGAGCGGATTTTTTCAATCCGAACCGCCTGGCTTGCGAATACTGTAAAGTGTAAATGCGGACCCGTTGCGTAGCCGCTTGCGCCGGAAAGGCCAATTGGCCCTCCCCTACTCACTTCTTGTCCCGAGCGAACGCTGATACCCGCAAGGTGTGCATACAATGTTGATAGATTATTTCCATGCCGGATAAGAATCCATTTGCCGTAGGATGCTCTCCTGCAGGCAAGATCAGTATCCCCGACTGTTTCCACCGTTCCGTTGGATGCGGCAAAAACCGGCGTACCTTGCACAGCGCGAAAGTCAACTCCATTGTGTCCTTTGCCAGAATACCCCCCGACTGCGGCAAATGACGTATAGCCGAAGTATTGAGTGATACAATTTTTAAGATCGCCTCCCTTGCTCCAACAGGAAGCAAGGGAGATATCCGGAAGCGGCCACCCCAAAACCCCTGTGCCCGTTGGAGGCAAGGATGCCGGATCAATGGTAATGCGCATTTTTTCTTCAATTTCCCGGATTTCTTCTTCCAGCGCATTTCTCTTTTTCTCCCGATCGCGCAGGATCTCTTGGTATTTTTTCTCCTGACTTTGGGTGGCGCGAAGAAGATCGGATCTATCCTTTTTAGTGTTTTCCTGCAGGGTCCTTCGCGTACGCAATGAGTCCTCTAAATTTTCTAGTTCATCCTTTTTATCTTCCGCCTCGGCTTTTTTAATCTGTAACTCATTCCGTAGAGTGCGCAGGGTATCGAGCGATCCAAGGATCTTTTTTTTGAGGAGCGCTGCATAATCAATTTGCTGGAAGAAATCGGAAAGGAAACGGTTTTTGAGTAAGATTTCAAGGAGCGATTGCTGCTCGCTTTCCACGAACGATTGCATAAGATTGGCAAGTCCGAGGCGCAATCTTTGGATGGCAATTTCTTTTTCTCTGATTTCAAGGTCCAGGGTTTCAATTTCAAGTTCTGACTTTTGAATTTTCCGCTCGGTAAGGGAAATGTCTCTTTTTAGTTGCGCAATGGTGCGATCCACCCGGGCTAGCTCCTCTTTCAGGGTTTTCCCCATTTGTTGTTTCTCCGCAATTTCATCCCGGTATTTTTTTGCTTCCTCCTCGAGTTTTTTGATCTCCTCGTTTTTAGCCGTAACCGATGTCCGCAGTTCTTCAAGCGTTGCCGCTTTACTGTATGCGGCCAAAAACAACAAAGCGATGAGAAATATCGCTAAGGTAAGACATATTTTAGCAGTTCCATATCTCATCTTTTGCATTCATCATATCATTCTCTTGACAGCTTTTGAAATGTCCCGTTAAATGGGGTTAGTACCCGAAAATGAGCGAGGAAACACTTATGGCAGGCGAACATACCGTAACAGTAACTCTACAAAAACCTCTCAAACAAGTCATTGAAGAAATTATTGCCGAAGATAAAAAATTCGGACGTTCTTATGATGAACTCTGGGCGGAGCTACGAAAACGTCTACCCTTGGCCGAATGGCCGATTGGCCTAGTTCTTTCAGAGATTATCGAAGAACTTATCACTGATCGTAAGATAAAATTGTGGTTTGTCCAAGCCAAAGAAAATATAAACGTTACTATTGTTCGGTTTCTATTACGCTAAAATTAATACGAGGCCTATCCTCGTATTTTTTATTTATGCAGATTCACTAAAGTTTTGACGATCGTCAAAACTTTAGTGACATTGATATGCCAAAAACATTAGGACCGGGGTGTTCATGTTATCATGTCTTATAAAAGTTTTTCGCTTTTGCTAGACGTTTCAGCGTTTCCTCGACTCCCAAAACCTCCATTATCTCAAACGGCCCCGGAGACGTTTTTTTGCCGGTGAGGGCAACGCGGAGAGGCCAGAGGATTTGTCCCCTATCCCCGCCTTCGCCCTTCAGGCTACGGCGGGCAAGCCCTCCCCCGATTTCTTCAAAGAAAGTTTTTTCAAGATTCACCTTATTGAAGTCCGACTTGGGTATGGCCGCTATGATCTGTAGAGATTTATCAAGCGAGGCACCAATTTCTTCATCCGTCATATTTTTCCAGCGCAAAAGTTCCTTATCATATTCGGGGGTTTTGAAAAAATAATCGGTCTTCGCTTCGAGTTCGGATAGTTTTTTCAACCGCGGCTGCTCAAGGGCTAGTATCTTTAAAACATAGCCCTGGGGCTTCTTGGCCGCCGGGAGAAAAGGGTGCGCCCATTTTAAGAGTTCCTCGGTGGATAAACTTCTAATGTATTCTGAATTCATCCAGTCGAGTTTCTGTACATCGAATATCGCGCCGGATTTCTGTACTCTACCCAGGGAAAATTTTCTAGTTAGCTCCTCTTTGGTGAAAATTTCACGATCATCTCCCGAGTTCCAGCCAAGAAGAACCATAAAATTTAAGAGCGCCTCTGGAAGATATCCCGCCTCCCGATATTCAATAAGGGAGGTTGCGCCGTGGCGTTTGGAGAGTTTGGAGCGGTCCGGGCCGAGGATTAAGGGAAGATGCGCATACTGCGGCATTCTGAAGCCAAGCGTCTCGATAAGTAGCATCTGCTTAGGAGTGTTTGAAATATGATCTTCGCCGCGGATCACGTGCGAAATTTGCATTTCTTCATCGTCCACCACTACAGCAAAATTATAAAGAGGAACATCCGTGCGCTTAGCAATAGAAAAATCACCCAAAAGGTCTGATTCAAAACTAACCTCTCCGCGGACAAGGTCTTGAAATACGATTTTTCGTCCGGCAGGAGTTTTGAAACGGATAATATAATCCTCCTTGGCTTTAGTAAGAATTTCTGCTTCTTTCGGGTCGAGAGTTCTGTATTCACAAAGATGCAGGGGCGGTTTTTTGGCTTCGAGCAGTTTTGCTTTTTCCTCCTCAAGTTCTTTTTCTGAATGAAAACAAAAAAACGCCTTTCCTTCTTTACGGAGTTTCTCGCAATATTTTTTATAAGTTTCTATCCGCTCGCTTTGGCGGTACGGCCCGTATGGGCCGCCCTTTTCTGGACTTTCGTCGGCCTCTATTCCTAGCCATTTAAGGCCTTCAAAAATATCCTTCTCGTATTTTTTATCCGAGCGCTCAAGATCGGTATCCTCAATACGCAACACAAAAACGCCGCCATGTTTTTTGGCAAATAAATAATTAAATAATGCAGTCCTTGCAGTACCAACATGTAATGGGCCAGTTGGGCTTGGGGCAATACGTACTCTAATCATGGGGAAAGAGCGGCCCGCCCCGTTAGATATTTGGTAAAACCAAAATCTAACGGGGTAAATGCAGTACCGATGTGCAGTGGGCCGGTTGGACTTGGAGCAATACGGCAACGAATGGTTGTGATTTCCTTCATGTCTTGAGCCTGATGAACAATAAGATTTCCGCGCATATCAGCGTTAAGCGGCATGGCAGGGAATAGCAATTAAGATCAAAGTTTGTGCCGCTTAGGTCCGCGTCAGATCCGCGGAGATGACTGTATGGATAGTATTCAGCATGTTATATCCTTTGGTGCTGGCCTAGCTTCAGGAGCTCTTTAGCAAGTATTTCTGCGGAGTCGACGCGGGCAAATCTCTGGGCGGTTTCGCGCATCTCCTGCATTTTTGGGGGGTTGGCAATAAGTTTTCTTATTTCGGCCAGCAAGACATGCGGGGTCAAATTTTCCTCCTCAATTACCACCGTAGCGCCGGTGGCCGCATATTCGTACGCGTTCTTTCTTTGATGATCTTGGGCGGCGTTATGAAGCGGTATAAGTATGGAGGGTTTGCTCCAGGCGGCAATTTCATAAATTGAGGTTGCGCTTGCGCGGGAAACAACTATCTCTGATAAGAGATAAAAAGCACGCAGTTCCCGCTCGTCAAGAAATCCAAAAGGATGATAGCGTTCTTTATGTGCAAATTCCAATACGACCCCCGCCTCCCCCTTGTTGTCTTCAAAGTTTTTCGTGCCGGTCTGGTGCAATACTTCAAATTCTTCGGTTAATTCCTTCAATATCGGTATGATAGCTTCGTTAATTTTTTCCGCGCCTTGCGAAGCGCCGATAAACCCAATGATCGGCAGACCGGATGATATATCAAGTTCGTTCCTGGCCTGTTCGCGGTTACCTCCAAGGATCCGTTTGCGGATTGGTATCCCCACCAGGGCGGTTTTGGATGCAGGAAAATATGAAAATGCTCCGGGGAATGCGACGCCGATGCGTTTGGCAAAATGGCCCGAATAAAGACTAACTTTCCCAGGCACTGCATCCGAATCGTGGATTATGAGCGGGATCCGGAGAAGGCGCGCGGCAATGAGCGCCGGAAGCGCGCCGTAACCCCCTTTTGAAAAAACCGCATCGGGCATGATTAGGAACATGTTCCAAATCGCCCGGCAAGCAGCTAATGCGGTTTTGAATATATCCAGAAAATTCTGGAGCGAAAAGTAGCGGCGCATTTTACCGGAGTCCAGGGGTATAATGATTATTTGTTCCTCCTCGAGATCTGCTTTGGCAAAATCCGTCGGCCCCATGAAATATATTTCAAGATCCAAAATCCGCTCCTCCTCCGCGACTCGCTTGAGCTCGCGAATTATGGCCAGGATCGGAAAGATATGCCCTCCGGTGCCGCCGCCGGTGAATAGTATGCGCATTTTTCTTCTCAGCGCACAATTTCAGCGTAGTAATCAGCGTCTTATCAGCGGTTTCCAAGGTTAGTCCGCTGATTTAACGCTGATCCGGCACGCTGATCGAGCGCTGAATAATCAGGTGTGTTTTGATATATTCAATAATACTCCAATGCTGGCCAGAGTCATAACCAGCGAAGTCCCGCCGTAGCTGATAAAGGGCAGAGGAATGCCGGTTAAAGGAAGGAGTCCGGAAATAGCGGCCATATTTATGAATGCCTGAACCGTGATTTCCACCGAAAGACCGGCTGCCAAAAGTTTGCCGAAGGTATCGGGGGCGCGTTTGGCAATAAGAATTCCGCGCCAAAGAAGTAAGGCAAAAAGACAAATTAAAGCGACCGATCCGATAAATCCGAGCTCCTCCGTAAAAATAGCAAAAATAGAATCGCCGAGGGGCTCGGGCAAGTAACTATATTTTTGTATCCCTCGGCCAAACCCCATACCCCAAAATCCGCCGGAACCGATGGCGATGGAGGCCTGCGTAATATGATATCCGATGCCTTGGGGGTCAAGCGAGGGGTTTAAAAATACCAAAACCCTAGCGATACGGTACGGAGCCATCTGGATAAGAAAATATAGGGCGCTTAAGCCAAATACTCCCAAGGTAATAATTTGCGATATCCTTCCGCCCCCGAGAAAATAAAGTATTCCGGCGCTCGCGACAACTACGCCCAGCGTTCCAATGTCTGGCTGCATGATTAAAAACATTCCCACGATCGAGAGCATGGTAGCAAAAGGGAGTAGGCCGTAGGAGATGCTGGTTAAATCCTGCCGCCTGGCCGTAAGCCAGCTGGCGAGATACGCAATAAAAGAAAATTTCAGAATTTCCGACGGCTGAAAGGTAAAACCGCCTAGTTTAATCCAGCGCCGCGCTCCCCCGTAAGAGAAACTTAAATCCGGAATGAAAAGAAGGGCCAGGAGCAGGAAGGAAATAAGCATAAGCGGCACGGCCAATTTTCTCCATACTCTGTAAGGGATGCGGGAAAAAAGAAGAAGCACCGGAATTCCAATGAGGCCGCCGTAAAGAAGTTGTCGAAGAACGTAGTAGCCGATCGAACCAAAGTTTTTTTGTGCAAGAGCGACCGAAGCAGAGGCAAGGATTAAAAACCCGGCGCCGAGTAGCGCCAAAGTAATATAAAAAAGAGGTTTATCCGCGGTATGCGGCATGTTTTTCCTTTGAGGTCATCTCTAAACTCCCCTTTCTACTACAACCGCCTAATTTCGGCTGCGGCTTCGTCCGTCCTCCTTGGCGTATATTGCCCATATACGCCTTCGTCGTCCGTCCTCGCCTCGCTCGAAATTAGACAGTTTCGTTACGAAAAAGAGTTTGGAGATGACCTCCTTAAATTATGAACTGCCGAAACGAATTGTGCTCCGCGGTCAAACTCATTTAAAAAAAGTCCAAAACTTGCCGCCCCGGGAGACAGCAATACATAATCCCCTCTTTCGGCAAGCCCGTATGCTAGTCGAACGGCATCCTGCATTCTCGGCGCGGTATGAAGCGCCTGATCCCGCTTCCCCGATAGATATTTTTTTAGCTTATCTGTTGCGTTTCCCGGCAAAAATATTGTGATATCTACCTTTTCTTTGATAGTATCAGCCAGATCAGAAAAGTTAAGTTTTTTGTCCGATCCGCCGCAAATAAGAATTAATTTATGCCCTTTTGAAATTTTTTCTCGGAAGCGTTTTAGAGCTGCCATTGTTGCTTCTGGAATGGTTGCGGTCGTATCATTGATAAAATGAACCCCATCCATAATCGCTATTTGCTCTTCTCGGCCCTCCAGGCCCCTGAAGGAGCGCAATATTCTTTTCACGGTTGCCTCGGGCACGGAAAAGTGTTTGGCAACCGCCAAGGCGATGGCCACGGATGCACGGTAGTGCGCCCCGAGTTTCTCATCCACCAGCGGTATAAATTTTTTTGGCAGGCGTGCCCAAATTATGCGTGAGCGGGCACTTTGCGCCATGGCTCGGACGGTTTTATCGCCCGGATTCGCAAAAAAGTAATCCCCCTTTTTCTGGTAAGAAAAGACTGTTTTCTTCGCACGCAGATATTCAGCAAGTGAACCATGCCAATTCAGGTGATCACGGAAAATATTCGTGAGGACGGCGATAGGCGGGCTCTTTCTTTCTTGCGCAAGGTCTTGCAGTTGGAAACTCGATAATTCAAGTACTGCCCAGTCACCCGCTTTCATCAGCGGAAGAAATTCAAGTACTGATTTGCGTATGTTTCCGCCGAGAAACACCCGTCGCCCTTTTTTAGCGCGTAGAAACCTCCAGATGAGGAAGGCAGTGGTTGATTTTCCTCGGGTGCCGGTTATTCCGATAATTTTCCCCGGGCATAAATTGAAAAAAATTCCAACGTCGCTCGTTATTGGAATTCTATGCGATCTTGCTAATTTTAAAAAGGGAGAGCTTGGCGGAACGCCTGGGTTTTTAATAATTAAGTCCTGCGATAAAAAATCTTTGCGGCGATGGCGGCCCAACACATAGTGAATGCGGCGGTAACGTGAAAGTTGTCGTATGGATTGGCGGAGAGATTTCGGGTTTCGTAGGTCGGTAACGGTAATTTCGGCCCCCAAGTTAGCTAAAAATTTAGCTGTGCCCGCTCCTCCGCCATGGAGTCCTAGCCCCATCACTAATATGCGCTTTCCGCGAAAATCTATCGTACGCCGTTTCATGTGCGTTTAATGACATGGCCAGCACGTATTCCGGTGTACCTTCCGTTCTCAACTGCCACTTTGCCGTTAACCAGTACCCACTCAATCCCTGAAGGATAGCGAAAGGGGTTTTTATATGTTGCCCGGTCCCGGATGAGCCGCGGATCAAATACAGCGATGTCGGCAAAATTGCCTTTCTTAAGAACGCCCCGCCCTTTAATGCCGATTCTTTCTGCCGGCCGTGAGGCGATTTTTTGTATCGCTTCTTCCGCCGAAAGAACCTTCAAGTCGTTTACAAAATGGTGCCAAAAATGAGAAAATGCGCCGAAGGAACGCGGATGCACGAGATTACCGGATTTTTGCTCTTCCTGCGAATATCCAGCGCCATCAGACGCGACGATCGAGTTGGGGTATGCTACGGCGAGGGCTGTATTTTTTGTTGAAAGGGTTTTGCCGACAATTTTTACGCGGCCTTCATTCGCGCGGATGGTATCAAGGATGGCTTCGGCAGGCCGAAGGCCTGAATGTTCGGCAATTTCTGCGAGTGTTTTGCCGACTATGGAATTCATTTTTGCCGAGACAATAAGAATTTTATCATAATGGAGGGTGGATGCCTCGATGGCTTCAATTATCCTTTCTCGCTCGTCAGGTTTCCTGATTTTTTGAAATAGTTCCCGGAAACCGTTTTCCCGCGCCCAAGACGGTACTAGAAGGTACAAAAGTGAGCCCGTGGTGCTATACGGAGACACGTCAAAGGTAATATCCGCTCCGGAGGTACTGGCGTTTTGTATCATCTCAAGGGCTTTCGGGAGAGCCGGCCACGTCTTTCTACCTATGGCTTTCAAGTGGCTGATTTCTACCGGAATTGCGGCCTCGCGCGAAATTCTAATAACCTCATTGATGCTTGCAATTAGTTCTCTCCCCTCGGAGCGGAGATGGATTTTTAAGAGTCCCCCCTGTTCTTTAAGAGGCGCGCATAAATCAAGTAGTTCTTCCGTGGCGGCAACCCGCTCGTGGCCGTAGGCAAGACCGAGCGAGAATCCAAATGCTCCTTCTTTCAACCCCTCGCTAAGAAGAAGTTTTACCCGCGCTCTCTCATCTATATTCAGGGATCGTGATTCCCCTCCAATGACTCCGCGCCGTAGCGTTCCGTGTCCCACCAATGTTCCAAAGTTAATCCCGAGCCGCAGTTTTGCAACCTCATCCAGAAATTCGCCAACCCGAGTCCAATTTACATTAATCTCTGATGGATTGGCCCATTTGCGCACCGCCTCAAGCGCATGGCTACTGCCGAGAGGCGCCAAAGATGCTCCGCAATTTCCTCCGATTATCGTTGTCACCCCCTGCATAAGAAGCGACTCCTGTGCCGGATATTTAAATAGCGTAAGATGGGTATCCGAATGGTTGGTAATATCAATGAAACCGGGGGTCACGTATTTTCCGGCAGCATCCACGATTATTTTTGCTTGAGGAGGATCAAGCGAGCCGATGGCAGCGATTTCTTTGCCGTTTATGCCAACATCAACCGTCCGCATCTTGGTTTTGGTGCCGTCGAGCACCGCCCCGCCTTTGATGATAATGTCGTAAGCCATATCTTATATTATATCAGTTAATGACGTTTTTCTGCAAAGAAACCTCGGTTTCTGGCCGAGGAAGGATATTTAGCTGTTCTGGTCGGAGCGATTAGCGCCCTATCAACGCAATGGCCATACCTATAATTGCGGCCACTACGCTAATCACCCAAAATCTCATCGTGACTTTATACGGAGGCCATCCCAGGGCCTCAAAATGATGATGGAGGGGCGCTATAAGAAACACCTTTTTTCCGCGAAAACGCTTGGATGCGAATTGGATGATGTCAGACACAACTTCAGCCATCAGTATAAGGCCAATAATGGGCAGAACCACGACCGAATCGGTAAGAAAGGCAACTACAGTGAGAGAGGTGGTAAGTCCGAGGATGCCCGATTCCCCCATATAGAAGCGGGCCGGAGGGATATTGAACCAAAGAAAGGCAAGAATGGCTCCGAGAATGACGGCGGCAAATGCGGCCACATCAATCTGTCCTCTGAAAAATGCTATACCCGCATAGGCCGCAAAAGCGGAGGCAAAAACCCCGCCTGCCAAACCGTCAATGCCATCCACGATGCTGGAAGAAAAAAGCAGGATCATGGTGAATATAAAAAGCGGTATGTACCAAAGGCCTAGATAAAGATCTCCGAAGCCGGGGATATAAATGGCCCGCCAATCAAGCTTGAAATAAAACCACCAGGCGCCGGCAGCGGCAATGAGAAATACGACCAAAAGCCGGTGGCGGAATTTTACCCCCCCACCTTCCTGGATGCCTTGCCTCCATGGCTTAAGAACGGCTAGGAGCTTGCGAGTAAAAGAAATTTTGGGTGTGACTTCGTTTGAAAAGGTGGGGGGGTTTATTCCCCCGGCAACATATCCGCCGCGTCCGTACACTTGCAAGAGATCGTCAACTAATCCTAAAACGGAAGCGGCGAGAAGTATAAATAACGGAAGCCATGTCTGATTTCTTGAAAGAAAATTTGCTTTATCCCAAAATGAACTATCGGTGGCGTAGGCCACAAGCCAGATAATAAGCGCCAAGGCAATGGTGGTTGCCCAGATGAGCACCCCGCCCAGACGCGGCACGCTAACCTCGCGATCTTTATGCAGGGCCGCAAACAAAGGGGTTTGAGATCCGTCCGGAGACAGCGTACGCACTTCTTTCCGCCAGAGCTTATGGGTATAGAGAAATTTGGTAAGAAGCGGCGTCCAAAGAATGGCCAAGACGAAAGATACGGCGGAGAGGCCGAATACTTTGATGACGCTTACAATGTTGTTAACTTGGGACTCCATATCTTTACGAAATACGAATTAGTACGAATTTACGAATTCTCCGGAACCGACATACGAATAGATTAACACGGTTCCGGTTACGAATAGTTCGTACCCGAACGCCCAGATGCGTATACGGCGTTAGGTACATCCGTAAAAATTCGTATTTCGTAAAGCTAAAAACTTTCTTCGAGCCACTGAATCAGTTTTCTTCCGTCTTCGAATCTATCCTCCGATCCAAGAATGATGATGGCGGCGGCCCCGCGCGGCCTGACAGGATAGATAAGAAGCAGTGCCCCTTTCGCTTCATCGGTGAAGCCGGTTTTTCCTCCAAGGATGGCCGGAAACTCTTTCAGAAGGATATTGGTATTGAACAGAGAATATTCGCGTCCGGATACGGAATAGATTTTTGTTTCTATATTTCGTGAAATTTCCCAGATTTGGCGGTGATTATACCACGCGTATTCCGCGAGGTCTGCCAAGTTCTCCACTGTGCTAAGGTGACTCTCTTCGTCCAAGCCGGTCGGATTCCGGAAGGAGGAATTTCTCATTCCAAGCACACGAGCGCGGTTATTCATCAGATCGACAAAGGTTTTAATCCGATCTTCAAACGTGCCGCCGCCCTTATTTTCGCCCGCGGCTTCAGCCAAGGCCAGGGCGGCGTCGTTAGCGGAATTGATCAAAGCAAGGCGTATGGCATCATCACGGAAAAAAATTTCTCCGGCCGGTGCCGCGCTCAATTTCGGCTCGGCACGAAGTTTCGAGTCATTTGAGAGACGGATTTTATCGGTCGCCTCCAATTCCTCTCGCGCAACAGCGGCAGTCAAAATTTTGGTCAAACTTGCCGGGGCAAGACGTTTTTCCGGACGCCGTGACAGAAGCGGGCGAATATCTCCGAAGAGACGGACCAAATACGCTTCTGCATCTATATTCGGCTCCGGGATATTTTTTTTCACCGTTGGAGTTTCTTCCGCCGTTGCGACGGCTGTGTGACGCGATTCTCTAGGCAGGTTTTCGTCTCTTGAGTAGTAGTTGAAACCTCCGTGGAGTGCGGAGAGAAGAACAGGCACGCTTATAAGAAGCCCCAGAGTTTCGATTATAATCCGGCGTTTTTCAAATGGATCGCGAGGCACCAAAAAAACCATGATTAGGCGTTCTCCTTATCTTTACCCGGTAGTAGTCGTCGACAACATTCGTCTTTTGTCGAGCACTCAACGTATTGAGTGCTCGACAGTCGAAGAGTTACTACCGGGCTTAGTTTCAAATATTTCCATCTTTTCTTTTTCAAATTCGGTAAAATGCGGCAGTTCTTGAATGCGAGTAACCCCGAGATACTTCAAAAATTCGGCACCTACGCTATAAAGATACGACCGGGCGTCTTTGGGGTTATCTATCCGTTCCACCAGCCCCCGCATTAAAAGATTTCGAAGGGTAAAGGATGAATTAACGCCCCGGATGTATTCAACCTCGGCTCGGGTCAGCGGCCCCTTATAAGCGATAATGCTCAAGGTCTCCAAAGCCGCTCGGGAAAGTTCTTCCGTAAACTCGTTTTTTACGAGATCCTCCACATAGCGGGAATTTTCCGGACTTGAACCGAGCTGCCATTTGTCTTCATGGCGGATTAGCGTAAAACCGCGATTGGCATAGTCCCCGGCAAGTTCTTCAAGGGCGGAGACCACCTCTTCTTTTTTTGCTTTGGTGATTTTGGCAAGCTTTTCCAAAGCCAGCGCCTCCCCGTGGACGAAAAGAATTGTTTCGAGTATGGATTTAAGGGCCATTTCAGTTTACTAAAGTCATTCGTATGCCACCTGTGCGTTAAAGACGCTTAATTCTGATATCAGCAAAGATTTTGTCCTGTTTTAGTTCGACAAACCTCTGTTTGGCAAGTTCGAGTATGGCGAGAAAACTTACAATAACTTCCACCTTTTCTTTGGTTCCCAGAACTAGGTCCGAGAAAGCCCGTTCGATGGTATCTTGCAGGAAAGAGCGGATATGCATAATTTTTTCCTCAAGCGAAATTATCTTTTTAATTTTTTCCTCGGCGAGCCGTTCAATTTTGGGTAGTGAGGCGAGAAAAGAGCGGAAAATCTGGGCAAGTACACTCGAATTTAATTTTGGCGGAGGATAGAAGACGGGCTCCATTCCGAAGTACGCCTCGCGGGTGAGAATATAACGTTTTTTCGACTCCACCTCCCGCAATTCTTTCATGAGCTCGCGGATTTGTTGAAGTTTCTTAAGACGCATTTCCAGCTCATCAATAGAGACCTCTTCCTCCTCCGATAATTTGAGATTAGGAAGGAGAGTTTTGGATTTGATAAGGAGAAGTTCGGCTGCGATTACCAAAAACTCAGCAAGTTCCTCCGGATCAATCTTGCCTAAGGTTTTGAGATGCTTAATGTAGCCATCCGTTACCTTAGCCAGCGATATTTCAGAAATAGAGAGTTTCTCCTTGTCTATGAGGTCAAGCAACAATTCAAGCGGCCCTTCGAATTTATCCTGTTTTACCACATAGGCCATAGTGTTACTCTAAACGAGATTTTGTTCGCGTTATTTCCTTTTGGTTTTAATTTCAAGGCCGAGCTCCTTAAGCTGGCTCGCATCAATTTCGGATGGAGCATCCATCATAAGATCCCGGGCATCCCCTGTTTTTGGAAAAGCGATGACTTCGCGAATATTTGGTTCACCCGCGAGCACCATAATTAACCGGTCGATCCCTGGGGCAATTCCTCCGTGCGGAGGAACGCCATATTCAAACGCCTCTAACATATGCCCGAATTTTTTCCTGATATTTTCTTTGACATTACCCATGATTTCAAAGACCGTCTCGAGCATCTTGGGATCATGGATTCTTATAGATCCGCCGCCTATCTCATATCCGTTTAGAACAAAGTCATATTGCTCGGCTAATTGTCCCTCTGGGTTCCGCCGTAATTCCTCCGGATCTTTGGTTTTTGGTGCGGTAAATGGATGGTGCACCGCGTCCCATCTCTTTTCTTCTTTTTTCCACTCAAAAACCGGAAAGTCAACTACGAAAAGAAAAGCGAGCTCATTAGGGTCGTTTTTATTCTTTCTTAAATCCGGCTTATCGGTTCCGTATTTTTCCATGACTTCCCCGTAGGATGGGCGCGGGAACGGTATGGAGGTGATATGTTTTTCGGGACAGACCCTTTTTACAATATTTATGTAAAGATCCTCGGTGAGATTTAGTATCTCTTCTTGGGTGGTGAAACTCATCTCCAAGTCGAGTTGCGTAAACTCCGGCTGTCGGTCCCCCCTCGTATCTTCGTCACGGAAACAACGCGGGATCTGAAAATAACGCTCGATACCAGCCACCATAAGAAGCTGCTTGTATTGCTGCGGGGATTGCGGCAAGGCGTAAAACTTTCCCGGATAGAGACGCGAAGGCACCACATAATCACGTGCACCCTCGGGAGTGGATTTCGTGATAATCGGAGTCTCAACTTCAATAAAGTCATTTTCGTGAAGGTATTGACGTATAAAAGAAACTACTTTATCTCGCAAAATCAGATTTTTTTTCAACCGGTCGCGGCGAAGATCCAAATAACGGTACTTTAAGCGATTCTCCTCCCCTATCTCATAGCCTTCAGTGTCCAGAGCAAAAGGAGGAGTTTTTGACTCATTTAAAATTGTGAGTTTTTTTGCCTCTATCTCAATCGTTCCGGTTGGAAGGTCGGGATTTTCCATATTCTCGGGTCGTTCTTTTACCGTCCCCTCCACGGAGACAACCCATTCCGGACGCAGGCGACTTGCCTCCTCAAGTAGAGAGGCATTTTTGGGATTAAAAACTACTTGCACTATCCCCCATCGATCACGAAGATCAATGAAGATAAGCTTTCCATGATCGCGTCTCGTTTGCACCCAACCCATAAGGGTAACTAATTCACCCATTTTATTTACCGTATCCTTAGTCAGTGTTCGCATGGGAGGTAATATAACATAAGTTCTCTAAATTTTCAATTAAAAATTAGAGAATTAGGGCTTGATTGGAAATTGAAAAGTGATAATTGGAAATTACTTTTGTCGAATAGGCAATTCTATAAAAAACGTGCTTCCCTTCCCCACCCCCTCTGACTCGGCCCCAATCCATCCTCCGTGGTCCTCCACAACTCGTCTCGCAAAATATACACCGAGTCCCATGCCTTCCGGATCTACTTTTCTCGATTCTTCAGTTCGAAAGAATTTAGTAAATAGACGCTCCTGGTCAACCTCTTTTAGACCGATGCCGCTATCGCGAATGCTTACCCTCGCAAGATTTTTTCCATCTCTCGTGGTTTTTTCTACCCGAATATGGATCTCTCCCCCATTCGGAGAATATTTTATGGCATTATCCGTGAGGTTATTGATGGCTTCCCGCACTTTATCGGAATCGAATAAAAACGGTTCTATTGGTGCGGCTTTATCAACCGTAAGGGTAAGGTTTTTTTTCTCAGCCAGGGGCCGAAATTCTTCTGCCACGCTTTCTACTACGCTACTTATATTATGCTCGATGAATTTGTAGCGTATGGTACCGGCTTCAATGCGAGAAAGATTAAGAAGGTCCGTGACAAGTTTTACCAATTGGTTGGTTGAAAGAAAAATTTTTCTTATCGCATCTTTTGCCCCTATGCTCAAATTACCGAGTGTTCCTTCAGCCAGTACCGAAGAATATCCCCGGATGACGGTTAAGGGAGTCCGCAACTGATGGGACGCTACGGAAATGAATTCTGACTTTGCCTGATCAAGCCGCAGGAGTTCTTCGTTGCTTTTCTCAAGCTTTTTTGCCAGTTTGCTAATATGCTCTTTATCCCGTACTTCTTTTACACTTGCCCGTATAAGCAGCATGCCAACCATAGTGGAGATTATCAGGATAGAACCATTGATGAGCATTTCCGCATTATCGCGGCTTAGCAGAAACCTAACTAAAAGTATAAGGGAAAGCAAACTAACAAAAATTTCTACCGCAATTATTTTTACATTCAAAAGATTATGGCGGATAATTGCAAATCCTATGAAGCTTACCATGATAAGCGTACTTATGGGCCCCATAAAAATATATTGATGCGTGGAAAATTGCGTAAGGAAAACATTGGTAATACCGGAGATAATCGAGGTGGCGAGAGTTCCCAGGATGACCAGAAGAATTTGAGTTTTAATGCTTTTCTCGACGGATTCATAGTAATTTTTTATGAGTCGCCGAAAAGCGTCTCCGAGGGTGATGACAAAAAATAGAATATAAAGGGAATGTAACGGGCCCAGAGCTATAATTTTATTAGGTGATGCAAGGTTAGAGATTCCTACGATGAAGCCCGGAAGAAAGAGAGCAAGACAAATATTGAGAAAACCGCCAATCAAGATTATGTTGCGAAGACGTTTTGGGACGACAGACAACGGCGATCCGAAATAAATTGCAAAGTGCCAGAAACTTGCCATGATAATAACCCCCGCAATAAAGGAAGCGGCAAGACTGTAGAATGCAACCGAGGACTCGGTGGTGAAACGAAGAGAAATAATTGCTACTACCCAAAGTATAATTCCCAGGACGGTAATGGCGTAACTTATATCCGCGCTTTTTCTTGGTCCGTGAGCAAAAATAATGATAGCAAGGAGTACGTTTACTACTCCGGCCATGACAAGCAGGATTGAAATTGTATCCATAGAATCAGAGTTCTAGTATATGAATTAAAAAAACCTCACAGGTATAATATCACACCCGTGAGGTGCTATCCAGCTTTTGGCTGGTCTAGACGCGGACTATGGCCGAGCCATATTGCCATCCCGCCCCAATTGCTGCAAAAAGGACCAGGTCACCTTTTTTAATTCGTCCACTCTCCTTGCCCTCATGAAACGCAACAGGTAGCGTTGCCGTATCAAGATTGCCATAGTGATCTACGTGGACAATCACTTTTTCCCAGGGAATTCCCAGACCGTGTGCAATTCTTTTCAGAAGACGGTAGTTCACCTGATGAAAAACAAAATGATCGATCTCTTTCAGGGTCATGCCAGAACGATTTAGAATGGACCGAATCGTATGATGAAAATGTGACGGACCTACATTTTTAACCGTACCCACATTCATGTTAAACCGGTGGAGGCCCCTGTGTACCGTATCATGGGTGGCTGGATTTTGTGAACCTCCTCCCTCGAATATTACCGGGTTGTCCTTACCATGAGCGCCCGCATAAGTGAAGAGTATCCCGTCTTCTCCTTCCTCGGCACGTAAGATCAGTGATCCAGCGCCCTCCCCAAAAATATACGCATTGATAAGATTTTTACCAAGAAGTACCATCCGCTCCTGTGGATCTTCAAGTGAATTAACCGCCTGTATGTAGGGTCCCACGGATACACTTCCTACCAGGAGGATAGTCCTATACTTACCAGCTCTAATTTCAGAATCGGCAATATCAAGAATATAAATAAATCCACCGCAACCTACTGCAGTTGCACCAAGTGCTGGTGTATCTTCGTTTAGCCCCAGACGCAGATGGAGCATGGTAGCAGGATCCGGCATAAGGTATTCCGGCGTGGAAGTTGCATAGAGTACCCGATCAATTTCTTTGGCTTCAATATTAGCGTCTTCTAACGCAAACACTGCTGCCGCAAAAGCATTATCAAGATCATAGTAGCCAGAGCGCATCATACCAAGGTTGAAATCAAAGGAATTACGTCGTTCCTTTATGCCTAGTTTTCTTTCAACCCAAGAAGGAGTCCACTCTTCCGACTGCGGTTTTGGAAAGAACTCGCCAATAACCTGATTGGTAATCGGGAATGGAGGAAGAAATGCTCCGCTGCCCAAGATTTTAGCCCTTAGCGCCATCGTATCTTCTCCCCGATTTTCTAAGAGCGCTGTTTATAATTATATCAAGTAATTGTGAAAAGCCAATTCCTGTTACACGTGCCGCATCCGGCAATAAGCTTGTCGAAGTCATGCCGGGAATGGTGTTTATTTCGAGGATATAAAGCTTTTTGTCGTTTCCGAGGATAAAGTCGGAACGCGACATGTCGGAACAGCCAAGAGCCGCATGGGCCGTGCTTGCCGCGCTCTTGATTTCTTGGAGAGTTTTATCCGAAACACCCGGCGGCGGAATTACGTGTTCCGAACCGCCTGTTTCGTATTTGGAGCGATAGTCGTAAAAACGTCCTGCTTTGGGCAAAATTTCAATTGGCGGGAGCGTGACAAGTTTTCCTTTTTCATCTTCCAAAACAGCGCACGTTATTTCTCTGCCCTTGATAAATTTCTGCAGTATAACTCGCGGAGAGTGACGAAACGCTTCTCTTATTCCCGACCGAAGCTCTTTTTTATTACGCGCGATGTTCACCCCCACGCTTGATCCTTGGTTCGCGGGTTTAACCACTATCGGCCAGGAAAGGGTTTTAATAATCTTTGTGAGCAGATGAGAATTTCTTAGGTCGTCCTTGGTGATTACTTCATATTCAGGAACCAGGAGTCCCGCCTCGTTAAAAATCGCGCAGGATCGGGGCTTATCCATTCCTAAGGCGCTTGCGAGAACCCCTGATCCCGTATAGGGAATGCCTATGCCTTCTAGAAGTCCTTGAATAGTGCCATCTTCTCCGTATTTTCCATGCATGGCGATAAAGGCCACGTCTGGCTTTTCGCGGCGAAACTTGTGGAGCGCCGTTTTTTCGCGGAGCATCGCGGCTTTTGTGGCTACATCTGGTTTCTTAAGCAATGTTGCCGAATTTTCCGGAAGAAGCCATCCCCCGCTTTTACTGATGATGACGGGAAACAATTCGTACTTATTTTTATCCAGATTTTTCATAATCTCCTCTCCTGTATCCAAAGATACCCCGTGTTCAGATGAGGGCCCGCCCATTAAAACCAGAATTTTTATTTTTCTCTTGCGATGCGCCATATATTAACTGTAACGCCTTTATCTAGTAAAAGTAATTGCCGACTCCTATCGGAATCGGCTTAAAATTGAACGGGCCCTGCAGGATTCAGGCCAGGATTCGCAACGGTGATACTTGCCTTCCAGAGAAAAAGGAGCAAGGGCATATTCCGGCTTTTCTTTTATGCGCCGGCCAAAGTATGGA
Organism: uncultured Candidatus Saccharibacteria bacterium; assembly: GCA_964585475.1. GTDB lineage: Bacteria > Patescibacteriota > Minisyncoccia > Sungbacterales > HO2-52-23 > CAZPDF01. Next base: position 43,419 of record CAZPDF010000005.1, read on the forward strand.
ATCCAAATAATTCCGACGGGAACATATACGAAAAGCGTGAATCCTTCAGCGACAAGATGCGAAGCGCTGTTTCTTTGTCTTCCAAGGAGCATGGCAAACCTGAACCAGCTTGGATGGATATTTCTCCTTCTAGTTTCGCGCTTCAGCTCGTCAATGGCCCAAAGATCCTGCGTTGCAAATTCGGGGTAAAGTATCCCCTTTCCTCTTTTTTGGGACCAGGCCGTAAGTTCCAAGGCGCGTTCGCAAAGTGCGGAGAATCGTTCACGGATCTCATTCGAATCCCGGAGAATGGATTGCTCGGAAGACGTGTATGCTCCCTTGCAGAGTCGAAGCCCGAGGATCTTACCTTTCGGGAGATACTCGACATAGTGAGGTAATACGTTATCGAAAAATTCAATGCTGTCGAATTCTCCGGTTCCGTATGCTTGGAGCGCTACGCCGACAAAATCGTTGTGGCGGTGCACCTCTTTCGCAAGAAGCCAAGTATCTCTTCTGCTCTTCAATAATTCCGCATCCAGCCACGGCCGGACTCCAGAGAGATGCGCTCTCTCCAAAACTTGTGAAATTTCTGGAAAATCTTTTTGCCAGACGCCATGACGCCAAACCGTGCGCGGTTCGTGAATTCCGTACTGGCTCGGCTTCATCGAGACGTCGGCCAGGAGTTTTTGTCCATGAACCCCGTCAATCAGATGCTGATACGCTACCCCGGTTTTTATTATTTCGGTTTTGTCCGAAATATCCTCGCCGATGTAGTCAATGATGGCTCCAAATCCCATAGAATTAAGCCATGCAGTTTTGGTCAGGGCATGCCTGAGTTGGAGTCCGGCGAAAAAGCGATGTACCATGGGCCACGCGGCAACATACGCCAACCGGTTGAAAACCGGGCTTCGTACTAAGTTCATCCTATGCCTCGTAGCTTAATTAAGGATCAAAACTTCCGCTATCATCCCAAAAATTTGTGAGGGTGTCAAATAATTCCAATAAAAAGCCGCGCCGGTAGAGGCGGGCTATGCGATAAAAAGCTGTGCGTTCATGGCGAGGCGAATATAGCTTTCAGGTACGATGGCGTCATCCGTGAAGCCAAGCTCCGTAATCACGGTCATGAGTTCGTCCTCCGTGGTACGCGTGTACCCCTTGATCTCGGTGAATTCTCCGAGCTTATTAACGGAATCCCGGTGCATGATGAAGCCGTCGCGGCTGAATAGCTCGCGCGATTTCTCAATTATGTACACTGGCGTGAATTCGGAGAGAAGCTCGCTCATGCATTCCCTTGAGATGGGGATTGGAATCTTTGGGCGGAAGCGCGTACTAAAGGATTCCTTCTTGTAGATAAAGTAGTGCTGTTTTTCCCCGCAAGAGCTCATAACGAAACATTCGTTGTCTTCAAGGAACCGCCTGTTTTTGGGGGTAAGGTAGGTATCATGCTCCGAAACCGCCCCCTCGAATCTCCAGCCGCATTTCCGAAGCTCTTCGTGTGTCCGCGCGCCGCGAAGCTTGATCTCCGGGCCGGTAACGCAAGCCCTTTCTTTCATGAGGTCGATACTCCACGGGAGTACTTCATCTTCGGAGAGCGCAAGCCGCCGCTCCAAGCTTTCGATCATGTGAGCCACAAGTTTGTGTTCGGTCTCTTCCTCGGGTTCGCTCGAGGTATCAATGATGTTAAGCGAGAGGTGGGGAATTTCTCGCGTGAGCGTTTCGCAGATATGCATTACGCAATCACGATAGCTTGCAAGAAATGTCGGGTTCATCTTTGACCCGAAGATCACCTTTCCCTCGCGCCATGCCGGGCCGAACTCGCGGTCGAGCGCCACCTCCGGCGTTACCGTGAGGCATTCGATAAAATCAAACTCTTTCAGCCAGTCGGTCTGCATAATGAAGGCTTTGAGCACCTTGAAGAGATGGCCGCTGATTGCCCCGTCGCGCCGGTCTTTCTCAAGCCATACGAGCGTATCAAGAATTCCGCGGTTTGCGAGCATCATGTGGTAGTCGCGGTTCACCGCACCTTTGAGCAGACGGTCAAATGAATATACAAAGTGCTGCATCTGGGAGCTTAGAGTGTGATCCTTGGGGCGTTTGCGGATGTCGTCCGCTTCAGCGCTTTCCTGATGGACAAGCACCCGGAACTTGCTTTGCCTGAACCAGCGATCAAGCCGCACAAGCTGTCTATCCTTTCCGGCCTTTGCCATGCCGAAGAGTTCGCCCAGCGCCGGTTTTACCGGACGCTCGCTCTTCCGTCTTGGTTCATCCAGCCGTCTCAAAATTCCAAGAGCTTTTGCGCGAAGCAGGGCTTCATTATAAATGAGTCCGCTTTCCATGCGTCTCCTCCTACTCAAAGAGCTAGTACGTCTTTTATTAGTACGTCATGAAATAAACTGCGTCAAGAATTGCGTCTTATCCAATTTTATGGTAATTTAGGTTGAGTATTTATCCGCCCGTAGCTCAGCCTGGTAGAGCACCTGCCTTTTAAGCAGTGTGTCGGAGGTTCAAATCCTCCCGGGCGGATTTAAAAAGTGTAATAAAAAAACCGCGAGTATTACATACCCTGCGGTTCTGTTTTTTGTTGAATTTGCTGTTGCAAATCCTCTGGTAGGAGTCCGGCGATTGATCGTCCGTTGATCTTTGGGAGTCTTAAGGCGTTTATAGCCGTCAGGCTGTCATTGGTGAGCCCAGCGTAGTATTCGCGCATGATTCTCGTCATCTCCGTGTGAGACATGTTTGGGTCATTGAAACGAGCCCACTTGGAGCGTTCCGCGGCGGTAATGCTGCTAAACCTCTTTACTACCGTATCTTCAGTTACCTCAAGGAGAAGCGAGAGACCGTCCAGGAAGTGCCCCTCGATTAGCTGTCCTTTCTTAAAGTCATTTGAACCTTCCCTATAGATACGAAAATCTAGGCAATCTTCTCCGGTCAAAAAGTTTCCGATAAGTCCTTCTACGAAAATCAGTCGCCACGCCTGCTTTGCCATTATCTATCCTCCAACACGGATCTAAACGAATTATGTTCTGACGAAAATTACTCGTCAAGTAGCTCCTACAGAGCTGATTTTAAAAGTCCTGCGGTCTTCGCAGGACTTATGCTTTATGCCCCGGAACGTCGTTCGCGGGACTTGAATTCTTTGATCATGGAAGCAAGTTCGTTCATCGTAAAATCCGGCCAGAGCGTTTCGGTGGAGAAGAAATGCGCCTTTCTCAATTGCCACATGAGCTCTCCATTTGAAAGATGCATTTCCCCGCCGGTGCGAACATACATATCCACGCATCCGAGAAATCCGCTTGGCATGCACTGGTCAATCAAGTTGGCAGTTGTTGGGATGCTTCTCGGAATACCGCGCATGCGGTCAATCGCCCCAAGAAACTCTTCGTCGCCGTTATATGCGAGAAGAAGCGTAAAGGTTTGGCCGCATCTTGACTTTGTTTCTTCTTGAAGAGTATCTACTTTGAGGGCAAGACGCGCAGGAACTAGATTTCTATTCCAATAATCCCCTACTACGCGGAAACGAATGTCGCGCTTCTTAAATTCGGCGTCTTCCCGAAGTTCTTCAATGCCTTGGTCAAGAAGCCGGAAGAGGTTCCCCACCTCTTCAGGTTCCCTATTTTTGCCATTATCTTTTGAAAGAGCCCAGAAGATAAAATTGTCTACGTCATGGTCCCAGACATCGCGTAGGATGCATTTCAAGGCGTCATACCCCTTCCGGTGGCCCTGGTAGCGCTCTAAACCCTCTTGCATCTCGTATCGCCTGTTTCCGTCAGGAACACAGCATATAGCAAGACCCTGCGTCTGGATTTCCATCCCGTTTTTTCCTTAAGCAGGTTATTTGATATTTTACGATATTTTCTGATATAATGCAATAGCAGGAAATTCGGGCCTATAGTTCCGACCTTCATTAAAGTTATATAGGAAGTCGAGAATCCACGATTTGACCAAATGAAGACTTGGTCAAATCGGGACTTAGTGGCAGTGTCCCGATTCAATTTTGATTGAATCGAGGATGCTCGATTTTCAAAGAAAATCGGCACATCCGGTTTGTTCACCCTCCCACCTTTTATGTTAGGGCTCATAGCTTAGTGGTAGAGCACCCGGTTTGCATCCGGGAGATCGGGGTTCGATTCCCCGTGAGTCCATTGGTAAAGGTGGGAGGGCAAGTCCGGTAGATGGGAGTTCCTCCGATTTTGTCTGCGGTATTACCGCAGCTACAAAATCGAGAGTCCTCGATGTGGTAAATCAAATCAAAGATTTGAACCACATCGGGAGATTCCCCGTAGGTCCATCGAGCTAAGATTGAGGGGGGTTGTTACCAAGCCAAGCGTTCAGACAATCCAAAAAATCGTCAAGTCGTTAGGCGTTCCTATGGAGGATTTATTAAAATAATTTTTACAATATGAAAATAGAAATCTTTGAAGAAGACGGCGACAATACACTCTCATTTGACGACAAGTACGCCGATTTTACAATTGACATATACTCTGATTCAAAAACCTATCAATCAAGAATGAACTTGAAGGACGATGTCTATTATCGTACCGAAAAATTTGAGTATCGTATCAAAACTGACCCTTTGAAAGTAGAGACTAGATTAACCGAACGAGTAGATGAACCCCCAGAAAGATACTGTGTGAAAGACGGAGTTGTTTTAGAGTCAGATATTCTTGCTGATAGAAAGGAAATGGCTATGTCCTCAATGACTAAAGAGTTTATTGATGGTCTTAAAAAAGAAGTTGAATGGCACGAGGATTGGGTGGGCAATCCTGTCTCAATGTACATACTTTCTAAACATCCTGAAATAGTTACGCCAGACGATTATCGCCGAAACTTGCGACAATTGTCAGAAAAAATAAAGAACGCAACTCTCAAGGTAGAAAAAGCACTTGAGTCAGACAAAATGGGTTTGCAGGTAACGGATGAATGGGTAGATTCAGGGCGAACAATCTGGCTTTCAAAATCAAAACAGGATGAGTTGTCGGAAGAGGAAGTCAAAAAAGCTATTGAGCATCAGCACAAACTCCAAGAACAATTTTTTGATGAGAAATCAAGTGAATATGTAGGCGTTTCTGAAGGTGAATTTAGGTCAAGTGTCGACATACTGGAAAATATTGAGACATTTCTAAACAAAAAGCCCGCCTCTGTAAAAAAAGAAGCTGACCAAAAAATCTCAAAAACGAAGGGGTATATTATCTCTGTACTTTTGACTCTATTTCTTTCATGGGTCATAAGTTGGTTTGTTGATATAAACCCATTTTTGATTTTTGTTATTGTGCAGGTTGTTGCGTTTGCACAAAGCATTATTGGAGGTTGGTTGGGTAAGTTTTTTGAATAAGTAAGATTATATTTTATGAACCAAACAAAATCAATTTCATTTCAAGGACAGGAATACTTTGATGATAGACTGTATGTTTTATATTTGTGCAAAGGCACTGTTGAAATTGAACCTGATAGCGATGGGGCTGTTTGGACGAGAATTTATCACGAACAGGCACCAACCGATCACATTTGGTGCGTAGCAACATATAGAAATTGTAATCGTTATCCTTTATATCGAGTAGATAGTTTTTATAAAAAAGAAGATGCGGTATTGTATATGAAGAAAATTGAGCCAGAAACTCCCCTGATCAGTTTAAGTGGCAAGTCTCCACTCCACCCAGTTTCTTATGAAGAATATCTATCATGGAAAAAAGAAAATGATATTAAAGAATATGATTGGCAGTCGCTGTATTCGCCTGATGGGAAAAATGCTAGTGAATCTATAGGGCAAACAAAGGAACAATTTAAGGGGATAATGTAAGAATCAACATTTGGTAAGGACTACCCTTACTAACCCAAAAAATGAATAATCAAGAAAAACATAAATACGCCTACGCTCTTACGAGCGTAGCTTCTACCGGGCTTTCTTTTATAGAAAATTCTTTATCGAGCATAATGAACGAAGCAACAGACATGGCTTATTTAAGATCATTCTACATTTTGTTGTCTTACAATTTTGAACTTGTTTTAAAATCAAGAGTAGTAATGATAAAAAGTTTTTCTGACAAAAAATCTATAAATAATGAGTTAGGAAAATTAGGTCACGATATAACAAAAATAGGAAAAACTCTCGCCACCAATTTGGAAGAGTTAGGTGTAAAAGAAATAATCGAGAATGGGAGCCAATATAAAATTGTCACTACTGACAACAAGGAAATTTATATAGAAAACTTTACGAAAATTAGATACGATTTTCTCGATGATGTGATGCGTAATGTAGACAATCAAGAACACACACGGATAAAAGAATATGCCGATATATTAGTTTCTATTTTGAGAAAGGCGAAACAGAAGAACGAGGAAGCAAAAAATCAACCGTAGTATCTAGCAAGAACAGTAGAGGGAGCAACCCACGCCGTTTTATAATTCCATCAAATGATCAAATTTTTACTTAGCATCGGGATCATTATATTTTTACTGGGCGGCTCCTCTTTGTTGTGGTGGGACGAGACCGGTGTTGACGTAGACGAAACGGCGGGCATCGCTTCGCCTCCGTCTCAACCAAGAATCACCGAGCCGCCGTTGCCGGATGTTACAAAAAAACCAAATGATACCGTTGAGAAAGCTAAAATTCCGGAAAAGGTCATAACGCCGGAGATTACGGCGAAGGCGACGTCAACTTCGGATGTTTTACGCTGTTTCGGATCCACGCCGGATCAATTTAAATGCTACCGCGAATATTACGGTGAACTTATTGCCAAAGATGGAGCCAAGCCCGCAATTATTGATATTAAAGGCAGGTACGCTGATTCGTTCGTGAAGTCCCAGTGCCATCAGCTCATGCATATTATTGGCCGCGCCTCGGCGGATAAATATAAAACCGTAGCTGAGGCGTTTCAAGAAGGCGATCCTTTTTGCTGGTCAGGATATTACCATGGAGTTATGGAAGGGGTAGCACTACACCTCGGGAGAGAAAAACTTGCGCAGTCTCTTGATATAATATGTGCAGGAATTCCCGGCAAAGAGCGATTCTCGTTTGATTATTATAATTGTGTACACGGCTTGGGACATGGCATCATGGCGATTTTGAATGACGAGCTTATGGATACGCTCGCTATGTGCGATAATCTTAGCGGGTCTTGGGAGCAATCCTCATGCTGGAGCGGAGCGTTCATGGAAAATATAATAGCCAATGGCATAGACCACCGTTCAAAATACTTGAAAGATAACGACCCCCACTACCCCTGCGACGCCGTAGATGAAAAATATAAAGGCGTTTGCTATATTATGCAGACCTCGCGGATGTTGGCCCTGACCGGTTACGATTTTGTGAGAGTTTATGCGCTATGTGCCGCAGCGGAGGAACCCTATATCAATATCTGCTATCAGAGTTTAGGTCGCGATGCGTCTGGCTCAACCGTAAGCGATGTAGAACGAACCAAGGCATATTGTCTTCTTGGCAAAGACAACCGTCAGCAATCAAACTGCGTGATAGGGGCGGTAAAGGATTTCATATCCTACTTCCACTCGGATAAACAGGCGCGCGAATTTTGCTCCGCACTTCCGGAGGATCTTCAGTCGATCTGTACGTCAACAGCGGAGAGTTACTACCTCTCGTTCAGGCCGTCTTAATCCTCGCGTCCTCCGATACGCCGGAGAATTATGAGTGCGGCCAGCGGCAGGATAAACCACCAGATATGAAGATTTGGATTGGCAAAAAGATTTTTTGTAAGCGGAGCAAGCATTTTTAATTTGTCCGGGGGCAGAAAGCCAACGAGGATATGAATTAGAAGCCCCACTTGCAGAAAGCTCAACAAAAAAACCTGCCACCACGAAGTTGAGAAAGCAATGCTTCTTTTGCGCCGTCCGCCAAGCATGAAGGCAAAAAAGAGAAGCAAGGCGATAAAACCCGCAATTTTTATAAGAAAGGCCTCGGCAAAATTGAGCGACTGCGTCCATCGGTCAACCGGAAGAGAAGAAAAAAGCGCGAAGGCGACATAGGTATACATTATTGATGCCGCAATCCTGACTTTTCCGGCACTTATGCCATAAAAAAATCCTCCGGCGATCAGGGCAAAAACAGAAATTATATCCCAAGTGGGATGTGAAAGAATTTGCTCGGCGGTGGTTTTAAAATATATAAGCTCCGTAGGCATTGTTTCCATTATATAGTGCTATCTCTTTAACGCAAAATCCCGCCGGAGAGGCGGGATTTTGACATCAGCAAGGTATGTTCTCGACAGGCTCGAACAATATTCTTCGAGCGAGCGAAGCTAGTCGAGAAGCTTCCTTTTATACCGACCTGCAAGCAGGTCGGAGGTTCATTCTCCGTATTGACTAATAGTCTCCGGGCGGCATTGAAGGCATTCTTTCCTCCTTTTTAGGCAAATCGACAACCGCGGCCTCCGTAGTAAGAAACATAGCGGCTACCGAAACCGCATTCTCAAGAGCCAAGCGCGTCACTTTTACCGGATCAATTATGCCATCACTCACCATATTTTCCGACAATTTGTCATGCAGCGCGTCGTAGCCCGCATGAGACTCGGGTTGAGAGGCATATTTTTGCGCGAGGCGCTCGGATAACTCTCCGGGGCGCTTCCCCGCATTTATGGTAATTTGCATGAAGGGTTCCGCCAAGGCATTAGCAAGGATTTTCCTGGCGGCCACATCCTCCAGGCCCACCGGGGTTTTTGAGTCGCCGTGACCGGATTCTGCCAAGAGCTGAAGAGACAATTTAAGCAAGGCAATGCCTCCACCGGGAACTATGCCTTCGGCAAGCGCGGCTTTCGTAGCCGCAACCGCGTCCTCGATTTTTAATTTAATATACTTCATCTCGGTCTCGGTTGCCGCCCCCACTTTGATTATGGCAACGCCTCCGGCAAGCTTTGCCAGACGCTCCTGCAGTTTTTCACGATCGTATTCGGAAGTGGTTTTTTCGATCTGCGCGCGGATTTGCTTAATGCGTTTTTCAATCTCGGATTTTTCCCCCTTTCCGCCGACTATCGTGGTATTGTCCTTGTCTGCCACTACGCGGTGGGCCTTCCCAAGCATACTCAAATCAACTTTTTCAAGTTTAAGCCCCAGTTCCTCCGAAATCACTTTGCCGCCGGTAAGTACAGCAATATCTTCAAGCATTTCTTTGCGTCTGTCGCCAAACCCGGGGGCTTTGACGGCCAGAGCATTAAATCCACCCCGCAGGCGATTTACCACGAGAGTGGCAAGAGCGTCCCCTTCTACGTCTTCCGCCATAATGACAAGCTCTTTCTTGCCGGTTTTGAGAAGATTTTCAAGAAGCGGAACCATATCTTGGATGGAAGAAATTTTCTTGTCGGTAATAAGAATGTGAGGGTCCTCAATAACCGCCTCCATTCGTTCCGCATTGGTAACCATATAGGGTGAAACGTATCCCCTGTCAAACTGCATGCCCTCCACCACTTCCTTCTCAATTCCAGTGCCTTGTGATTCCTCAACCGTTACTGCCCCGTCTTTGCCAACCTTTTCGATTGCTTCGGCAATAATTTTTCCCAATTCTTCCGATTCGGCCGAAATGGTCGCCACCTGAACAATTTCCTCTTTAGCTTTTACGGCTTTGGCCGATTCTTTCAATTCCTTGACCACTTTTGCAGTTTCTGCCTCAAGCGCGTGGCGCAGGCCGACTACGTTCACTCCAGCCGTAACGTACTTTAATCCTTCATTAATAATCGCCTGCGCAAGAATAACCGAAGTGGTCGTACCATCTCCCACAGCGTCATTGGTTTTAGAGGCAACCTCTTTTATTAGCTCGGCGCCCATATTTTCGAATTTATCTTCAAGATCTATCTCCTTGGCAATTGTTACTCCGTCATTGGTGATTTGCGGCCCGCCGAATGATTTGCCCAAAACGACATTTCGCCCCTTAGGGCCGAGGGTGATTTTTACGGTATTGGCCAGCTGATCAATGCCTCTTTTGATGGCTTGGCGAGCTTTTTCATCGAATAAAATTTGTTTAGACATGTTTTGATAAAATTCTAAATCCTAAGCTCTAAATTCTAAACGGACGTCCTTTAGAACGTCGTCCTGAGGAGCGAAGCGACGAAGGAACCCCGAGTTCCCTCACTTCGTTCAGGACGACCTACGGTCGGTTTAGGATTTAGGATTTAGAACTTAGAATTTCTCGCCGTTTTATTCTAAAACGGCGAGTATATCTTCCTCCCTTGCAATTAAGTATTCTTTATCGTCGACTTTTATCTCATTCGGCCCGTATTTGGTGAAGAGAACAATGTCCCCTACTTTAACGCTCATGGGGATTCTTTTCCCTTCATCGGAAAGTTTGCCGGGGCCTACGGCAATTATTTTGCCCTGCTCCGGACGCTCTTTATCGGCGGTCTCGGGCAGATAAATTCCGGTCTTGGTTTTACCCTCCTTGGTCTCGTTCAAGGGTTCAACCACCACCCGGTCATTTAATGGCTTTATATTCATGAAGCTTCTTAGCTTTTTTAGCTTCTTAGCTTTTTAAGGTGGAGTTCCTAAAAAGCCAATTCCTAACAAGCTATTTTAGCACTCTTGGTGTTCGACTGCTAACCATTATATGAAACCGCAAAATCTTGTCAAGAGGTTACGGGGTTGACCTCGCCGAAAATCTAAGTTTGAATACTAATTAGGGGTTCTTTATATAGCAAGGGGGTGACGGATTTGGGTACCCGCTGGGAACGATGGCGTGAGAAACGGAAGGGCAAACTCAAGAGGCGCTGGGAGCGATGGCTTGCAAAGCAGGACGAATGGACTCAAAGCGAGATTATCCGACGGGACGAGTGGTTAGAAAATTGGTGTTTGCGTACGTTTAAGTATGGGGTAACCGCTAATCGTCTGACCGCATGGAGCGCAGGACTCATTCTTCTCTGGATCATTCTTTATGACGGGTTAGGGGCTGATCGCCTCTGGCTTCATCTTCTCCTAGGCGTTGTTATAGGAGCAATAGATGCTTGGGACGGATCGCAGGCAAGAAATAACGATAACGTTACCGGTTTAGGTGCGCTCGGTGATCACTTTCGGGATCTTGCCTATGTTCTCTATATGGAGAGGATCGCGCTTGATTACGGATTATCGCTCTACCCCATTTTTGCTTTTATCGTAGTTGAACTTTTTACGCTCTATTTCAAATGGTGTGCATTCTACAAATACGCGGGGGGTCTATATGGCTGGGAGAAATTAGCCGAGTTTGCCGAAGACAACTTTCAGAACACGGTATATGACAGGTGGCAGGGAATCTTTATTTGCGTAGGGCTTGCTATCTTCGGCATAGGCGCTTCATATAAGGTTTCACCGCTTGAAATCATTGGCATGGGGGTTATCTGGATATCGATCGGCATCGGCATAATGAATTTATATAAAGAAATGAAATGGAAACCGTTGCCGCCAGTAGAGCCTACTTAAGTCTTAGGGGGATCTAGCTTGACTCAATATAACAACAAAAATGCCGCATATTTGCGGCTTTTTATAATCTTTGGTGGAAGATTATGGGCTCGCCCGTGGGTCTTTATTATGCGGCGGGGCGGTGCAGAAGATGGCCGATTATGCTTAAACTTGCAAACAGGATTGCTGACCAAAGTGTCCATATGATAATTTCTATGGACATAATTTTTATCATACTAACAGGCAGCCCAAGTTCTACCAAGAGGAGCATTGCAACAAATGCTATCTCGCAGCGCATTTTAATTTTGCCAAAGATATTTGCGCCAAGTCTTTTTGGATCCAGGCCATATTTGTAAAGCCCAAAGACACCCAAAGACAAAAGTACGCCTTCAAATCCAACAAGGACAGTCCAAAGAGGAATAAGTGTCCCGGGAAGAAGAAACCATGAGGTTGGAAGAAAAAAAAATTTATCGGCTAGAGGGTCCAGTACTGAACCGAGTGCAGTTACCTCATCAGTTCTTCGCGCGACCCGACCATCCAGCCAATCAGTTAACCCTAGAGCGAGGAAAAGTATAAATGCTGGGACAAACCTCTTTTCAGAAAGTAAATACCATAGAAGTGGAGACCAAGTGATGCGGCAGAGAGTTATTAGGTTTGGAAGTTTTTCAAAATCTTTCAGAAAGTTGGCTGAAACCACGGAGAAACCTCCAAACTCAACGTGCTATAAAAAGCTGTAGCACATTCTATGTCTCTAAGCAACTTTCTTAAGCCACTGCCCTGTGTAGCTAGCCTTATTGGTAATGATATCCGATGGTTTCCCCTCCGCGACAACATAACCTCCTTTCTCCCCCCCTTCCGGCCCAAGATCAACTATCCAATCCGCATTTTTTAAAACATCTAAATTATGTTCAATAACAAGCACGGTGTTCCCTTTCTCCACGAGAGCGTGAAGGACCTGAAGAAGTTTCCGGATGTCGTCAAAATGAAGTCCGGTCGTTGGTTCGTCAAGAATATAGAGCGTGGTTCCCGTGTCGCGCCTCGAAAGTTCGGTTGCGAGTTTCACTCTCTGCGCTTCGCCCCCCGAAAGAGTTGGTGCCGGCTGCCCCAGCTTTATATAGCCAAGGCCCACATCTTGAAGTGTCTGCAATTTGGATTTGATTTGCGGCACGGCGTTGAAAAACTGCAGTGTTTCTTCCACCGACATGCCAAGGATGCTGGCAATATTTTTTCCGTTATACTCAATCTCCAAGGCCTCACGGTTATAGCGCGTCCCGCGGCACTCTTCACATTCCACGTAAACATCGGGGAGAAAGTACATTTCTATTTTTTTCACCCCCTGACCTTCGCAGGTTTCGCACCTTCCGCCCTTTACGTTAAAACTGAAGCGTCCCGGCGTATATCCAAGGGCCCTCGCATCAGAGGTTCGCGCGAATAGACTACGGATAAAACCAAACGCTCCGGTATATGTTGCCGGATTTGAACGCGGCGTTCTTCCAATCGGTGATTGATCCACCACGACAGTTTTATTTATATGCTCTATCCCAACAATCTCTTTATGTGCGCCTGGAAATACATGAGCTCGATGGAGTTTCGCGAGGAGTGCTTTAGCCAAGACGTCATTTACCAGTGTAGATTTGCCCGAACCCGAAACCCCGGCAACGCACACAAACTTGCCCAGCGGAATTTTTACGTCAATATTTTTAAGATTGTGCTCCGTTGCCCCTTTAATGGTAAGATATTTATCGCTAATCAGCCGCGAATTTTTACCCGAATCTTTGCTCGCCGCTTCGTTTCTATTCGAGATAATTTGAGATGAAATTTGAGATTGATTAGTGACTAACACTCTTTTCCTCCCGGAAAGGTACTCCCCCGTAAGAGTTTTTGCTCGAAAGAGTTTCTTGGGGTTACCCGTAAATATAACTTCGCCGCCGTGTTTTCCCGCGCCGTGGCCAAGATCAATTATCCAATCGGCCGAACGCATGGTCTCCGCGTCATGCTCCACCACAATGACCGTATTTCCCAAATCGCGTAGGTCTTTTAAGGTAGCAATCAGCCGCGCATGGTCCCGTGGATGAAGACCGACCGATGGTTCGTCCAGTACATAAATAATCCCTGTCAGGCGCGAGCCGATTTGGGTGGCAAGTTGTATCCGTTGTGCCTCTCCGCCAGCCAGTGTCGTTGAATCCCGGGCGATGGTTAAATACTCAAGTCCCACATCGCGCAAGAATTCGAGGCGCTTCAGAATTTCTTTTACCAATGGAGTTGCGATTTTAAGATCTCCAGAAGATAATTTCGGTGACTTTCCTTTTAGAAGTTCTTTGAAATAATTGCCGGCTGTTTCTATATTTTTTTCGCTAAGTGACGCTATATTTTCCTCCCCGATTTTTACTCCAAGTGCTTCTGGTCTTAAGCGACGCCCATTACAAGAAGGACAAGTTTTTATAATCATATATTTCTCTATCTCGGCCCGGGTAAATTCCGAATCGGTTTCCTTCCATCTGCGTTTAAGGTTGGGTATTACACCTTCAAATACGCCGCTTGAACGCGTCTCCTTAATTTCTCCTCCCTCCTCCCCGTTAAGAATGATGTCGATCGCCTGTTGAGAAAGTTTCCCTACGGGCGAATTTAAGGAGAATTTATGGCGCTTGGCAACGTCCTCCAGAATCCACCAATACCAACTCTGCCGTCCGAGGCGATGCGAGGCAGAAGCCCAAGGGCGGATCGCGCCTTCGGCAAGGGTGAGACGCTTATTTGGAATTACGAGTTCAGGGTCAACTTCGAGAGTGGAACCTAGGCCGGTGCACATAGGGCATGCTCCGTAAGGGCTGTTGAAAGAGAACGTGCGCGGCTCAATCTCCGGCAGATTTATGCCGCAGGCAGAACAGGCAAAATGTTCGGAGAAAATATAATCGCTAATCGAACTCGAATTTTCTCCCGAATACTCGCGGATCTTTTTTGCATCATTTGAGATCATTCGAGACGGAATTCGCGATTGATTAGGGACATTTACCACCATCGCCCCTTTACCAATTTTAAGGGCGGTTTCCAGAGAATCGCGGATCCGCGCGCGATCAATATCGGTACCAAGCGTAAAACGATCCACCACTACCTCGATTGTATGTTTCTTTTTTTTGTCTAGGGTTGCTGCAAGAGCGTCGTCGAGGAGTTTCAACTCTCTGTCAATGCGTACACGCAAAAACCCGCCCCGCTTTACCTCCTCAAGAATTTGTTTGTGCTCGCCTTTTTTTCCACGAACGAGAGGGGCCAGAATAATTATTTCCTGTTTCTTGGGAAGTTTTGAAACTGCCGATAAAATTTCGTCCACCGTCTGGCGGCCTATAGGCTTATTGCAACTCGGACAGTGAGGTTTGCCGACACGCGCAAATAGGATCCGCATATAGTCATAAATTTCGGTGATAGTCCCGACGGTGGAGCGCGGGTTTTTGGAAACAGATTTCTGATCAATGGAAATTGCCGGCGAAAGTCCTTCAATGGATTCAACATCCGGCTTATCCTTTACGCCCAAAAATTGGCGTGCGTATGAGGAGAGTGATTCTACATAGCGGCGTTCGGCCTCGGCATAAACAGTATCAAAAGCCAACGAGGATTTTCCAGAGCCGGAAAGGCCGGTTATCACCACGAGTTTATTCTTCGGGATATCAACGTCAATATTTTTCAGGTTATGCACCCGTGCGCCGCGAATTCTTATGAAATCCGAGAGTTCCTTTGCCATAGCCATACATCCTACAGCATTTTTTTGAATAAATCAAGAAGCAAAATCCCGTCAGCGAGACGGGATACGAATTGGTACGGGCTGGGGGCGAGGCATGAATACGTTCCCTAATGAGGCCGCAAAACTTTCTAGCCATTTCCGCGCTTTTGATTTTGTAGCAGGAGGGAGATCGCAGGACCCAAAGTAAAGCGTAATTACTAACCAAAATAGGAAACTCGCGCCTAAAACCTTAAAAAAGAGCGGAACATTCGGTGTAGCCGTAGAGATTAGAAAGAACATCTTTAATATGAATGGCGGAATCACTAAGCTACAGAGAATTCTTACCGGCGCTAAATCGAATTTAAGGTGATTTGCAAGCGATCGCATTTGTAGATCCTGCACTGTTTTTTCAAGCCGATTTACCCACCGGTATAATAAAATCCCCGGAACGAGTTCGATAAGTAAACTAGTGGATACGTCTAAATGTTTAGGCTCGTATAGTAAAACCCCGGCAAAATAAACGAGTAAACTAAGCGAGAAGAATAGGGCGCTTTGTTTCGCGAACCAGAAACAATCTTGCCCAAATATTTTGTGCCACCAGCAACTGAAGGATTCGAACTTGTTAAGGATCCATTGATCGAAAGCCATGAGCAAGAGGATCTCCTTGCTGAATTGAGATGTCCACACTATACTCCTAGATATGCTTAATGTCAAGAAATGGAAGAGGGCGCCGAATACACCCGGCGTTTATGCATTCCAAAAAGGTTCCGCACAACTTTATATAGGCAAAGCCGTAAATCTTAAAAAGCGGGTTGCTTCATATTTCCGGAAAAATATAAGCGGCAAAACGCGCGAACTTCTAAAAGAAGCGACAAAACTTGATTGGATCGAAACCGCGTCTGAAATAGAGGCCTTTCTAAAAGAGGCGGAACTCATTAAAAAATACCGCCCCAAATATAATATCCTGATGCGGGATGACAAAAATTATTTTTATGTGGGGATTACCCAAGAGCAGTTTCCGAGAATTTTTCTAACCCATCAGCCCAACCAATATCTTTCGAGTGGAGCGAAGCGAAATCGAGAAAAATTCCATAAGGTAAATTCTCGACTTCGCTCGAACAGTAATTTTACTGGTCCTTTTACGAGCGGAAATGCGCTGAAATCAGTCTTGCGGCTTCTGCGCCGTATTTTTCCCTACTGCACTTGCAAAACGTCGCACAGGCGGCCGTGTTTGAATACGGAGATTGGGCGATGCCCTGGCTACTGTTGTCTCCAAGGCGAGCTACAACACACCAACATTCTCAAGTATGTTGGTGTGTTGTCAGAGCGAAAAAAAGAATACGGGACAAATATAAAAAATATAATTGCCGTGCTTTGCGGGAAAAAGAAGCGGATTCGAACGGAATTGAGACGCTCGATGAACGAGGCGGCAAAGAGGGAAGACTTTGAAAAAGCGGCAAAAATTAGGGACCAACTCAATGGACTTGAAAATATATTTTCGCATCGGAAATTTTTAGAGGTTGAACCTCCCGTTGGGGGTTCAACCTCCCCGAGACTACTATGGCCCAGGGTCGAAAAGTACATCCGGAGTCTCCTAGGAATAAAAAAGCCCATTTCTCGAGTTGAGGGCTATGACATTTCAAATATATCGGGGGCCGAGGCGACCGGCTCAATGGTGGTATTTATTGAAGGGAAACCGGTAAAATCCGAGTACCGTAAATTCAAAATTAAGACCGTCCGGGGCATAAGCGATGTGGGTATGTTACGAGAAGTGGTCGCCCGGCGAATGGCACATGAGGAATGGCAATATCCGGACCTCATGTTAATTGATGGGGGGAAACCGCAGTTCAATGCGATACTTAGTACGCTCTCTAATCAGTCACGAATAAAAAGATCTCGAATAATCTCGAATGCCCAGCATAAAATTCGAGATATTTCGGGTATGAATTCGGGACCGATTAAAGGGATTAAAGTGGCGGCGCTCGCTAAACGCGAGGAGGAATTATATACTGAAGGCGCGGGAAGGCCTATCCGTCTTTCCTCACTCCCTGAAAATACTGCCAATTTCTTGAAACGCGTGCGGGACGAATCGCACCGCTTCGCCAAAAAATATCATCATAAGTTACGCGAAATAAGCTTTCGCAGTAATGCAGAAAAAAGCGAAATCTGAAAAACGTGCGGCCAAGAAAAAGCGTAGAAAGTACCCCATAAGCGGGCATTCGGTTTTTCTCATTCAAAAACTGCAACACAAAACGCGTCGGTGATCACCGACGCGTTTTGTAAAGTTTTATGGTTTAATGCTAAAGTCCTTCTTCTTTTAATTCTTGGGCGATTTCTTTTACCTTTCGGGCGCCCTTCCGCGGGATTTCGACCTTCATCTGAATTAAAAGATTGCCCCGTCCGTACCCCGAACTCGTATAAGCGCCCTTGCCTCGCGCCCGTAGCACATCTCCGGGTTGCGTTCCTTCCGGTATTTTAAGCTTTATTGAACCGTCTAAGGTATCTACTTCTACATTATCCCCCAGGATTGCTTGAGAAAGTTTTATCGTAAGCAGCATGATTATGTCATCTCCTTGCCTACGAAAAATCTTATGCGGCATAACGCGCAATTTAATATAAAGATCCCCGGGTACGCCGCCGCTAAATGATGCCTCCCCCTTCCCGGTTATTTTTAGGATCTCGCCATCCTGCACGCCTTTTGGAATAAATACTTCCAGTCTCTCCGCCGTAATCCTTGCGCCCTGCCCTCGGCAGAAAGTACATAGATTCTCAGGCCTCCTGCCGCTGCCGAGACACTCGGGGCACGCCGAAACCTGCGTAAAGGATCCGAGAAACGTTCTCTGGGTTTTTTGAATATTTCCCTTGCCCTGGCAGGTCTGGCAATTTTTCAATTTAGTGCCGGGCTCCCCGCCGGATCCTTGGCAATGTTCACAGCGCGCCATGCGTTCAAATTGAACCTCCTCTTTCCCACCCAAAACCGATTCCTCAAAAGGAATATCAAGGGGCAGGCGCACGTCCTTTCCCCTGCGCTCACGCGTTCTTCCCCGCGGAGCTGATCCCATTCCTCCACCTAAGAAATCCTCAAAAATATCTGAAAAATCAAAATCAGCAAAACCGCGGCCGTCGCCCGGCACGCCCTCGCCAAAATCAAAGCGGATTCCGCCGGGCCATTCAAATCCCCCCTGCTGGGGGCCCGCTCCCTCAAAAACGCGGCCGAATTGATCATATTGCGACCGTTTTCTGTCGTCGGCCAATACCTGATACGCCTCGTTAACCTCTTTGAATTGGGCTTCATCCCCGCCTTTATCGGGGTGGTATTTATGTGCAAGGGAACGATAGGCCTTCTTTATGTCTTCTTTGGTAGCGTTTCGCGGAACACCAAGAATTTTATAGTAATCTCCTGTCATAGATTAATACTAAGGTATGTAATGCGTGTTTAGCAATATGTGAACCCCGTTACAACCCGACCTAAAATCTGGGGCTTCCATCTGGCTTTTTTAAAACTTTCCATTCCTCGCCGGTCTGAAAGCCGGAGTTTCCGAGTTGTAACGGGGTGAATAAATGGAATTAATTTAACTTAGCCGGTTTGGGTGTGGCAAGCGCTATCCGTTCCACCATCAATTGTTCCCCGCGGCGTGAGAGTATTCCTAAAGTCAGCATAAGTTTCACCGACGCAAACGTCGTAAGAAGCGCCAAATAATATAGCGGTATGGTGAGAGTTTTCAGCGCAAAGAAAAATGTAACGGCGGCAGCGTAGGGAAGAAATACTTTGTATGGCCCGAGCAGGGTTTCCAGACGTTGGGTAAGAGCAGTATAGAAGATATCCGCGATTTGCTCCTTACCGCTTAGTTTAAGGCCAAAGTTTTTGGCGAATTCATCGCGCTGCGCCAAAATTAATTTCTCAAACTCAATTTTGGATATTGAACCAAGAGGTATTTTTTGCGCCTCGAACTGCTCCACGAGAAGCTGCCTGATAGCTTCATCCACGGTTGCGTTAAGATCAAGACCCTGAAGCCCGCCCAGAGACGTAAGCGATTTTCCAAAAACTTCGAGTGCTGCCGTAAACGCGGATTTCGGAAAAATAGCTACGATGGCTTTATCTTCGGGGATAGCGCCCAAGAAAAAAACCGAAACAATAATTGAGAAGGCAGTAAAATATATCGGAAGGCCGGATTTCAGAAATTTGGTTATGCTGAATCCGAGCGATAACTCATACTCTTCGTGTATGCGAAACGCGGCAAATGCCGCAAGCAGAATGCCCAAGGCCAGCGCTCCTAACGCTGCGCCCGATGGCGGCATAAAAAAATATGCTAAAGCCATGCTCGCGACAACGGCCGGATAAAGAACGTACTTTCCTTTTATAAAAAGAGCGCCAAGTGAAAAAAATAAAGCCGCAAGAACGAGAGTTGCGATCGAAGCAAGATATACAGTCGCCGTCCCGAATTCCCCGGCAACGATTTGAGGCGCCACGTCCTGCCACAACCAAAATGCAACGGCGCTGGTGGAAACAGCAAGAAACGCGAGAATAAGTTCTTTGAGATTAAAGTTCAAGGTATGGGTGATATCCCTCAACATTTTTTTCTATTTCTTCCAATCCGAAATTGCCACACGGTTTTTGCCGAGCGACTTTACCACGACCTTTTGGCGTTCTTGCCAGCCGAGATTACGGATGATCGAGGTTGGTATCGTAATATAGTACGTTCCTTTGGAGCGCTGGATATTTCGAACGTGATGTTTATAGAGTTTTCTTCGGGCCATACACCTATGATAAAAGAATCCTAGTCAGAATCCTAGGATTCTGACTAGGATTCTTTTGATGTTCCGCTCTACTCCTTTTTATCTTCGTCTTTTTTCTTCTCTTCAAATTCTGCCTCTTTGACGTCTCCCTCTTTTTTCTCTCCTTCGCCGCCCGCACCCGCCTGTTTATATAGTACCTCGCCAATCTTTTGCAGTGAAGTTGAAAGATCCTGGCTCGCACGCTTAATCGCCTCGCCATCGCTGTTGTCTTTCACGCTTTTCAAAGCGCTGATTTTTGCCTCGATTTCGTTTTTTAGTTCAGCGCTGACCTTATCTCCCGCATCTCTCAATGCCTTCTCAGCAGTATAAATAAGCGTATCCGCTATGTTTTTACCCTCAATCAGTTCCCGCTTCTTGCGATCCTCCTCCGCATGAAGTTCGGCATCCTTCTTCATCTTCTCAATTTCCTCCTTGGAGAGAGAAGTTGAGGCCTCAATTCTAACCGACTGCTCTTTTCCGGTGGCCTTGTCCCTGGCCTTTACGGATAAGACACCGTTCGCATCAATATCAAACGCCACCTCAACTTGAGGCATGCCTCTTGGAGCTGTCGGAATCCCATCTAAAATGAATCTTGCCAGAGTTTTATTGTTTTCAGCCATTTCGCGCTCGCCCTGCAAAACATGAATTTCAACCGAGGTTTGATTGTCGGCTGCGGTTGAAAAAACTTGGGATTTTGCCGTAGGAACGGTGGTATTTTTCTCAATGATTTTGGTCATAACACCGCCAAGGGTTTCGATTCCGAGCGATAAGGGGGTCACATCCAGAAGCAATACGTCTTTTACTTCTCCCTGCAATATACCCGCTTGGATCGCAGCGCCGATCGCCACCACCTCATCCGGGTTGATAGTACGATTGGGTTCTTTGCCAACAAGCTTTTTTACTGCATCAATTATGGCCGGCATCCGGGTTTGCCCTCCCACCAATATTATCTCGTCAATGTCGGCCATGGGAAAACCGGAGTCCTTGATGACTTGCCTGGTAATTTCGACTGATTTATCAATCATATCTCTTACTAATTCCTCCAGTTTTGCCCGGCTGAATTTCATCACCAGATGCTTAGGACCGGATTCGTCGGAAGTTATGAAGGGAAGATTGATTTCTGTCTCGGGGGTGGTGGAAAGTTCATGTTTTGCTTTTTCGGCAGATTCTTTAAGGCGTTGGAGCGCCAGAGTATCTTTGGATAAATCAATTCCCTGATCCTTCTTAAACTCCTCCACGATCCATTTGATTATCCGCTGATCAAAATCGTCTCCTCCCAGATGCGTATCGCCGCCTACTGCTTTTACTTCGATCGTATCTTCGGTAACTTCCAGCACCGAGAGGTCAAAAGTTCCTCCCCCGAAGTCGTACACTACGATTTGTTCGTTCTTTTTCTTGTTGAATCCGTAAGCCAGAGCCGCCGCAGTCGGCTCATTCAAGATCCGGCGTACTTTAAATCCGGCAATTTCTCCGGCGGCCTGCGTGGCTTTTCTTTGCGAGTCATCAAAATAAGCCGGCACGGTGATCACCGCCTCGGTTATTTTTTCCCCGAGCTTATCCTCGGCATCATGCTTCAATTTTTGGAGCACCATGGCGGAGATTTCTTCAGGGCGATATGCCTTGTCGCCCATTTTTATCTCAACTCCGTTGTTGGCCGTCTCTTTTAATTCATACGGAAGCCACTCTTTATCGCGCTTTACTTCCTTATCGCTAAATTTCCGTCCGATAAGGCGTTTAACGGAAAAAAGGGTGTTCTTTGGATTGGTCACGGCCTGCCTTTTGGCTAAAAGGCCCGCTAGGCGATCGCCAGATTTTGAGATCGCGACAATTGAGGGAGTCGTACGATTCCCCTCTTTACTTTCTATTATTTTCGGTTCGCCATGTTCAATCACGGCCATGGCGGAATTGGTAGTGCCGAGATCGATTCCTAAGATTTTGGGCATTTTAGATGTTTATACTTCGAGCCTGTCGACGGTTCGACAAACTCACCGCAGGGAAGAACATTCACATAATTTCTTTACCCTGAGCAGCGTCGAAGGGTCGACAAGCTCGAACAGTAACTTTATAGAGTTGACATTAAATTTTATATTTGATAGGATGTTTACGACCTGAGATTTGGAAAAGGAGGAGCGTCTATGTGGGTTGCTGGAGGAATATTCTTTATACTACTCGGGTTTCTTCTCTTCTGGGTGAGTGCCTTAGCGCATATTCCATTCCTCATGAAGGGGGTACTTATCGGATATGGTGCTATCTTCATTAGCGGAGCAACTGGCATCATGTCCGAAAGGATATACAAACGCCTTCTTATCAAATCTCAATCCGTAAATCGTTCTTTGGAAAAATAGCCATGTGGCCATCTTCTTCCACCACTCCGAAACTCGATTGGATGGGGCATAAATTCATGCTGGTGACATCCATGCCGTTCTATCCCCATGGGCATCTTTATCCCGGCACGATTGTCACGACAACCGGCAGGTTCTCTTCGGCGCTCAAAGATCCTGAATGTAAAAATATCAAACCATTAGATCCCCGACTCCTATATATCGGCATAACTCGCCCCGTTCGAACTGGGGATGAGGTAGGACTCTCGGAAAACGAATGGCTGCGGGTAGTAGATCTTCTAAACTCAAACCAGGCAATTCCGGTCATCCTTGAATTTAACCAGAGGTCAGCTGAAAAACGGTTAAAAGCCTTGTTTCTATCTTAATTCATTGATCACAAGTCTCCTTGGCAAGCACGCCGGGGAGATATTTTTTGCAAAAAACTATTTCTCTTTAGCTATCCTCACTCTTGCCGGGCGAAGCACTCGCTCGCGAAAGTAATAACCTCTCTGCACTACGTCCCCAATGCTTCCGGCTTCGAACTCCGATTCTATTTCGCCGATACTTTCGTGCTTTTCGGGATCGAATCTCTCCCCTTTCTCCACTTTCATCACTTCAAGCCCCCGCTTTCTTAAAATATCTTCAAATTGCGAACGTATCAAAAGCACCCCCCTCTCTGTTTCCGGCTCGAGTCCATGCCCTACTGCCAGATCAAAACTGTCTAATATAGGTAAAACTTCTTCGATAAAACCAGTGGTTACGAACCGCGCCAGATCTTCAAATCTTTTCCCTTCGTCCTTTCTATAATTTATTAAGTCGGCCTTGGCTCTCTGCCAACCCTCAAGATAGTCTTTGCGCTCCGCATCGCATTTCTTTAAATCTTCTTTTGTCTTTTTAATCTTTTTCTGCAATTCACTCGCATCTCCTTCCTCATCAGGGACTAACTCGATATCGCTGGTGTCTTCATTTTTTTCTTCATTCATACCGTTTCGACTTTAAACTTTTTATAAATGCCCTATGTTTCGGATAGTTCGTCCGCTTAGGCCCAATCATGGCCAGAAACCCGTTAAATCCGTGCGGATGAATCCATGAAGAAAAAATTATGGTATACGGATGCGCAAGCTTCAAAGGATTCTCCTCGCCGATAAAAATTCTTTCTTCGTCCATAAAGCCGGGGTCCCGAAATAATTTTCCTAGTGCATCAATGTTATCGATAAATTCTCCGAAATCCCTCAAGCTTGCCGGGTTATGGAATTCCGGTTCGCCAAGTAGTTCCGAAAACCCGGTATTGTAAAAAGTCGCCTCATCCTGCAGTCCTCCTAAGGCAAACGCCGAAGAGATATGCGCTGCGGCTTTGCAAAGCTCTCGCACGAATTCTTCTTCCTTGAGCTCCCCATCAAATATATGCTGGATCATCCTCTCCTCCCGGGCAGAAAGTTCAAAATCTTCCAAGAGATTATCAACAAAAAAGCGGTATCCTTTGTCGGTAGGAATACGTCCGGCAGAAGTATGCGGCTGTTCCAAGTAGCCATATTCATCCAATTTAAACATTTCATTGCGGATGGTTGCCGTACTAAATTCCGGACTAAATTCATGCACCAATTCTCTCGACGCAACCGGCCGTGCTGTCCTGATATATTCTTTAACAGTCGCCCCCAAGATAGTTTTTTGTCTGTCTTTGAGCATGCTAAATTGTAGTGTATCTGATTTAGCACTCCCATGTCAAGAGTGCTAATATTGACAGTTATATCTGGATACGCTTTAATGCAGATAGTTCAAATTTCCGAGGTTTTATGCCGACTGCAACGCTAACCCTAGAAATCCAACCAAGAAAAGCAGAGGCCATTTTGAAGAAATTACGTGAGTGGAAAGAGGAGTTAGGCGAAGAAAATTTTAGTTTTTCTTACGAGATGGGGATCACAAAAATACATGTCGGCATTAAAACCGATAGCTTAGCCGAACTTGATTTACAGAAAGCGACAGTCGAAGCACTCGAAGGGGTAGAAAAAACTGAGACCCACCTTCACATTAATTTCTATTCTCTCTAGTCTGGCCTCGTGCCAGACATTTTTTATCCCGTTAGAAGTAAGGCGCCAATGGCGTCTGCCGATCCGCTCGCGGATCGGACTTCTAACGGGATTTATCCACAGTTACTTTAGATCTAGTTTCTGTTATAATATTCGTATATTCATATCAATTCGTATTTCGTAAAGCATGCGCGAACTTAAAATAAAAGATATAATTTGGATTTCGCTTACGAAACCATCCGCCGAAGACATCAATGGCCTGAAAGAGCGCTTTCCGCAGATTCATCCCTTGGTTCTGGAGGAACTTCTTACGCCAACGATAAGGCCCCGTGTGGAGAATTATGACCATCACCTTTACATGGTGCTGCACTTCCCCGAATTTGTGCCCGGGGCAGCGAAGAGCGTTTCGCACGAACTTGATTGTATTCTGATGCAGGATGTTCTCATTACCGTGCAGTATGACGCTATCGCCACGGTAGAAGACTTTTGGCATGAATGCGAAGCAAAAGAGACGATAAGCGAGCGTTATGGCAAAAGTCCCATCCACCTTCTCTACTACCTGCTCCGGCAGTTGTTCTCAACGGCCCTTAAGGAGCTTGATCAAATCCAAGGAGAAATCGATTCAATTGAAGAGATCGTCTTCAATGGCCGCGAAAAAGACATCCTTGAAGATATCTCGTATCTTAAAAGGGATATTCTTGATTTCCGCCGCGCATTAAAACCCCAGCATTTAACGCTTGAATCGCTTGCAGCGCAAGGGGCACATCTCTATGGAGAAAAAGTAAAACCTTTTCTGGCTGATCTTGTAGGAGAATACTTAAAAGTTTGGAATCTACTGGAAACGCATAAAGAGACCTTGGACGCGCTGTACGACACGAATCGCCAGCTTGTTACGGTAAAGACCAATGAAATCATGCGGGTTTTTACCATTCTCGCTTTCATCACTTTCATTCCAACAGCCATCGCTAATATATATGGCATGAATATTGATAATCTTCCGCTTGGGGGTCGGCCCCATGCTTTTTGGGCGGTTCTGACCCTTATGGCTGTCGCCACTTTGCTGGTGTACCTTGTTTTGAAATGGAGAAAGCTTGTGTAAATCCTAAATTCTAATCTCTAAATTCTAAACAAATTCAAATCCAAATATTTCCAAATTCAAAAACGCGTTTTAGATTTTGGGTTTTGATATTTGAGATTGTTTAGAGTTTCGGATTTAGAGCTTAGAGTTTTAATGCCTGGTACACAGAAAATAAAACTCCATAACGTCCTAACCCGCAGAAAAGAAATGTTTAGGCCCATTAGGAAAAAGTGGGTTGGTTTATATACCTGTGGCCCGACGGTGTATAATTTTGCGCACGTAGGGAATCTCCGCACCTACATATTTGAGGACGTCCTTAGGAGAACGCTTGACTACGCCGGATATAAGGTCCGGCACGTCATGAATATAACTGATGTGGATGATAAAATTATTCGTGACTCGCGTGCCGCTGGGAAAAAAATAAATGCCTTCGTGCAACCGTATGAAACGGCATTTTTTGATGATCTTAAAAAATTGTATATTCAGTCCGCATGGAAATATCCCAAAGCGACTGGGCATATTCGGGAGATGGTTCATCTGATCTCCGTCTTATTAAAAAAGCGGCTTGCCTATAAAATGGGGGGCTCAATTTATTTCGATATTTCAAAGTTTAAAAAATATGGACGCTTAGGCCGGATAAACAAAGTGGAATTAAAATCCGGAGCAAGGGTTGATGCGGATGAGTACACTAAAAAAGACATACAGGATTTTGTCTTGTGGAAGACAAAGAAACCGGGAGAGCCGTCGTGGCCGGCGCCATTTGGCAAAGGCCGCCCTGGCTGGCATATTGAGTGTTCTGCCATGTCCATGAAGTATTTAGGATCTACATTTGATATCCACGCTGGGGGAGTGGATCTTATTTTTCCTCACCACGAGAATGAGATTGCACAATCTGAAGGAGCTACGGGAAAACCGTTTGTCAGGTTTTTTGTTGAGGGAGAACATCTTCTTGTAAATGGTGAAAAAATGTCAAAATCACTTGGCAATATCTTGACACTTCGTGAGATTGAAACAAGAGGATTTAATCCTCTTGTTCTCCGCTATCTCGTGTTGACGTCACATTATCGCTCCAAGCTAAATTTAACATGGAACTCGCTTGAGGCGGCGGAGAACTCGTTAGAACGGCTATATGATTTTATTAGGAATCTCAAAGGAAGCTTCTCGACAAACTCGAAGAATAAAAATGTTACTGTTCGAGCGCAGTCGAGAACTTACCTTAATATCTATAGGAATAAATTCGAGCAATCCACCTCCAATGATCTTGATACCCCAAGAGCTCTAGCTGTCGTATGGGGGATAATGCATGCATACAATAAAAGTCCTGCAAAATTTAATTCGAAGGATGTTCTAGAATTACTTATAAATTTTGATAAGATTTTAGGACTTCGATTAAAGGAGATTAAGCCCAAGGCGATTCCAGAGTCAATCCAGGCCCTAATTGCCAAGCGTGAAGAATATAGGAAAAGGAAAGAGTGGGCTAAAGCGGATCTGATACGTAAGGAGCTAAACTCGCGCGGATATATCCTCGAAGATAGACCAGAAGGACCTCGCATAAAGGTATAGGAATTAAAAATATTTATATAAATTTGTCAAGGAAATCACTAATTCCCAGTTTTTCCCATTGACCCCGTTAGAGATTTATTCCCATAGTAAAGTAGGCGTTAAAAAGCACTCCGCAATCAGTTGCATACCGCAGGTGTTATATCGCTCCGCATCTCTAACGGGGTTGAAAAAGAACTAACGCGCGCTATGCTTAAAACCATCATGCCACTCACTACTGACGGAAAAACTATTACGGAACTGCGCATGCCCCCTCAAAATATAGAGGCGGAGATGTCAGCGCTAGGTTCTCTTATGCTTGATAAAGACGCCATCTTTAAGGTGGTTGATTTATTGTCCCCGCATGATTTTTACAAGCCGGCCCATCGCGAAATTTACGAGGCGATGCACGATCTTAATTCAAAACGCGAGCCGATCGATATCTTAAGCGTAGCCAGCCGCCTCCGTGAAAAAGGGACTTTAGAGGGAACCGGCGGATCGACCTATCTTACAACTCTCGTAAATACCGTCCCTACCGCATCGCACGTTGAGCACTATGCCTCGATCGTCAAAAGAAAGCGGATGCTCCGTAATCTTATTGAGGCATCGCACCACATTGCGCAGTTGGGATACAATGAGGCGGATGACGTTGAGCTCTTGTTGGATGAGGCGGAGCAGAAAATTTTCGGCATTACCAAGGATTCGTTCAGACAGGAATTTTTCGCCGTGCGTGAAGTCCTCGGAGAGGCCTGGGAAAGAATTGAACGGCTCCACAAAGGAGACGGTGCACTCCGGGGCGTTTCTACCGGTTTTGCCGAATTGGATAATTTACTGGGGGGGCTTCAAAAATCGGATCTGATTGTTCTTGCCTCGCGTCCCAGCTTAGGAAAAACCTCGCTTGCGCTGAATATCGCGCGAAATGTAGCCATCGGAGAAAATAAGCCCGTAGGAATTTTTAGTTTGGAGATGTCGAGGGAACAGTTAATAGACCGTCTGATTGCGGCTGAAGCAGGCGTGGATCTTTGGAAACTGCGCACCGGCCGTATGAGTCAAGACGGACAGGATAACGACTTTGTCCGAGTGCGCGACGCCATGGCCGCGCTCTCTCAAGCCCCCATTTTTATGGACGACTCTCCTTCCCCATCGGTTATGGAACTCCGCGCCAAAGCGCGCCGTCTGCAGGCACAACAGCCAAAAGAAATCGGACTGATTGTCATTGATTATCTGCAGCTCATGAGAGGCCGCGATAACTCGGAATCGCGCGTGCAGGAAGTTTCTGAAATTTCAAGGGCCCTTAAGGGTCTTGCAAAGGAACTTAACGTTCCAGTACTTGCAGTCTCGCAACTCTCGCGCGGAGTTGAGATGCGAAGCCCCGCGATACCGCGGCTTTCCGACCTTCGCGAGTCTGGAAGTATTGAGCAGGATGCGGACGTGGTGATGTTCATTTATCGCGAAGACAGGGATAAGAAAAATACCGAGAAGAAAAATATTGCCGAGATTCATATAGAGAAACACCGCAACGGTCCTATGGGAAAAGTGGATCTTTATTTCCATGAAGAAACAGCTTCTTTCCGGTCGCTGGCCAAACATTTTGAAGAACCACTCTAGGTTTTACGAAATACGAATATATACGAATGTACGAATTCGTAAATTCGTACTGATTGGTATTTCGTAAAGGTGTGTACCCTAAGCCCCTCCAAAATCTCATTGAACTTTTTACCCAATTTCCGGGGATTGGGCCGCGACAAGCCGCGCGGTTTGCTTTTTTTATATTGGACCCCGTTAGAAGTAAGAAGCCATCGGCGTCTGCCGGTGCGCAGGAGGCGCACCGGACTTCTAACGGGGTGGAAGAGGACGCGAGTCTCAGACATGAACTTATTTCCGCTCTTCAAGCTCTTGAAGACGTGGGATTCTGCTTTCAATGTTTCCGCGCAACCGAGAAAAAGAATGGGGGTCTGTGTACAATCTGTAAAGACGCAAAACGTGACTCCTTTACCATCGCTGTCGTAGAAAAAGAATCTGACCTGCAAAATATCGAAAAAAGCGGAGCGTACCACGGCCTTTACCACATACTCGGGGGGGTTATATCTCCGCTTGATGCCGAATCTCCAAAACGCCTGCATTTGAAAGATCTGCATGGACGTATCAAAAAAATTCTGGACGAAGAAGGAAATTGCGAAGTGGTGCTTGCGACCAACACTACTACCGAGGGCGACACAACCGCCCTATACATTGAGCGGATTTTATCACCGCTCAAAGAACAGCATCCAACCCTTAAAATTTCGCGTCTCGGACGCGGTTTGTCCCTTGGAACGGAACTTGAATACGCGGATGAAATTACGGTGAAAAACGCCTTGACAAATAGACGGTAGGAGTGTAGACTCAACTAAACCAAGCTCCAGTTCGGAGGAATGCCCTTGGAAATCGGTGTGGAAATCGAACTGGCACGCAGAATTTTTAAGGCGCCGTCTAGTGTTGAGGAAGCCAGAAACCGTGTGGATCAACTTATACAGGAAGCCTTTGAGATAGATTTCGGAATTTGGGAAGAGAAGAAGGGCCACAGGCCGGACGACCTTCCTTATATAAGGAACCTAAAAGTCGCCGAAACGGTATTTCTCCGGAAATGGATCAAACAACCAAAATAAAAAGTGCGCTTCCCGCGCACTCTTTTTTGTTCATCAATATACCTATCAAGGTTTATCAATGTTACTAAAGTTTTGACGATCGTCAAAACTTTAGTAAAACCAAACAAAATAACGGTCCCGATAAAAAAATAATCCTGCTACTATGCTAGGATTATTTTACTAATTTCTACCTCAGTATAATGCTGTCTGTGCCCTCGCTTTTTTCTATGCCTGGTTTTGGAATGATAGTGAAAAACAATTACTTTTTTATCTCTCCCCTGTTTTAAAACTTTTGCTTCGACTTTTGCATCCTTTACAAACGGCGTGCCAACCCTTGTTTCCTTATCGTCCGAAACCAGCAAAACCTGGTCAAACGTAATTTTGGCGCCTTCTTCGGCATCCCGCCCATGGCGAGGCTCGCCCCCGTTGGGAGCGGCTATTTTCTCGATCTTTAGTTTTTTCCCGGGGCTCACCAGATATTGCTTGCCTCCGGTTTTCACAACTGCAAACATGAAAGACATAATAGCATAAGGATTAAAAGACTACAAGTTATAAAATTGAGGCGCCCGGCAGGTTGTAGAAACCTACCGGGCGGCTAGTTGTTAACTCCTCCGCTCGCGCGCAAGCTGCTCCCGATACTTTCGCTTTTTCCCCGGCGACCACTTGTGATAGTCGGGGGGAAGTGCGGCGAACTTGAAGGCGATCGATTCCCTCGAGCCGTCCGTGCCGTACGCAACGTAGGACTTCCCGTCGCGCTCCTTCAGCACCCGTCGGTCCTCAACGTACTCCCGGCGGAGAATCTTCCCGCCGAGCAACTTGTCCAAACGCAGAAGACCCTTGGTCTTGTTCCCGGAACGCCAGCCCGCGTTGGCTAGATCGGTGAACTTCATGCGGATTTCGGAACCCAAAAGGTCCCATTCCTCCGCAAGCCGCTCCGCCACCACATACTGGGCGCAGCCATTCAGGAGACGCCGCGCGATCTCATCGGGCTTCATGTTGAGGTAGGCCCGCTTCGTGTTCTGGCCTGCCCTCCACTTCGCCTCATCTCCCTCTTCGATCCGAGCGGTTCTCTCCTCCGTGTACTCGGTGCACTGCGACAAGGACATGCCGCGTCCCATGAGCCACAAGAGGGTGCAACGATTCGCGGTTCTCATCTTCTCCTCCTGGCGTGTTGCCGCCAGAAGGTTGGCCAGGCACCATGCCTAGCTCCTCCTGACGGGCTAGAGTGTCGTCCGCGCCTGGAGGGTATTAAAATGTCGAGTCATCGCACTCACCCCTTTCGGCTCTAGAGTTTAGATTAACTGCAAATGCCTAGAACCGATATAAAGCATAGCATTTACCTAATAAATTGTCAAATGAAAATGCCTCGACTATTTCTAGCCAAGGCACGTATGTATGCTATCCGCCAGCGAGCGGAAGTCCGATGAAAATCTCCTGCGCCATCGGATTGATCTTCTCAATCCTGTGCGTCTCCCGCGTTACGGGATCAACCTCAAAGGCGAAAGCGCCTTTCCTCTCCGCATCCCGTAGAATCTCTTCCGCCTGCTGGATGATTACAAGAGCTTCGGGGTCTCCTGCTTCAACCGCTACCGGATCCCATTCAAGCTCGGGCTTCTTATGTCCTTCCATTCCCATCACGAAAAGCTTCGCCATCTCGCAACTCCTCAAAGATGTCCCGATTTCCATGGTAGAACCTTAATTTGTGCTGTCAAGCTGAGGTTTTCAACAATCCCGTCTGATGCGTTTACCTCCACACCTATGTATAGGTGTGGAGGTTTACCACCCTCCGCGCCAGAAAAGTGAAAACTCCTTACCAGCACGAATATAAAGAATAAAGGTCGCCATTGCGTCACACCATGGACCGTTTTTTACGGTTTTAACTTGGCAGAGGCCTGCGGCTGAATCATGGAAAAGAAGGAGATACAAGTTTAAAAATTTCCAGACGAGACCGCGCCTTATTGGAGAGGGATCGAATCGTATTCTCCCCGGCTCAAGCGGAATTTCATAACGTCCATATTTTCCTGTCTCAATAATAGACTGCCCTTCCAAAAAGCTCTCTTTCTGCTCTGGCGTCAAAATCCGCAGAAGCAATTCGCGCGCTAGTACTTCTGCTTCGACCGAATGTTGCGCTGTTTCCGCATTGGCTCTCATCTCATAACTTCCGGGTAATTCACATTGGGGCAATGAAAATCTCCTTACAAGGTACCGAATCTTCCTTATTCAAATATATTTTATATGTAGTGTCAATCCCGCACCTTTTGTGTACTGCATCGCACCCACCACCTCATCATTGTGCCGCATTCTGAGATTAACTCAGTAAAGAGGTAGTGCCGAATAGGTAGTAAAAATTTGGTGCTCGCGAGGTGGTCTGGTACACAAAAGGTGCGGGGTCAACAATCATTCACTCATGACCGATGGCCCCTGGATCGCGACCGCTTCCACCCCGATCTTCTCCCCTGAAATCTTCAAAACATCCTTATCAACTTTCTCGAATTCTTTATAGGCGTGGTTGTACATGCTTACTGTCGTGCCCAGATTCTTCCCAAGTTTTTGCAGGTATTCGTCATGCGTCCGCAGATGCCGGCCGAGGTTTTCCACTTGTTTAATAATTTCTTTGGCCTCTTCCGAAATTTTTTGGTTCTTAAGTCCCTGAAGCACGGTTTGGAGATAGGCAAGAAAAGAAGTGGGTGATACCACAATGACGCGTTTCTGGCCGGCGTACGAGACAAGATTTCGCGTGTCATCAACCGCCCCGACTTTATTGATCAGAAGATCGTAATAGACCGCCTCAGACGGAATGAACATAAAAGCAAAATCCATAGTGTTCTCCTCCGGCTTCACGTATTTTGACGTCTCGTCAATGCGGGTTTTAAGATCATTGACGAACGCGGTTTCATACCGCTTTTTATCCGCGGGGTCGCGTGCCTCAAGAATTCGATTATAATTCTCAAGCGAGAATTTCGAATCAATAGGAATGATCCGCTTGTCTACGAAAACAACCGCATCCACAATCATTTTGTCGGAGAAGGCATACTGCATCTGATAGGACCCCGGCGGCAGGACATTCTTTAAAACCGTCTCAAGATAGTATTCGCCTAAAATCCCCCGCTGTTTCGGATTTTTTAGGACATCCTGCAAGTTTTTTAACTGGTCGGCAAATCCCACAACTTGCTTATTGGTTTCATCAAGCTTCACGAGTTTTTCCGTAACCTGTTGGATAATGCGGGTGCTCGTGCCGAACTGACTCTGGAGAATCCTCGTTGACTCGCCCAAGCGCTCGTCAAGCGTCCTCGTGATCTCGTTTATTTGATTCTGGATTAAAAGAAGTGCGTTTTGGTCCTGCTTCGGTTCGCGTCTACTCGCCATAAGCCAAAAAATCCCGGCAAAACCCGCCAAAATTAAGCCCAGAAGTATATAAAATTCAATATTCATACTCCAAACCTATCCTTTTTTAAGTATGTTTTCAACCTCGTTCAGCTTTTCGCGGAAAAGTTCCTCGGTGCGGGCTTCTAGAACCAGCCGGACAAACGGCTCCGTATTTGAAGGCCGGAGATTAAACCACCAATCCTGGAATTCGACGGTAATTCCGTCAAGTTGGCTGATTTTCCCTTTCCGGTAGAATTTTCTAATTTGCAGGGCGACTGCTTTCTTATCGCGGACCGAAAAGTTGATCTCATCCGAAGAAATATAGGTCTTAAGGGGTAAAGTGAGAGACGAGAGCGGCCGGGGAGTGTGGGATAGAAGAGAGGCGATGCGGAGCCAGCAAAAAAGCCCTGACTCGTCGCCTTCCAATTCCTTAAAGAAGAAGTGTCCGGAAAGTTCGGTTGCGAGTGCGGCGCCGGTTTTTCGCATAGCTGGCCGGACGAACGTATAACCTACGCGGCTTAATACAATACGTGCGCCTTTCTTCTCAAGATGTTCACGGACGCCCTTCGAGGTAGTTATCGTCATTACGAATGTACTCCTCGGTATTCGCTTGAGTATATCCTCCGCAAGAATTCCAAAAATATGATCTGGGCGTACCAAACTTCCTTTCTCATCAAAGAAGAAGACCCGATCCCCGTCTCCGTCAAAAAGCGCTCCGAACCGAAAACCCTCGCTGGCAAGCTCTTGTTTTATAAACTTCTGGGCCTCGTTAAGGAGAGGGTTTGGCGAGTGCCTGCTGAATGATCCGTCCGGCTCAAAAAAAAGCGGTTTGTAAATGACTTCCGGGAAATTATTGAGAAGCCGCGGCAAAAAATACGCAGTGGATCCTCCGGCAGCATCAATCACTGTACGGATGCGGCCTATAGAAACGCCTTTCGCTAGAAAAGACAGATATTCATCTCGATAGTCGCCGGCATCAAGCATTTTCCCTTTTTCTTTTCGCTTGAGAGCCGCCCGCCGAAACGCGATCGCTCTTATCTTCTCAAGTCCAGACCCGAGAGAAATCGGCGCGCCTCCCCGACCTCGAATTTTCATTCCGTTATACTCGGCGGGGTTATGCGAGGCAGTAACCATAATGCCTCCGTCCGGCTTAAGCCGCCGCATCAAAAAATAAAAAAACGGAGTTGTGCCAAGACCCACATCTTCTACATCGCAACCGGCGTCCAGTATTCCCTGAATAACGGCATTTTTTATCCGGGGCGAAGAGGTGCGAACGTCATAGCAAATAATAAAATGGGGCCGCTTCTTGCGAAGCTTGCCAATCAAAAATACGGCTGTTGCGTTGCCGATTCGCTCCGCGGCTTCCTCATTTATCTCTCTTGGATATTTACCGCGGATGTCGTACGCCTTGAAAATATCTGGGTTAACTTTCATAATTACTTTCAGCGATTTATCAGCGTCCTTATCAGCGACCGATCAGCGGCTTACCGCTGATTTAACGCTGATTTCTACGCTGATAGACCGCTGATGAAATTATAATATGAGTTTGAAGATTGGTATAGTAGGCCTCCCTAACGTTGGCAAATCTACCTTATTTACTGCCCTAACTCAAAAGAAGGTAGATATTTCGAATTACCCTTTCTGCACCATTGAGCCGAATATCGGAATCGTGGAGGTGCCGGATGAAAGGTTGTCTAAACTTGCCGAAATTGCTCGTTCAAAAAAAATCGTGCCAGCGGTGATTGAATTCGTGGATATTGCCGGACTAGTAAAAGGCGCGGCCGAAGGAGAAGGACTTGGCAACAAATTCCTCTCGCATATACGGGAGGTGGATGCTATTGCGGAGGTTATACGCGTGTTCGAAGATAAAGAGATTATTCATGTTGCAGGCAAAACGGACCCGCTTTCAGATATTGAGGTTTTAGAATATGAATTGATTCTGAAGGACTTGGAAACGGTGAATAAACGCCTGGGGTCATTACAAAAGGAGGTGAAAAGCGGAAGGAAGGAGGCCGCGGAGGAACTTGACCATCTGCAAAAAATCGCCGAGGAACTCAAAACCGGCACTCTACAACATACCAACAAACTTGAGTTTGTTGGTATGTTGACAAGTTTGCAGTTATTGACCGCCAAGCCGATTATTTACGTTTTCAACGCCTCGGAGGAGCAGGTTAAAAACACGTGGCAGCCGGATCAAACGCTCAAAGAAAAAATCGGACAGTCCCCTTTTACCGTCATATCCGCGAAGCTCGAATCGGAACTTACCGACTTAAAGGATGAAGAAAAAAAAGAATTTATGGAAACCCTCAACATCACGGAAAGCGGATTGGATAAACTCATCCGCATCGGCTACGAAACACTTGGGCTTATCACTTTTTTTACGACCGGAGAAGACGAAACCCGCGCCTGGACCATTCCGCAGGGTTCTGCCGCGCCGCGAGCAGGTCGCGCGATCCACTCCGATTTCGAAGAAAAATTTATCCGGGCGGAGGTAATCCAATGGTTAAAATTGCTTGCCGCCCAAACAATGGACGAGCCTCGCCCAGAAGGGCGGGAGGCGGATTCCTGGGCTCGAGCCAAAGAACTTGGCTGGATGAGAACTGAAGGAAAAGAGTATATCGTTAAAGACGGGGACGTGGTCGAATTCAAAATTTGATAGAAGGATGAAGATGCCTGCCCCGTAGTGAACCGGAGGTTCTACTATCGGGGTGGTGGAGTTTAAAATTTAGCACGGTTCCCTCGGCATTTTGCTTTTCGCGACCGCTCGTCCCGCGAGCGCCAGGACTCACTAAGCATTCGGCGATTTACCAAGCACTCAACGCTTTGAGTGCTCGGACCATGCCAAATCGCCTTCTGATTGCCGCGAGAAACCAAAATGCCTCCGACCATGCCACATCTCCATCTGGGTTTGGTGTAGAGAAAAAGGAAAGCCCCGCGCTCGACGTAGGCAGTTACAACTCGCCACCTCGTGTTGCTTGCGTGGTCCTTAACTTCCTGGTAATCGCTTCCGTGGACAATCTCCTCGCCCAGCAGGTCAAAAACGATAGTCCGATAGTGCACCTCCCAACCGGACACCTCCCAACCGAAGTGGAAACGAATCTGTCTCCTCAGCCATCTCCGCGATATCCCTCCGCCGGAGCATGACTCTATCCAGAATCCTCGATCGATAGGAGACATCTCAACTCGCTCCCACATCACGGGGGGGACAAACCCACTGTGGATGAACCCGAGCAGGACACTCTTCGCGGTGCGAAAAGACAACATCGGAGGTTCCTGAATCACAAGCGATCTCACCGTGGAGCTTTTCATAACGCCTCCTTTCTCCCATAAAGGGAGGTCACTTCTCCTCTCCGGCGTGGCGTATGTCGAGCTTGGCTCGACGGACCGTGAGGAGCGCGGGTTAAGGAACTTAAGCGCCCTATGCGCTTTCTCATCTATATTATACTATCTACTCTATGAAAAGTCAATATTGCTACTCATGATCAATTCTGTTAAAGTTTCCCTATTATTCGTGTAAATTCGCTGGGCGGCATGGTAGGGAAAAACTCTTAAGGCATTGTTTGTGCCGCCTAAATTCGTGAGAATTCGCGTGGAAACCTCGTTTAGCTATGGCATCCGAGCAAAAAAACTATGAACTCGCCTATCTTCTCCCCCCCTCTATTGCGGAGGGTGAAGTTTTGACACATGCGGGAAAAATTACTACGCTGATAGAAGGGGCCGGGGGCATGATTCGACACGCGGAGGAGCCGCGCAAGCGCAAGCTCGCCTATCCGGTCAAGAAAGAAGTAAATGCTTATTTCGGCTGGACCACCTTTGCGATATCTCCCGAGAATCTCGCCGCGCTCAAGAAAAAAATTGTCTCGGAAGAAAAAATCCTGCGTCATCTCCTGGTTGAAGAAGAGATTGAAACCAAGCCGCAATTTATTCGCCCCTTCCCCGTACGGCATCAGCCGGTACGGCCCAGTGTTGCGCCTCATCCGGCAGAACCAAAATTGGAAGAGAAACTTGATCTTGAGGCGCTGGATAAAAAATTGGAGGAAATACTAGGAAAATAAATCACTAATCAGGCTCGAATTTCATTCGCGAATATTCGCGAATGAAATTAGGGATTGATTCAAGATCAATTCACCATGAATTTAAACAAAGCCTTTATTCTCGGCAATCTCACCCGTGATCCCGAACTTCGGCAAACCACTTCCGGGCAAGCCGTGTCTTCATTTAGCGTCGCGACTAACAGATTTTTTACCGATTCTACCGGACAGAAACAAAAGCAGGCGGAATTCCATAACATTGTCGCCTGGGGCCGCAATGCCGAAATTGTGAACCAGTATTTGAAAAAGGGCAGTTCAGTGCTTATTGAAGGCCGGCTGCAAACCCGTTCTTGGCAGGACAAGGAAGGACAGAAACATTGGAAGACAGAAATTATTGCCGATCGAGTTCAGCTCGGGCCGAAATCATCCGGAGCGTCATCCGGGGATCAGGACGATGACCAAAAACCAACCGGGGATGCAGCGCCCATGATCGACCTACCAGTGGAAGGAGAAGAGATTGATGTTAAAGAAATACCATTCTAAAGGGCTTGGCCTGAATTTTCGAGCGTGGTTCGTGAAGGAAATTTAGTTGCCAAACTTCTAACGGGATGAACCCTAAAATTTTGACAAATCAGGCACAGTGTTTTTTCTGCACCACGAACCGCGATGTGATTGACTATAAGGATGCGGAAATGCTGCGGAAATTTACGAGTGCTATGGCCAAAATCTATCCTCGCAGAAAATCCGGCCTTTGCGCAAAACACCAACGGAAACTCGCTCACGCGGTAAAACGCGCGAGGTTTTTGGCACTCCTGCCCTTTACCACCCGTTAAGCCCGGTAGTAACTCTTCGGCTGCGGCTTTGCCGCTAGAATATGCGTGTGTTTACCGCGAGAACTTATTAGATTTACCTGTGCTCTATTTTGAAATTCGGGGCCGCATAATATTACTGCCGAAGACTACTACCGGGTAAGAATTAAGATTCAGGTATAATCAAAAAGGCCGATAAATATCGGCTTTTTTGATTATGCTACGTTTTGCAAAAGATAATTATATCTCCTTCATGGCCTCTTTTATCTTCTTCATCATTTCATCCAGCACTTTCGGATTCTCTTTAAGATGTGTTTTGGCGGCATCAAACCCCTGACCGAGGCGCACCGAGCCGAAAGTAAAGCTTGCTCCTGCTTTTTTTACCACACCGTATTTAAGAGCGGTATTCAAAACATCGGCTTCATAAGATATGCCTTCATTGTAGTAAATATCAAATTCGGCGATCTTGAACGGAGGGGCGACTTTATTTTTCACAACTTTTGCTTTAATCCGGTTCCCGATTATTTCCTCCCCCTTTTTAATTTGCGCCGCACGCCTTAGATCCACCCGCACCGAGGAATAGAATTTAAGCGCTTTTCCGCCGGGCGTAGTTTCCGGATTGCCCCACATGATGCCAATTTGCATCCGTATCTGATTAATAAAAATAATCGAGGTTTTGGATTTTGCCACAATCGCGGTAAGTTTCCTCAAAGCATGCGACATCAGCCGCGCCTGCAAACCCATGTGCTGCTGCCCCATTTCGCCCTCAATTTCCGCCCGGGGGGTAAGCGCTGCCACCGAATCCACCACAATGACATCCACCGCATTGGAGCGCACCAGGGATTCGACAATCTCCAACGCCTGCTCTCCGGTATCCGGCTGGCTGATCAGAAGATCATTAACTTTTACGCCAATCTTTTTGCCGTATTCGGGATCAAGCGCATGCTCGGCATCTATAAAAGCCGCAAGCCCTCCCCGCTTTTGCGCCTCACGAACAATATGAAGCGCCAAAGTAGTTTTTCCGCTTGATTCGGGGCCAAAAATCTCAATAATGCGCCCCCGTGGCATTCCTCCTACACCGAGGGCCAAATCAAGCCCAAAAGAACCTGTAGGAATGACATCCACGTCCACACGCCGCGCCTCGCCCAGCTTCATAATCGCCCCTTCGCCGTATTTTTCCTGAATCTCCTTTACGGCAGCTTCAAGCAATTTCACTTTGTCTAGTTTTTCTGCCATAATTGTCGAAATTTTGGAGCTCATCTTGTGGCGAACAAAATTTCGCTACAATTATGAGCACCCCGCCCTTACTCTACTTCGGAGCTGAATTATTGAAGATAAAGGTCAAGCTGTATTATCCTTGCAGTAATAGTAAGAATTCAGTAGTAGAGTAGGGGCGGGGTAAAGGTTTTGTTGCCAAAATTTGTTCAACTGATATCTCCAAATTTTGGACAAAGCCCTTTATTTCACCAATATATATCTAACTTCCTTGTTCACCTTCCCAAACCTATCCTGCACCCAAAATTCAAGCGCATTCAATCCCGCAGCAAGCTCTATTTCCTCATTGAAATTGCCATTCTCGTCAATTCTAAGCTCGCGTCCGTTCACTGTCAACTGGCTTTCTTTCTCTGTCCTCCCCTTCACGCGAACCATGGGTTCGGAAGTAGAGGTCTCCGGACCCGGCTCCTCAACCAGAAGAATCGGCGGACCAATGAAGCGCACGAAACGAAACCCAAGAAAAAGCAGCAGGGCCGCAAGGAGAACCGTGCCGCCTGCCAACCCCAATTTCCGCGGTGTTATATACGGCTCCCGGGACCTATTCTCCGGGAGGGGAATCAATTCTTTTTTATTTCTAAAATTACGCACCTCCCATTCGTTATTGAATTCGGCCATAAACTCCTCTTTTGGGTCATCAGGGAGCGCAGCCAGAATTTTCCGCAATATGCCAAGCGCATATATCTTGGCCGAAAAATAGCCAAAGTCATCCTCCTCAAGCGCCCGGATGCTTCGAGCAGGAGATTTAGTTTCCCGCGCTATGGTCTCAAGGCTCAACCCTAACTCTTCGCGGCGCTTTTTTAGCCGTTCCCCTAATGTATCCGGTTCTTTATCAGTTCCTGGCCTATACATATTTATTATCACGCATTATTGATACTGTTTAGATAGTGAAAACTTCTTCTGAGTGAGGCTGGTATTTATTCTCGGTACAGGGCGGCGAGCCAATATGTTTTTAAGACAGTGGGAGCGCGAAGTTGCTTGGTCCCGAGCTTGTCGAGGGAACTTCGCGCGACCCTTAGCGAGCGAATCGCTGGAATGAGTGAGTCGTGTCGAAAAAGCATATTGGCGAGCCGTACACTAATTCTTCCCGAGAACATATACTAGCTGAGCGACTACACTTCTTCCCCTATTTCCGATTTTGTTGAAGAAACAAGAATTTCTCTCGGTTTGGCGCCATCAGCCGGGCCAATAACTCCTTTGGATTCCATGACATCTAGGAGCCGCGCGGCTCTAGCGTATCCCACACGCAAACGACGCTGGAGATACGATGCCGATGCCTTTCCTGCTTCCGTCACCAGTTCCTTCGCTTCCCCATACAGAGGATCATCCTCGCCCCAAAAAGTATCCGCCCCCTCATTCTCGCCGTCAATTTTGGTCTCCATAATTTCTCCCTCGTGCTCGTATTCCGGCGCTTCAAGTTCTTCCCGCAGAAAATCAACCACCCGCTTCACTTCCGTTTCAGGGACAAATGCGCCCTGAATGCGCCGGGGCTTGGCAGTGTCCCCCGCAAGAAAAAGCATATCGC
Source organism: uncultured Candidatus Saccharibacteria bacterium (assembly GCA_964585475.1). Lineage (GTDB taxonomy): Bacteria > Patescibacteriota > Minisyncoccia > Sungbacterales > HO2-52-23 > CAZPDF01. The sequence goes on from CAZPDF010000005.1 coordinate 83,848, forward strand.
CGTTGCCCAAAAGCTTCTCCGCTCCGCCCATATCTAGAATAGTGCGCGAGTCAATTTGCGAGGCGACTTGAAATGCGATGCGCGAGGTAATATTAGCTTTGATAAGGCCCGTAATCACCTCAACCGACGGGCGCTGGGTGGCGACTATAAGATGAATCCCTATTGCCCGCGCCATCTGCGCCAAGCGGATTATAGACGATTCAACTTCCCGCGGGAACATGGCCATAAGGTCAGCCAGCTCATCAACCACAATCACAATATATGGAAGGAGTTCAAGATCCGATGATTTGGAAGCAAGCTCGTTATAGCCCGCTATGTCGCGGCTGTGATGACCCGAAAGAAGGTCATACCTCCGGTCCATCTCCTTGGTCGCCCAACGAAGGGCTTGGATCGTTTTTTTGGGATCGGTAATAACCGGCGTTAAGAGATGCGGAATATCATTATATACGGAAAGCTCAACCCGCTTGGGATCGATCACAATGAATCGCAGAATTTCCGGCGGGTTGCGGTAAAGAAAGGAAGTAATAATCGAATGGATGGAAACGGATTTTCCGGTGCCCGTAGCTCCGCTCACCAAAAGATGGGGCATCCGCGAAAGGTCCGCAAAAACCGGAACACCGGCAACATCACGCCCGAGCGCAAAAAGAAGCGGACTGGCTGATTCCTGAAAAATTTTATGTTCAATTAACGCCCGAAGCCCGACTAGCGCAATGGAGCGGTTAGGCACCTCAATGCCGACCAAGGATTTTCCCGGAATCGGCGCCTCGATTCTTATGGGGTGCGCGGCCAGAGCCAAAGAAAGATCACTATGGAGCGCGGTAATCCGCGAGAGTTTCACTCCTTCTGCCGGACGCAAAGTATATTGGGTAACCGTGGGGCCGACCGCAACCGCTCCCATCTCAACGTCAATGTCGAAATTCTCAAGAGTTCGTTTGATAATATTGGCGTTTGCTTTTATATCTCCCGAGTTTGGCGTTCCGCGGTCTCCCTGAAGAAGCTCCAGGGGCGGCTTTTTGTAGCTAAACTTTCGGGCAACTTTACGTATGGAAATTAAGGCTTCATCCTTTGAATGGGTGCGGGTTTCGCCATCCTGCAAAATGGGGGTTGAGGTAACGGTCTTGGCATCGCTCGTGATCGAAGGCGCACTCGCCACCATGGCTCTTACCGCCTCAACGCCCGCCGAAATATTTATAAGAGGTTTTTCTTCTTCATCCTCGTCCTTTTCTTCGTCTTCTACCTTCTTCCTATAAAGTGGGATATTTAACATCAAGACCACAGAAATAATAAGGAGCCCGAATGCTACCGTTAAACCGGCCCAGAAATCAAACAAGTTAAATAGAGTTCGGCCCAGGATTGATCCGAGAAACCCTCCGGTACGAACACCGAACAATACATCCAGTGCGGTAAGATTCGCTAGAAGAAAAAGCGCTCCGCCCACCAAGGTCGCGCCGACGATTCTCCGCTTCTCCGAAAAAAGTAATGAGAAAGCGACTAAAATAAAACTCAACGGCGCAAAAAAGTACCCCCGGCCAAGCAGGAAATCAAAGACGCTAAAAAGGTATCCGCCCGCCCTGCCTCCTTTACCGATAAAACTCAGGACAAAAAGGGCGGCAATGATGAAAAATACGATGGCAAGTGCCCCCTTTTTGGTTTCAGGGTGCAAGTCGTCGTGCCATGACCCATTCCCATCCTCGCCGTTGACTTTTTTCTTTTTTGCCCGATCTTTTTTAGCCACGAGGTTATTTTCAAGCGAGTGAGAGAAAAGCAAACATCAATTTGCTTTTCCGAACGAACGCTGAAAACAAAGGGTTAATACCCTTTATAATAGCCCTATGCTGCTAAATTATCAACTAACCCCGTCACCACTTTTGCGGGATAATCCGTGGCGAGCCGCTTCGCCCATGACGGGAGGTGCCTATACGGCACACGCGGCTCGTATTTGTATCTCGGTCTTCACTTCACCCTTCAATCATACAGCCCTATTTTTATCGCAAAATTGGTGAGGGGTTAATTTTTATTTACCAAATTTTCATCATTTCCAACTCGAAAATTTGGATAAAAATTAAAAATCCGCTCGGGCCCTGCCGGCGGAAAAGCTAACTTTTAATTGATCCCACAACCTCTATACCCTCAGACAACTTCACTAATTCGTCCTGCCCGGGTGAAAGCATGGAGTAGATCAAAAAAATTAAACTGCAACTTACGCAATGGCTGCTCTGCTTCCCCATCTCATCCAGATTATTCAGCGGATGAAAATGGCAGCGCATTACCAGATTCGCCCCGGGCGACTTTGAAGAATCATTCTTGGAGACCTCAAGATTGAAAAGGGCCTGTTTCAAATCCAGCCAATCGAATCTATGGTTAAACGGATTTAAGCTTCCGAGCTTCCTCTCGCCCTCGTACCTGCCATGCTGGTGTTTCAGAATGAAGAGGAGCGTACAGCTTGCACACTTGGTTGCCGACTTCCGCGTTGCCATATTTCGCCGATGGCGCCTGCAATGCACCGAGATGCCGCTTGTTGACACCGATTTCACTGACCGCTCGACTCGGGAACCTGAAAACGAATACCGCTGCCTTAGTGTGTCTAGCCCAAAAGCTGCCATCAGTGAAACCCCCTAAAAGATCAGATAGAACCTAGGCAAAGATATCACATGGCGTGCTATTCTGTCAACCCCGTTAGAAGTCGCTGCATCTATTATGCATCCTTGTAAAAATTTATAATTTATTTAACTTCACTCCACCTTAGTTACCAGCAGAAAAGTTTCTATTAAATTTTCTGCCCAAGACTTCTAACGGGGTCAACTTACCCCGTCACCAATTTTGCGAGGAACGCCTAGGGCGAAGCGCTTCGCCCGAATAAGGGATGCGCTATACGCGCACGCGCTTCGCAACCTTTCCCTGCCATCAGAGGAGACGCCAGCCTAGACCGTCATGACTAGGCAAAATTGGTGAGGGGTTAATTTTTGTTTGCCAAATTTTCATCATCTTATGACTCGAAAATTTGGACAAAAATTAAAAATCCGCACAGGCCGAGCCGTGCGGTTGCTCACTATTGGGAAGCCAATAATTGCGTGGGGAGCATGGTCGTCTCACATAGCGTACAACGGACTTTTCCGATGTCCGGACCGCCCTGCAGGACAATTACGGCATTCGGCGGATGAATACAGGTAGTAGCCATTCCTTCCACTAAATCACCTACCTGCATAAATGCACTAAGCCGGGAGAACCGATAATCCGCTAAGAAGTTTCGCACCGATCGCTGGTGTGAATGCTTGGCCAGATACGCTGCATCAAATAGATTACGCCTGGCGATAATTTCTGCAATTTCTCTACGTTCGTCAGCCGACAACGGTGCCATTAAAATCACCCAGAGAGACATTTCCATGCAAGCGGGTGAGTGCAGTTCGGAGCCCAAATAAGCACTCTTTCTTTTGGCCGCGCGGTCAATAAGAAACTCTGTGCGTTTATCTTCGGGCATCAAAGCAAGAACCCGCTTGGCGCAAGAAGTGCACCCGCGATGCTTATCGAAGAAGTAATCAAAATAATTTCGTAGAAGCGGAAGAGATGCTGATGCAGAAATCTCTCTTACTGCATGGGTCAAAACTTCAACTAGGAAACAGTGGAGTCCTCCGAAGAAGAAATGATAAATTTCATCCTGATCATGGTCTTCATCCCGAATATCTCTGGTTCCTGCAGGCATGATGCGTAATATCGGAAAACCTACATCGCCATAGAACGGGTTGCTACATGCCCTTGCTCGCTTAAGCACTCCTGAAAGAAACATCTGAACTTCTCCGGGTTTTGCTGACTTTATTTCTCGCAGGATCTTTCCGAGCATTCCCCTTTTCTCTATTGCTTCAATCCGCCAAATCCAAGGTTCTCCAGATTCCGTATGTGTTTTCAAAATACCACCTCATCAAAGAACTCAAACAAAAAATAGCACCAAAGTGCCATTTTGTCAATGCCAAAAGGTAATGTGCACACACATATGGCGGTTTTCTCCTAACATGGAGAAATGGCCATAT
>CAZPDF010000006.1:0-78597 GCA_964585475.1 uncultured Candidatus Saccharibacteria bacterium
TGGCATACCCATAGCGTAATGCCTCTGGGTGATGCAAAGCTATTGAACCATTACGGGCATTTGACTTTTTATTTATTTTAGTTTATAATTGATAGTATCGTAGCTCCCTTTAGGCATATATAGTACAACATTGAGAGGAGCCGCTAAGGCGGCGGAGAGGGGAAAGTGATGGCCAGAACGTGTGATCGGCAGGTCCAGTTTGGAGTCCGCTGCCGCGAGGATGCGGAGAGCGATGGGAAGTGCGTTCTCCACCAAGCGATGGGGGCGCCCCGGGCGTCGGAGCCCACGGTTGTCCTCATGAAGTTCAAGCTCTTCGGCAGTGCCCTCCATGCCGCAGCCGGTCTTTTCAAGTACGTGCCGCGGATGGCGGAGGACATCGAGTCCGCACACGAGCTCGTGGCCAAGGCCGCCGGACTCCAGTTCAGGGGCGTGCGCGCGACCGACAAGGGGCCTGGCGACTCGGGAACGCCGGTCTTCGGCAAGCAGGGGCTCAAGGATGTCGCGGTCGCTTCTCTCCGGCAGGAGCTCGTGGATGAAGGGTTCGTCCTTGCGGATGTCCACGTCTTCGAGAAGCTGGACGGATCGGGGATGCTGGTTCTCGGCTACCACAAGCACGGCAAACCCACCAAGCTCGATAACGATCAGCAGAAATTCATCGATCGTTCCTGGGCCATGAACTGGAGCCACTGCCACGTCTGGGCGAATATTCCCCAGCAGGTTGCGGTGGCCGACGGCGTCCGCTTCAAGTTCATGCTACTCGGAGTTCAGGGCGCCCAGCTTCTGATTCAGGTGACGCGGCCGCGGATGGAGGAGACGGCCCTCGTTTCGAAGAAAGACATCAAGCTCGAGGGAACCGAGACGGTTCACACCGTCAACCTCGTCGGCCCATCATCGAAGAGTCCGATAGTCCCGCTCGCCTATGCAGGCGGGTTGTGGGACGCGAAGTAGAAACAAGTGAGGCCGGTTGCAGAACACTGCACCCGGCCTCGAACTTTTTCAGTTACCTTAATCTTGGAAGAAATACTATGAAAAATATTGTTCAAATCGCCGGAATTATCGACGAGAAAGAAGCGGCCCTACTAATAGAGTGCGGGGTTGATTGGCTGGGATTTCCGCTTCGGCTTCCTGTGCACAAAGAAGATGTCTCCGAAGCAGAAGCGGCTAAAATTATCAGATCCCTTCAGCCGCCGCATAAAGGCACCTTGATAACATACCTGCACGATGCGGATGAGGTCGTATCATTTTGTAACTACCTTGGCGTACACAATATACAACTCCATGGCGATATTGACGTTGGCGAGGCCCGGCGTATAAAAAAACTTGATTCCGGCCTCTTCGTAATTAAAAGTTTAGTTGTCCGCAAAGATAATATGAGGGAGTTAGAGAAGATGGTTCGGAATTTCGGTCCTGTGGTTGACGCCTTTATTACAGACACTTACGATTCGGCAACCGGAGCATCCGGTGCCACAGGAAAAATCCATGATTGGAACGTGAGTAAAAGATTGATAGAATTATCTCCGCTCCCTGTAATTTTAGCCGGCGGCCTAACGCCCGAAAACGTTGCACGCGCGATTATAGAAGTAGAACCAGCTGGCGTAGATGCACATACAAGGGTTGAGGGCCAGGATGGGCGAAAAGATGCAGCGCTTGTGCGAGCCTTTGTCGCAGAAGCGCGCGCCGCTTTCTCCGGCATTAAGGCCACCTAAAACTAGTGGATTCGCCTCTACGGCTAATCGTCTGCGGAAATTATAATCGGATTAGATTTTCTCATCTCAAACAGATTTTTAAACCGCCCCTCTCGGAGGGGTTTTATTGTCCCTGTTCCAAGAATGGCTTTAGAATCTACTTCTTCAATTGAAATTCTTTTGGGAACCGGCTGTCCGGAAGAAAGCACAAAAAGATGCGAGAGAAACGTGGTGGCGTAAGAAGCCTTCTCCAGTGAGAAATCAAGAACTACTCCCCCATCGACAAGATAGAACCCGTTAAAAATAAACTTCTTCAGCGTTTCGATCTCCTTTTCCGCTTTCTGGACAAAAGGGAAGTTTTTTAGCGCGGCAAATGGCGGTGCAATATGATGCATCTGAAAAAACCGGCCGTAGAGTTCTCCGATCCGCGGATCGCGCCCAAGGGCTAACGGCAAGGTGAAAGGGACGTCTTCGCCCGACTGAATCATTCGGGAGAGAGTTTTATTGAAAAGATAACTTGCATATGCATAAACCCAAAGCTTTATTTGCTCGGGCACGCAATTTAACGCGCCAACAAAATCTCCTGGATTAGCATGAAGATGCGTGATCATTCTTCGCTCGGTATCAAAAGAGTAGCTCAAGACTTCGGTTTCAAGAAGAAGTTTTTCCCAATCGCCCCAATATTCGAGCATGGAGCGGCGAAAGTTTTGGAAATAAGGCACTTCCCGCTCCGAAGCATAAGTCAAAGAGGCCTTGACGGTTTCTTCGAATTGCCCCTGCAAAATAAGAAGGCCGAGCTTGTGGGAAATAAGGCGCGGAGTTCCAAAACGCTGGAGATAAAAAAAGTTCCAAAAACCCTGTTCTTCGAGATCACGGACGGACTCCTCGAACCTTGCTTGATCCACCCGATCGCGTACCCGCACAAAAATGGTAAAACGGTTTCCAGAAAGATCTCCTATTTGGAGCGCGCCCTTGCCCACACGGATATTTTTTAGAAAAAAATTGGGCGCCGCGACCTTTCCGCATTCCTCGGCCGAAGATCCGCGCACGGATACGGCTTGGCTCGTTAAGGCGAACTTATCCTTTATTCCTGCGGCGCCTATAAACTTTCTTTCTAGGCCGAGAATTCGCGAGAGCTCATTCTGGACCTCAATAGTATCAACGCCCATCTTCACCACTTCGAACCACACCGTTTTCTGCTTCTCATCCGTCACGGGCGGCTCGTTACTCCCGCCCTCTCCGCCGAAGGTGGATCCGCCTCGGGCGGAAAAAATCGGCCCGTCCTCAATGGATACAAGATTATTCTCCTTTGAAATTTCCTCGACGATAAAATCCTCCGGAAAAAGTTTTATATGGCCCCGCTCGCGCGGGCCAAACGCCCCCTCAATGCCAATATTAACCAGTAGAGCGTCGTCATCAACAGAAACTTTCTTATGAAAAAGCTCCGGGTGGCGTAGTTTCTCTCGTTCCAAAAAATCTTTTTCCTTTTGACGCAAGTCGAATGTTCCCATGTTTGAGATAGAAAGTATACAAAATCGTCTGTTGCTCGGAGTATAATCCTCTTGACTTTTGTCGTCAATTAGTGTATCATTCTTTTACAAAGGGGGTGATTCGCTTGGACGCGAAACCAACGAAAATGCCGGTTGATTCCTCGGCCGGCGCACTAATCCTCTCGCTCGTCCCGGGGGACGAACGGGTGGCGCTTGTTCTTAACATAGAGAGCATGGAAGTTCAGGTAGTTCCCAAGGAGTTTCTCGCGAAGCGCCGCTACAAAGACGCGCTGGTCGAGGAACGCGAAAATGACGCCGTAGTCTCATTTATCCAAGGCGACGGATGGGGAACGCCTTTTGGCAAGGAGGAACCCGAAGACGGAAAGGATCGTACCAAAACCGCGGTTCGCGAAGCCGAAGAAGAAACCGGAACTGCACTAGGCAACCGCCTGATTCCCTCCATTTTCTATTCGGAACAGCCAAATTACTGGTCAGCCTACTTCAACATCGTCTTTCTTGCGAATGGCGTAGGGTTTTCCTTCAACCAAGAGGCAATCAAGGATGAAAACGTGGACGCCAAACACTCATGTATGTGGCCACTTCGGAGATTGCCTATTCCGCGGAAACAGAAGTCGGGAAAAGGAGTCCGAAAGGAAAAAGACGATAAGCGAAATGGCCTCATCATCCGGGGGAAAAGGGTCGGGATTTACAAAGCCGCATTGCGGCGGATAATCGCGATCCTCCTCCAGTTGAAAGAAGAGCACCTTGCGAAGCTCGGCAGGCTGGGCGCAAAGAATGCCGAGGATTTGGTGCAAATCGTGGTCACGCAAATTACCTACCGCGACTTCTTCTCCCAGCGGACGCTGAAAATGTTAGCAGGCCTCGGGCGCCTGGACGTTGCTCTAAGTCGCCTGAAAAACGACAAGGGTATCCTCTACAATCCGGAGCTTGCCGCATCCATCGGTTCAAACCTCATTCTCTGGCTGCCTTACAAGCCAGCGGATCCGGACAGCATGTTAAACGAGATGCTGAAGGTCCTTCTTGATCGGTGCGACATTTCCATACGCTCGGCCATGGGTTCTTTCCTGGTTGATCGCCTCGAGCGCAGAGAAAAGGAGTATCTCGTCTCGCTCGACAGGAAGGATGCTCTTACCGAGTCGGATGAGAAAGCAATAGTCGTCGCGGACGAGGATGACTTCGAGGAAACGCCAGAAACTAGGGCGCTGGCCGCAGCTTTCAACGAGAAAATCCTGCTCGATTGAGTAGAAGAAATGGGCGGAACCATAACGGTTCCGCCCATCTTAATCCCGTTAGAAACAGATCGCGATCAGGTGATACGACTTGCCATGTTTATTATCTATACTCAAACTGTAGTACATAAAAATATTTTTACTTTTGATATGCGATCGCGGCTTCCAACGGGATAAATTAAGTGAGCCCCGACGTACAGTCGGGGCTCCTTTTCTAACTAGCTAGTCCACAAGAACGATCTCTCGATCCTCGGGACGATCCGCGCGGAAGGTTTTGATTCCCGCGAGGCGCCGCTCAAACCAGTCAAACGCCCTGCTTGAACCGTGCGTCATACCAAGAATCGGCGTGTTCGCGTGGAGGAACTGCGACCGCGAGAGCAACTCTTCCATTCTCTCTGCGGCCATTCCGCGGAGTGAGTGTGCGGTTGCGCGGTACTGCTTGATCTCTGCGGCGATCGTCACCTTAACCGAATCTTTTTCATCTACGTCGAGACTAACCGTATCGCCGCGCGTTTTTCCCTTGAGACGGTAGCCGTTGGTGCCGTGGGCCTGATAACCCGACGACCCAACCAGAGCGTCTTCCCGGGGCAGGAGCCGCGCGAAGTATTCAACCGCAGGGCCATGGCCCATGCCGGAAGGCGCTACAATCCCGCAGGGTTCAGGGTCGTCAAGCGGCTGGTAGGTGTATTCGGTCATGCACACGGGTCCCATGTCGAGCTTCTGGTCAGAACTGCACCACATGCCTTCGGGCGAGCCCATGGTGTGGGAAAGCTTCTGGGCCGAAGGGCCATCGAGCCACACCGGAAGCCCGAGATCCGCGAGTTTCCTCGAGAAGGTCTGGCTTCGGTCCATGGAAAAGGCGTAGTAAAACGCCTTGCCTCCGCCCTTGATAATCCTGTGGCCGTCGTCGGCCATTCGCTCCATCTCGCGCTGCCAGAACGTGACCTCGCTCTTACCTTGAGCAAGATCCTCGGCTCCGTTCGTGCAGTCGAAATTAGCGATGATGTCCGGGTACCAGTCATCGGGCGGCAGAGGTGCTGCAAGCGTTGAGAGTTGGTTATGGGTCGAGTAGTCGCCGGAGAACATTATCTTCACCTTTTTCTCTCCCTCCTGAATGAGAAAGATGAAGGAACATGCACCCCGGATGTGGGCCGACGGCCAGACAAGAACAGAGATCGCATCGGGCACGAGACACAGTACGCGCGGCTCGCTCACAATGCCTTTCTTGACACGCTTCATAAGATCAAACACTTGGTACTGGCCGTAAGGTAGCTTTTCCTCGCGCTTGGATGAGATCTTAACTTGGTCCAGCAAGACATGAGGCAGGAAAGCTGCCGAGGTCTTCGTCAAGATGACGCGCGCATCCGGGCTAAGGCGGTTGAGCACCGTCTTCATAGCCAGTGCGCCAGCATGGTCGCGGTGAGCATGGGTGAGGAGTACATCGTTGATGGTGTAGCCGAGGATCGCATCAAGTTCCATCGGGCCTCTCCACGTAACTTTTTCGTCGTCCTTTGTCTCCATCCCGCCGTCAATGAGGTAGCAATACGTTTTGCCGTAGACCTCCGCGATAAGAAGATCTCCGGATGCGCCGAAGTTATCCAGGGCCGCAGGGCCCGTCTTCATACCGAGTCTCCGCATGGTGACTTTCATTTTGTAAATTACTCCTTTCTGGGTTTTCGTTCCCCTTTAAACCGATTCAACCCAGCTTAAAGGGAAACGAAAACTTTTTCAGGTACTGGCTATATTATATCATCCCTATTGACAAAAAGCAAGTGTTTTGATAGAATGTACATAATATCTGGTTCCCTAGCAGTTACCCTAAAGAGGGTACTGGCATTCGCCGAAAGATGAGCAGGAACTAGGTTTTTCGATAGACTAAGTTCGTTGACAGGAGATGGACCGTCCAAAACCGTCCAACACCGCTTTCTAGCGGGACCCGCATAGTGCGGGAAAACCAGACGCGGCTGAAAGCCGCAAACAAAGGAGAACGCCATGGGAGGACGTCAGCAGATGTTCGGGAGGTTTCAGCAGGATCGGAAGGCACGCGAAGGCCAGCCGACCGACGAGATGATGATCGATCTCTACGGAACGCTCGTCTTCGAAGAGGGGAAGACCCTCGTGATGGAACTCGTGGCTGCCAGGATCGTGCTTGACTCGGACCGATTCGAGCACATCAAGGAGGTCGCGGGTCAGGACTTCGCCCAGAAGGTCGGGGACCTGAAGGATCGGATCAGCAAGACCGTCACGAAGGAGCATGGCGGCTACTTCGACGGCTGGGTGAAGAGGGTCGTGAACGAGAACTTCGGCCCCGGCACCGACTTCGCCATGGAGCATGGGGACCAGACCACCAACTTCTACTGCGTGGTCCTCAAGGGCCAGGCGCTGAAGCACAGCGCCATCCAGGTGGTCATGGAGTTTCTGGGGGTGAAGAGCTTCCAGGAGACCAGGGCTTTTGTCGGATCCAAGCTCGCGGAGGCCACGAAGAAGGCCGAGGCCGTCGACATCGAGATCGAGGAGAAGAAGAAGCAGGGCGCACCCAAGCAGGGCGACTACCCGGTCTTCACGGAGTTCCTCAAGGCGAAGATTGCCTATGAGACCCTGACGCGCAAGGATGGCGCGAGGATCAGCGAGGTCAAGCGCGCCATCGGCTTGCTCAAGAGTTGGGTGGCCAACAAGGAAGGGGAGAAGCAGGATCGCTCGAAGCAGCAGATGCTCATCGATCGGGCGAGCGAGCTCGGTACCGAGATCGCCAAGCTCAAGGACGAGGAGAAGGTGTTCGCTGGTAACGGCGACTACGTCAACGCCACCGCCACGCAGAAGGCGTGGAAGGAGCTCGAGACCGAAGTGCGGAAGGTCACGAAGGAGTTCGGGGATCTCGACACGGCCGCCAATCAGGCGAGCCGTGAGCAGGGTGTGCAGGCGATCGCCGCCGGAGAGCAGCCGATGCCAGGCGTAGTCGGCGAGCCGCTGGGCAAGCCCACTGTCACGGGCGACCCCGCGCAGGCCATGCAGCAGGCGGGTAACGTCGCCGGCAAGATCGCGGCTCACAAGGCCGAGATCGAGAAGCTGAAGAAGGAGATCAAGCAGCACGAGGATGCGATCGAGCGCAAGGAGCGGGAGGCCATCGAGAAGTCGAAGGCCGCGCGCGCCGAAGGCGTGTCGGACGAGGATGCGGAAACGCTTCTTCGCGAGGCGCGAACTCTCCGCGCGAGCGCCAAGGCCACGTCCCAGACGGCCGAGAAGCTTCACAAGGACGTCGAGGACTTGGCGGGTCAGATCGCCGAGCTCGAGAAGCAGGTCGTACCCGCGGCCGCCCAGAAGCCCAAGAAGGTGAAGGGCGCGAAGGCGCCGGACAGCGGTGCGGTAACGCCCCCGCCAGCCACCAGCGAACCCGCAGGGGCCGCCGCAGGTGCCACGGAGCCGAGCAACGGAGGCCAGGACGTTAAGGCCAAGGCGATCGCCATGTTGCAGGAGCAGCTGGCGGCTGCGGTTCTCGCAAGCAACGACGCGGAAGCCGACAGCGCCACCCGCAAGCTCAAGGCCATGGGTGTCGCGATGTAGTAGTTCCCAAGAACCTTTTTCTCTGACCTGACGTATCTGTGCGGAAAGGCCGGAGGCAGTATCACAACTTTTAAGCCCCGATGGGAAAAACCCACGGGGCTTGCTCTTTTTAATAAATTGTTGTATAATTAGGTCAAAATAGAGAAGTTTGCTGAAAATCATAAAGATCCTATAATAAACCTATGTCTATGGAAACACAATCTACAGGAGGGTCGGGAGAGGGACTGCCTCCACAAGAAGAAGGAGAAGGAGTTCCGCCTCAAGAAACGCGCCAGGAGCAACTTCTGCGTGAAATAGAAGAGGCAGACGAGCGCGGAGATAAGAAATCGGTTGAACAAAGGCGACAAGAACTCGCCGGTTTAATCGTGGGCGGGGAAGGTGGAGAAAAAGCCGCAGGAGGTACGCCAGCAGAAATTTTAGACACAGCCCCTAAAGCCGGTAAAGAAGGACGCAAAAAGCGCGGAAAAAAAGAAAACGAAGATATTGCCGAATCGCTTAGCCGCGAACTCATTAAGGCGCGGGAAGAAGCGGTTAAAGCAAAAGCCGATATGGAAGAGGAAAGGGCCCCGGAAAAACGCCAAAAATTAGAAAAAAAATATAAAAAAGCCCTAAAGAAATACGAAAAACTCCTCGGAAGCCATCAGAATAGTGTACGAAAAGCCGCCGGAATTGAGGAAACTGAAGTACAAGAAAGCGAAGCTGAATCTCAAGAATTAACTCCAGAGCAAATAGCTGGAGATTTAACTTCTTCGTATTGGACAAACCGTCTGCAGGAAACGCAGCGCAGTATGAAAACTCCTGATATTAGAGTTCAAGGCGGTGATTTTGATATGGCAAGAAGTGAAGCATATTTAAAAAACATTCGGGAAGGAAAATTTTTTGAAAGCGTTGATGTTTCGGGAACATACGACGGTGAACCTACTCAAAGATCAGAGTCATCTGTTTACGATTTTTTTAAGAGAATAGCCGACAGTACCGAGCGAAGAATAGAGTCATTTAAAGATAGCCCCGAACTTGTCGAGAAATATAAAAGAGAAGGCGAGGAAGCACAAAAAATCGTTGAAGCGATGGAAAAATTAAAACCAGCGGAAGAAGAGCCACGGGCCAGGCCCTTGCCAATCGAAGAAACACCCGCTCCGCATGGCGAAGCGGAAGTTTTAGAAGACCCGGGAGAGGCGCTGCTTCGCCAAATTGAAGAGGCAGCGGGAGACGCCCCAAAAGTGGAAGAACTGCGAAATCAATACGCAAGATTTCTGCTTGGGGAGACCGAAGGGACGGAGGAAACGGCCGAAGAAACTTCTGCTGCCCTCCAAGAAGAAATACCACAGGACACGCTAGAAGCATGGCAAAAAGAAGTCGAGGGATTCTGGCCGCTTGCAGAAGACGAATTTATGGAAAGTTTTCTTGCTGCACTTGAGACGATGAAAGAAAAAGGGGGAAACGCAAAAGAACTTCTTCAATCAATGGTGGATAATTTTGTGGAGATTGCCGGAGACAAATTCCCCGGCATCAAAGAACTTAAAAAGGAACAACCCGAAGAATTTGAAAAGATGAAAAAGGGCCTGCTCGATGCGGCCGATATCGCAGATCCCAAAGAGCGCAAGCAAAAATGGCAGGAGATTATAAAAGAGAATAATTTTAAAGGAGAAACCGAGCGGTCTGCACGAGGACTTGCGGAGGAGATAGGGCAGCTAAAAGACAAGGTTGGAAAGAAAAAAATCAAGCCGGAGGAGGCAAAAGACGCCAAAACCAAACTTGAAGAACTAAAGGGCAAGGCAGGGGCGCTTGAAAAAATGCTACCGACACTCGGCCTGGTCGGCGCCATGATCCTTCTCTCGATTTTGGTAATAATAGTGCTCGAACTTGAAGCGCTCAATATGCTTCTCGGACAAACAAAAGGGAAACGCTAAACCCCGGCACCAAAATTTCGGCCAATCTTTATTGCTGCCCCGAACTTCAGAAATAGTTTGGAGCTCACACTAATAGTTGAGTACATCTTAAACTTCGGGGGACTTGTCCTCCCACCTTTTTATTGTTTAGACCGCGTAGCCGGAATTTAGTTCAAACTGGCCCCTTTGAATGGACCATGATTTAGAAGTAGAAAAGGTGGGAGGATAAACAGCAGCCGAAATTTGGTGCGGGGTAAACTAAAAATTCAAAGACGCAAAACGCCCCGACTTTGGTCGGGGCGTTTTGATTATAGACACAAAAAGCTACATGTGCTACGCTGGCCCCGGAACACTTGAAAAAGAGGTCACATATAATGGTGGAAATTGGCGTAGGCGCGCTTCTACTCGGGTGGCTTACTGGCGTACTCATGGGCGGCCAGATGGATCCTGCCAAACTAAAGGAACTCGAAGAAAAAGCCAAAGCGGCACAGGCAATGGTTGAGACGCTTCAGGCACAAGTTTCAGCGTTTGAGATAAAGCTTAACGCCAAGGAAAATGAGGTGGAGTATATGAAATCGGTTGTCGGTTTCCTGCAGATCGAGCGAGATGATTCCAAGAAGAGGATCGTTGCGCTTGAGAAAGAAAATCAACTCCTCCGCGATACGCGAAATTCCTTGAGCGTGGAAAATGATGCGCTCTTATCCGACAGGAAAAAGCTCGAGGAGCAATATGCGGTTTCGCTATTCACAATTGAGTCCCAAGGCCAAAGACTAGCCGATCAGGATCTGCTCGTTAGACGAGGGCACGCGACTGCGCTTAAACTTCTTGCGGAACAAGCCAGAAGCCGGGCGCTTGCCAAAGAAATTCGCTTGAAGCAAAACGCGCTTGCATCCAGAGATAAAGAAATTCATGCCCTTCGGACGGAGCGCGAAGACCTAAAAGCCCGGATTACCGAAGCTGAAAAAAACCTGGCTTCGCTTTCCAAACTGCTTGACGACGCGATGTCGCAAAACGCCAACAAGAACCGCCTCATGCTTGCCTTGGCGCTACTGGCGCTGATAGCAGCAGTGCTTGGTTACGCCTGGGGACTACACGCTACCCGCAAAAGGCGCACGTCGCATCTCCCCCCGGATTTTAGACCGGGAATCAAAACCGGCAGCTAAAACTCAAGAAAAGGCCACGAATGTTAAGAAAAACAAAAACCCCATTAAAACAAGTTTTAACGGGGCAAGACGCGGCATCCCCAAAGATGCCGCTTTTCATTTTAAAGCGTAAACTACTGAACCTCCAACCAACAAGCTGGTTGGTATTCAAGGAAGCTTCTCGACTCGTCCCGCTTTAAGCGGGACTCGCTCGAAGAATATCGTTCGAGCTTGTCGAGAACCTACCTATGGTATCCGACCCGCAAGCTGGTCGGAATAATCAAGTTTAATCTGTTTGTGCTTTAGGTGCGTCTGGGTTTTCTGTCCCTATTTGTGTTTGGTGCGTGTCTGGATTTTGTTTTTTCTCCTCACGTATCATTCCAAGAGACATCCTATGCTCTTTCGGGTCAAGCAGAAGCACCTTGAAATCGTATTCCTGGCCAAGCTCAAGTTCTTCTTTCATTTTGGCTTCGGTGCCGAATTCGGAAATGTGGACAAGTCCCTGCACCCCGTTAGAAGTGTGCGAAGTTTTAACGTCGGTAACAGTAGATTCTTGAACAATTTTTTGATTGCCATCGGTGGGTGCTTCCGAACCAAGACTTTTAACGGGGTTAACCTGCGAATCAAATTCCGCAAATGCGCCAAAAGGATTGAATTTAGTCACTTTAGCCCTCACGTTATCGCCCTTTTTATACTTCTCCGCAAGTTTCACCCAAGGATCTTCTTTAAGAGCTTTTAGCGATAAGGAAACTTTGTCGCTCTGGATATTTATTATTTTTGCCTTGACTTTGTCGCCGGGTTTCAGAACGTCACGCGGGTCTCCGATAAGCGTCCAGTCAATCTCAGAAATGTGAATCAGGCCCTCAAGTCCCGTCGCTTCGTCAAATTTCATAAATGCTCCGAAGTCAACCACGCCAGTAATTTCTCCCTCAACCTCGTCACCAACTTTGTGTTTAGAAAGGGCCTCTCGCAGTGCGGCCTGATCCAGCTCTTTCTCGGTAAAAATGAGTTTATTCTCGGTGACGTCCGCAAAAAGAATTTTTACCTTGAGGGTCTGCCCGACTAACTTTTGCAGTTCCTGAAAAACTTTCTCCTTATCTCCGCCTTCAACCCGCGGATAATTTTTCGCCGAAAGTTGGGAGGCGGGAAGAAAACCTTTAACATTTTTTAATTCAAGAATAAGTCCGCCGCGATTTGCTTCAAGCACCGGCAATTCCAGTATCGCTCCTTCCTGCGTCATTTTTGCCAAATCAGTCCAGCGCCGTTCCTCTCCGGCCTCTTTGAGCGAGAGCTCGATATACCCCTCGTCGTTGTCCGGCAAAACCACTTTGGCGCTGACCGGATCGCCGGGGTTTAAATTTTTTATAATGTCCTGCGCCGCGTGATACTCTCTTCCGAAGACGAGTCCAATACCGCGGTATCCTAAATCGATGAAAAGCCGCGTGCCCTTTTTCTCAAGCACGCTCCCCTCGACAATCTCACCGATCTTGGGAAGCGAAACTCCGGCAAAATTCCGCAGCATAGTTTCCATCGGATGCTTCCCTCGTAGTAGAACGTCGACTGGGTTGGCCTCGCGAACACCATCTGAAGATACGGCCGATGAACTAGGATCGAGCCGATCCTCCGATACACCCCTATTTTTATTGTCGCCTTCGGTGATAGTCGAAGTTTCACTACGGGGCTTCCCGTGAGGCTTCAAAACCGCGGTGGCTCTCTCGCCGTTTCCTTCGGTGTCGGCGCTGGAAGGAACTGTGTCCTGGGCCGTATCTACGCTATCGGCAGTTTCTTCCGGTATTTTTACTTCATCAGTCATGAAGGAAAGTATAGGGGATAAAACTAAATTTGGCAAGAGAGAAGAATTATGCTATCGTAAGGCGGGCGGAAAAAGAAACAGTGTTTAGATAAATCCTAAATTCTAAGCACTAAATTCTAAACCGACCGATAGGTCGTCCTGAGCACAGCGAAGGAACTCACGAGTTCCTTCAGTCGCTTCGCTCCTTCAGGATGACTTGTTTGTGACAAGTCAGTTTAGAGTTTAGGATTTAGTATTTAGAGTTTCGTTTATGGTAATCCAATGGTATGGTCAGGCCTGCTTTAAGATAACCTCGGGCGATTTGGTCATTGCCATTGACCCCTTCTCCAAAGACATTGGACTTACGGCCCCACGCTTCCGTGCCGATATTGTGTTGGTGACGCACGAGCATTTTGACCATTCCAATGTCGAGTCAATATCCGCCGCCTCTTCGGGGCACCGCTCTGAAGAGCGAGCCTCGCCCAGCGAAGCTGGGCGGGAAGGTGCGTTCGTAATCTCCGGGCCGGGCGAGTATGAAGTTAAGGGCGTCTATATTCAAGGGCTTCGGACGTTTCATGACAAGGCGCAAGGAAAAGAGAGGGGCACCAATACTATTTATAAAATAGAGTTTGAAGATCTAAGTATCCTCCACTTGGGCGATTTTGGTGAAGGCGAACTTCGCGAGGAGGTTCAAAGCGAAATAGGCGATATTGATATTCTCCTGATTCCTGTCGGAGGGAAGTACACCATTGACGCGGATGAGGCCGCGAGAGTCATGAAGCAGATCGAGCCGCGCATTGCAATCCCGATGCACTACAAAATCCCGGGTCTAAAAGTGGGGCTTGACGGCGTGGAACAATTCTTGAAAGAAGTCGGCGCATCCAAGAATCAGGCGCAGGAAAAACTGGTGATAAAGAAAAAGGATATGGGCGAGGAGGAGAAAACGGAAGTAGTGGTGTTAAAACCCGTCTGAATCATAGCAACGTGAAACATGCGACATGTCGCTTGTCACATGGTGCTTATAAAAATGAAACCTCTTGAGAAAATTTTGACCCATATCCGCTCCCTTCCGGAGAAGACGAGGCGCCTCCTCGCTGGCCTCTTTTTAATCGCGGCCGCAATTCTTCTTTTTGTTTCATGGAGCATTACGATTCCCTCGCGGCTTACCTCTCTATCGGGGAATTCTTTCGTGAGAGACAATACAAATGTGGCGGCGCGGATCGAGGGCGCCTCCGCTATCTCACCCGCCACCCCCTCGCCTGCGGAGGGCGTCATTGAATCTCTCGGCACAGTATTCAAAGCCATTGTCCCCGAAGTCAATAGAGAAGAAGAATCGCGTACAGTTTTTTCTAGGATTGAAGAAACGGCAGGGTACGCATCAGCCATGATAATACAGGCGTTTGATACGCTATTAAATTACGCGGAGAGTCAACTGCAATAAATTCAAAATGCAAAATGATGGCTAGGCCTTTCAGGCCGCCATCCCGGCAGCAAAGCTGCTTAGGGACAATGCAAAATTTAAAATTGACACAGGGTGTCATCCTGAGCGAAGCGAAGGATCTCCGAGATCCTTCGGTCGCTTCGCTCCCTCAGGATGACGTCCTAAAGGACGTCAGTTTAGAATTTAGAGTTTAGGATTTAGAATTTTTACATAATGCCCGACATAGGTAAAATAAAACAGCGGGAAATAGTTGACGAGATGCGCGAATCCTATCTGGATTACGCGATGTCGGTCATTATTTCGCGCGCCCTCCCCGATGTCCGAGACGGTCTGAAGCCGGTGCACCGGAGGATTTTATATTCCATGCACGAGATGGGCTTGGGACACTCTGCCAAACACAGAAAGTCGGCGGCAGTCGTCGGAGATGTCTTGGGGAAATACCATCCGCATGGAGACATAGCGGTCTACGACTCTTTGGTACGCATGGCCCAGGATTTTTCTCTGCGGTACCCCTTGATAGACGGGCAGGGAAACTGGGGAAACATAGACGGAGATTCTGCGGCGGCCATGCGTTATACCGAAAGCCGCATGACGCGCCTGGCCGAGGAAATGCTCGCCGACATCGAAAAAGACACGGTTGATTTTCGGGATAACTACGACGGCACGAGAAAAGAGCCGATAGTACTGCCGGCCTCGGTGCCGAACCTCCTTCTTAACGGAACCCTGGGCATTGCCGTCGGCATGGCAACTTCAATTCCGCCGCATAATCTCGGCGAGGTTGTGGACGGCGTCATATATCTTATTGACCGCCCGAAAGCCACCACCGAGGATCTTATGGAATTGGTCAAGGGTCCGGATTTTCCGACCGGCGGCATTATCTTTGATGAAAAAGAAATACGCGCATCTTACGCCGCGGGCAGGGGATCGATTTTAAATCGAGGTGTGGCCGAAATCGAGGAAGACGGAAAAGCGGGGCATAAAATTGTAATTACCGAAATACCTTACCAGGTAAATAAGTCAGGACTCCTTGAAGTCATGGCAGCCATCGTGCATGAAAAACGAGTAGAGGGAATAAAAGATATACGAGACGAATCGGATAAAGATGGCTTAAGAATTGTGGTAGAACTTAAATCAGATGCCCATCCCCAGAAAGTTTTAAATAATCTCTACAATCACACCGACCTTGAAAAAAACTTCCATCTAAATATGCTGGCGCTAGTGGAGGGACTCCAGCCGCAGGTGCTCTCTTTAAAAGAGGTACTGGAAGAATTTCTCAAACATAGGGTGGTGGTTGTTACTCGCCGAGCGAAATTTGATCTGGCCAAAGCTCGCGAGCGGATTCATATTCTCGAGGGCCTGAAGAAAGCGCTGGACCACATTGACCGGGTGATTGAGACGATTAAGAAATCGCTGGACCGCGAGGAGGCGCACGCGAACTTGATGAAAAAATTCGGGCTCACCCAAATACAAGCCACGGCCATACTGGAGATGCGATTGCAGACCCTGGCCGGCCTGGAGCGCCAAAAGATTGAGGACGAGCTCAAAGAAAAAACGGCGCTCGCCAGGCAGCTTGATTCTTTGCTCAAAGATCCTAAAAAAATTACGGAAGTTATCCGGAAAGAACTGCTTGAAATGAAAGATAAATACGGGGATCTGCGTAAAACAAAAATAGTAAAAAGCTCCCCCAAAGAATTTTCCGATGAGGACCTCATACCAGAAGAAGAGGTAATGGTGATGTTGACCCGCGGCGGATATATCAAACGGATTAAGCCCGAGAACTACCGCATGCAGAAACGCGGCGGAAAAGGGTTAATCGGGATCGAAACCAAAGAAGAAGATATGGTGGAGCATCTTCTTACTTGCAATACCCATGCGAGTCTCCTTTTTTTCACTAACTTCGGGAAGATCTATCAAGTACGCGTCTATGAAATTCCAGAAGGATCGCGGGTGGCGAAGGGCAAAGCCATTTTCAATTTCCTTTCGCTTTCAAGCCAAGAGCAGGTAACCTCGTGTCTCGCCGTGGCCAAAGGTAAAAAAGAAAAGTCCAGGGAGACGGGCGAAAAACAATACGCTGTGATGGTTACCAAAAACGGCATAATCAAAAAGGTGGATGCCGTTTCTTTTGAAAATGTGCGCCGATCCGGTCTCATCGCCCTGACTCTCAAAAAAGGAGACGAGCTCCGTTGGGCCAAACTGACCAAGGGCAGGGACGAGCTTATCCTGGTTACCAAAAAGGCACAGGCCATTCACTTTTCGGAAGCCGACGTGCGGCCAATGGGTCGGCAGGCGGCTGGGGTGCGCTCGATTCGACTACGAAGCGGGGACGAAGTGGTGGGGATGGACGTGATTAGTAACCAATTACCAATTACCAGTAACTCAAAGTTACTGGTGGTGATGGAAAACGGATACGGCAAAGAGACGCTTCTTAAACACTACAAAAAACAGCGCAGAGGCGGCTCGGGCATCAAGACCGCGAAAATAACTACCAAGACCGGAAATGTCATAGGAACCAGAATCATCGGCGAAGAAGAATCGGAACTCATAGCGATATCGCGGAAGGGTCAGGTTATCCGCACCACTCTTTCCGCCATCCCGGTTTTGGGACGCGCCACCCAAGGAGTAAGGATTATGAGAATGGATTCGGGAGACGCGGTAGCTTCGATTACAACTTTTTAGCTTTACGAAATACGAATATATACGAACTTACGAATTCTCCGGAACCGACATACGAATAGATTAACACGGTTCCGGTTACGAGTAGTTCGTACCCGAACGCCCAGATTCGTATATGGCGTTCGGTACATTCATAATGATTAGTATTTCGTAAATACGTGTTCAGCTTTTCCAGAATTGAGCGGCCCGCGTATTTGTTCTATAATAATGGCATGGCAGAGGTTTCTTCGCCCGGACGAGAAATTGGCAGCGGTGGCTTCCTTGATCCCGAACGCATTGTTCGGCAGCTTGGGTTGGAGCGCGGGGACCATGTCGCCGATTTCGGGGCCGGGCACGGATACTTTACCATTCCTATGGCACGCCTCGTGGGCGGAGACGGCCGGGTTTATGCTATAGACATTCAAAAGGCGGTGCTGGATATAATCCGCGCCAAAGCAAAACTCGAAAACATCCTTAATATCGAGCCGGTATGGGCGGATCTTGATTCGCCCGGCGGATCGCATCTCAAAGACAAATTTATTGACTTCGTAATGATCGCGAATATCCTTTTTCAGGCAGAGAAGCCGGACGTTTTACTCCGCGAAGCATATCGGGTGCTGCGTGAAGGCGGGCGTATGGCCATTATCGAGTGGAGTGATGCTACGCCTTCGCCCTTTGGTCCTCCGCCGCACCTAAGGGTTAAAAAGGAGGTGGCGCGCCAAATGGCCATGGATGCCGGACTAGAACCGGAGCGAGAATTTGAAACGGGCGGTCATCACTACGGGCTCCTTTTTAAGAAGCGATAGACTTTGGACCCCGCACCAGAACCTGCGGTTCGGTACGGGGCATGCTTTTGACTCACTTTTATGAACTCTCTACTCTCCCTCCTCAACAATAAAACCGTTCTTATCGCCGTCTTCGGAGCGCTAGTTTTGATCGGTATCCTGATTACTTTCGGGGTTCTTCCGGGACGACGCTCCGCGACTCCGGTACCCGCCACCCTTGAATTTTGGAACCTCGAAGATACAGACGAAGTATGGCGTGATATTTTCGAACGATTTAGAAAGCAGTTTCCGCATCTGACCGTGAGCTATCGCCGTTTTGACGAAGCTTCATACGAGGACTTCTTGGTCAATCGACTCGCCGAAGGCAAGGGGCCAGACGTTTTCGTCTTAAAAAATTCTTGGATCGCGAAACACCGAGACAAAATCGCCCCCTTGCCTGAAACGGGAGAATATTCGGCCCGCGATTTTAAGCGTGATTTTGCTGATATAGCGGTCGAGGACCTTATTAACGAAAACAACCAAATTCTTGGCCTGCCCCTTTTCGTTGATACGCCGGCGCTTTTTTACAATAAAGACATTTTCAACACCGCCGGAATTGCCATACCGCCGAACGATTGGACCGATGTCATTAGGAAATCCCAGATTCTCACCAAGGTCGCGCCCACCGGAGACATTATCCGATCGGGCATGGCTCTCGGCGGATATCGCAACATTGAGAATGCGTTTGAGACCCTAAATTCGCTGATACTGCAAAATGGCGACTCGATTCTCAACAAAAACGGCACGCCTTCCTTGGGACAGCAGGCAGCGGAGGCCGTTTCGTTTTACGCCTCGTTTGCTGATCCTACCAAGCAAAATTATTCCTGGACCAGTCGTATGCGAAACTCCCTGGATTCTTTTGCCGAAGGCGTAACCGCAATGGTTATCGGGATGTCGCGGGACATCGGCAGAATAGGCGCCCGCAATCCCCATCTTAATTTTTCGATCTTGCCTTTTCCCCAGCCGCGGGATGCAGAAACACGCATGGTCTATGGCGCTTATTTCTTTCCTACGGTGTCGAAGTTAAGCCAAAATCAAGAAGCGGCGTGGCAGTTTTTGCGCTTCATAACCTCGCGCGAGGCCGCAGACCTGTATCTGCGTAAAACCTCGCGCTCCCCTGCCAGGCGCGACCTTATCTCCGCAGGCGCTCCCCAGGAACAGCTTTACGTTTTCTACAATCAAGCGTTAATAGCCCGCACCTGGCGTGTTCCTGATGAAAAACTAACTCGTAACCTTTTCCAGGATATGATAGAATCAGTAGTAGCTAAATCTTCCACACCGAGCCAAGGGGTGGATAGATTGCGAGAAAAATTACGTCTTATCAATTTCTAAATCCCGTTAGAAGCCTCACTACCTATCGCACCACCGCGTGAAACCCGAATCGTTTAGTAAAATTCATCCCGACTTAGTTCTCGCAGAGAAATTTTATGGAAATTTTTCTGCGATAGGACTTCCAGTGGGATAAACCATGTCTAAAGACAAAAAAATTGCTTTATATATAGTCTTAATCGGCGTATGCGGCGTTACCGCCATTTTTCTGTTTCCGCCAGGCATTTTGACAGCCCAAGGCCAACCTCCTCTTCCCACCCTACCTACACAAATTTTGCCGACTACCTGTCCTTACAGGGACCTGATAGTTAATGGGGTATCTTTTGGAAGAGTAAGCAATCTCTGCGGCGTCTGTGATCTTTTCGCGCTAATCAAAAACGTCTTCGATTATATCTTGGCCATAGCCGCGACTGCCGGAGCGCTGATGCTGGCCTACGGTGGGCTCCTGATGATCCTTCCCTACGTAGGCGGGGGGGACTCGAGCGTAATGCAGACCAAAGGCAAAAAGGTCTTAACACGCGCGGTTGTGGGCATACTTATAATCTTTTTTGCGTGGCTTGCCATAGATACCACCATCAAGATACTGGCGAACCAAGTGGGCGGAGGAGGGCCTGCGCAAATCCCGACACCGTTAGGTCTTGGTCCGTGGAACGCGATTACATGTAATCCTTGACCATATTAGAAGTCCGTTCCTCCGAAGGCGGGACGGCAGTCGCCTGCGGCGGCTTATTTCTAACGGGGCGGACATAGTTCTTGCAATAAAAATAATTTAGATTAATATTAAAAGACATGGATTACTTTTCCGCATCATTTTTAATAGACCTTATGGTCTTTTATCTCTTAACGGATGAGTTTAAAACTCTTTAAAGGGCCTGGTGGTTCCCGGTATTCCGTTAGAGTCAAAGCTTCTAACGGGGTGTGCCCGGTAGTAGACTTTGACTACTTTCGGCGTTTGGCGTTTTGCATAGCAAAGCGCCAGTCAAAGTGTTACTACCGGGTGTGGAAAACGGGTTTGCGGCATACCCTTATTTTTGCTAATCTGTTTATAGTGCAAGGGGTCTTCGCCCAAGGCACCACTATCCCGAACCCCATTCAAGCCAATAATTTCCCCACTCTGATCCTTACGATTGTTAATGGTATAATGCTTATCGGGATACCTCTCGCCATAATTGCCATAATATTTGCGGGGTTCAAGTTTATCGCTTCCGCAACCTCGGGGAACGAAGCCGGCCTGAAAGAGGCAAGAAAAATGTTTCTCTGGATCTTGATCGGGGTGGCGATTCTGGTCGGCGCAAGAGTGATTGCCCAAGCGGTGGTAAATTTCGCGCAAGGCCTGTCGTAATTAGTTTTATAATGAAATTGCAGAAGAATATCCCAAAATGCCATGCTGAGTCCTTCGACTGTCATTCTGAACGAAGTGAAGAATCTCAGGATAAACTCCGCGAAGAATCTATCCGTTCTGTTCCAAGAGATCCTTCACTGCGTTCAGGACGACTAAAGATGGGTTCTTCTACTGTCTCATGAGATCAATCGTTTAGCCATTGCTTAAAGGTCGATAAAATCTAGTAACTAGTTAACAGTAATAGAATCTATGTCAAAATTTCTTATTCGATATCCAACGCTAGTTATCGGCTACGCGCTCTTGCCGCTGGTGGCAAGCGCCCAAACCGTTCAGACAATTCTCACCAACCTCCGGACAACTCTTACCACCATTATCGGCATCCTTTTCGTGATTGCTACGGTGGTGTTTCTCTGGGGAGTGGTGCAGTTCATTGCTAATTCCGGGGATGAGGCAGCGCGGAACAAGGCCAAAGGCATTATGACCTGGGGCATTATCGGGCTCGCGGTTATGGCCGCTGCCTGGGGCATTACAGTAATTCTCATCACCTATTTCGGTGTAGGTGCTCAACCTCCGGCGTTTGCTCCGCCACCGCTTGTTAACTAATACGCAATTCGCAAAAACCCCAGGCCCAAATCATCCTGGGGCTTGCGTTTATCCTGCGCCTTTTTTAAAACTCCGCGGAAAGGTGCAGGATTTCTATAACGCACTATGCAAAACCCCACCATTAGCAGCATTATTGCTCGCCTACAAACCGAGGTTCTGAACCCTCTTATAAACGTGCTTTTTGTGCTGGCCACTGTAATATTTTTATGGGGAGTGATAAATTACGTCATTGGAAGCAGAGGAGATGAAAGGCGATTGGATGCCGGAAAAAGAGTAATGGTCTGGGGGATCATCGGGATGACGATTATGGCTTCTGCCTGGGGGATCGTGCGGATAATTTGCGTATTTTTTGGAACTTGTTCTTAAATCGAGCTTCAAATTAAATCAAACCCGCCTTTCGACTATGCTCAGGGCGGGTTTGATTTTAGCCAGTTTTTCCTGTATCATCTTCTTACGTTCTGCCTTCGTGGTGAAATGGCAGATTCACCCTCCCACCTATGTCGCGGTGGCGGAACTGGAATACGCGCAGGACTTAGAATCCTGTCCCGTAAGGGTTGTGGGTTCGACTCCCACCCGCGACATTGGTGGGAGGGCAAGCTGGGTTTAGAGCCCAGCGATCGCAAGATCATGAGAGTTCAAATCTCTCCCTCGGCATATGAGGTTCCCGCTCATTCAATTCAATTTGAATGAGCGAGGCTCGCCCATCGAAGATGGGCGGCAAATCCTCTCGGGAGCATGGTATAATCCGCTAGTATAGTTCAATATGATTGAAGCCATGAAATAATTCTTATTTATGTTTATGCCGAGATAGCTCAGTTGGCAGAGCACGTCATTGGTAATGACGAGGTCCCGGGTTCGATCCCCGGTCTCGGCTCCAGGCATATGGCAGGCGGGGATTCTCCCCGCTGGCTATAAAACTTTGCTTCAATCATTTTGCATTTTTAAGTTTAAAGGGCTTTGTCCAAAATTTGGAGATATAGTCGAACAAATTTTGGTAACAAAACCTTTACCCCGCCCCTACTCTACTTCGGAGTTGAATTATTTAAGACAAGGGTCAAGCTAAATTATCCTTGCAGTAATAGTAGGATTCAGTAGTAGAGTAGGGGCGGGGTGCTCAATGTTGTGGCTAAATTTATTGCGCCTCGCATTGAGCTCGGCTTACAAATTTAGACAACATTGGCATGCCACAACCAAATCTAATAAAACTTCAGTGTACGATCTGCAAGCGTATCAACTACTGGACTTCCAAGAATAAAAAGACAGTGGAGAAGAAGTTGGAATTGAAAAAATACTGCAAATGGTGCAGGAAACATACAGTACACAAAGAAACTAAAAAATAGGTTCTTTATGGAAATCCTAAACAAATTCCAATAATAAAAACCGGGCTTTTTTAAAATTTGGGATTTTGTTGTATGGGGGTATAAGCTTAATGGCAAACTGCGGGTCTCCAAAACCCGACTTCTTGGTTCGAATCCAAGTACCCCCGCCTATGGATTTTGTTTCTCTTACCGTAATTATCGGCCTCACGGTGCTGGTTCTTTTTGCGGTTTTATTTTCCGCGTTTGAGATATACGCCGTCGTCATAGGCCACCTTAAAGGCGCGCCATACGTGCGTTCCCCCAAAAAATATGTAAAAACTATGATCGAACTTGCGGAAATAAAACCGGGGGAACTAATAATAGACCTTGGCTCGGGGGATGGAACAATCGTGATCGAGGCCGCGCGCAAAGGCGCGCGGGCAGTCGGAATAGAAATCAATCCTTTCCTCGTTCTCTGGTCGCGATACCGCATAAAGAAGTTGGGGCTCAAGGAACAAGCCCAAATCGTAAAAGGAAATTTTTTTAAATATTCCCTCGTAGACGCCGATGTTATACTTTTCTACCTTTTGCCGAAAATAATGAATAGGTTGAAAGAAAAATTTTCTCGGGAACTCAAACCCGGCACACGCATTATCTCCTATGCCTTTCCCATTCCCGGCTGGACCCCACGATCCCAAAAAAACGGCGTATTTATGTATCACTATAGGGGCGAAACCTCTATAGTGTAAATCGCCACCCTATATATATCTTCGTCCAATTTCACATATAAAAACGATCGTCCGTATATGTGAAATTGGGCGATTGCAAGATTTTTTTAATAAGTTACTATAATTAGGGTTTGTTCGTTTACAATGCGAAATCTAGAAAGGGGTGATGCGCCGTGGAACCAAGAACCGGCTGCGACATTGCAATCATCGGCTCGGGCCCGGCAGGAACGTTCGCGGCGATCGAGCTTGCGAGAATTCGTCCTAAATATTCCATCGTGATGTTTGAGAAGGGACCCCTTCGAAGCTACGGCGACCGGGACAATAAAACCTGTGGATGGGGAGGATCCGGCGCGTATTCGGACGGAAAACTTGACCTGACTCATCTTATCGGCGGAACGCTGGTTGAGAAGGGCTATGTTTCCGTGGCCGAGTTCACGGATCTCATGCGCTATGTTGAAGCAACCTATGTCAGCTACTGCAAGGACGCCGAAACCGTTCTTGAAATAGACGAAAATCCGGAGGTGGAGCGGATGAGAAAACTTTGTGAAAACCACGACATGCAGCTTATTCCTTTTCCCGTAAGGCATCTTGGCACCGATCGCTCATTCGCAATCGTAATGGGAATGTATCAGGATCTTACGAGAGCGGGTGTCAGCATCCGGACCCAGACCGAGGTTACCTCCATTAACCCCTGTGCTGACGGCTTCCGGCTGAACTGGGAGCAGTGGGAGGAAAATACTGTTGAGGGAAGAACTGAAAAAAACATAATTGCTCATGGTGAAATCCTTGCGAGCAAAGTCGTGGTCTGTCCGGGACGAGAAGGAGATCGCTGGTTCTCGGAAGAGGCACGGCGCCTCGGCCTGCAAATTTCGAGAAACAGGGTTGACATAGGAGTTAGGGTTGAGGTTCCGGCGCATGTAACTAAAAAGTTAACCGACATATTGCACGAGCCCAAAATCGTTTTCCATACGCCTTCGTTCAAAGACAGGGTACGCACTTTCTGCGTATGCCCGAACGGATTCGTGGTGAGAGAGCGATACCGCAACCTCGGGGTGGTGACCGTAAACGGAGAATCAAACAGCAAACGAGGACTCCAGACCTCAAGCACAAATTTCGCGCTTCTGGTCTCACAAGCATTCACTACTCCTTTTGATGATCCGGTGGGCTATGCCGTTTCCGTGGCTAAGGATACGAATCGCCTGGCCGGCGAAAATGGAATATTGGTGCAGAGACTGGGAGATATCGGCAAACACCGCTCCACGGAAAAGCGAATGCGCGAAAGCATAGAATACGGATTTATCGAACAAACGCTGCTTGACGCAACTCCGGGCGATCTTACCCTTGCGGTCCCGCATCGCCACTTTGACGGCATACTCCAGATGTTGAAGGCCCTTGAATGGATGGCCCCCGGCATTGCCAGCCCCCACACCCTTCTTTATGGCGCCGAAGTTAAATTCTATTCTCTGCAAGTGAAAGCCGGAGAAGGGTTTGAAACCGACCTCAAAGGACTCTATGTTGCCGGAGACGGATCCGGCTACACGAGAGGTTTGATGCAGTCATCCATCCAAGGCGTTATCGTTGCGCGAAACATTGCGAAAAAATTATTCCAAGAATAATCATACCCGGCAGTAGTCTTCGACTACTGCCGTTTTTTGTCGAGCACTCAACGTATTGAGTGCTCGACAGTCAAAGAGTTACTACCTGGCATACCGCGACTTAAAGTCGCGGTTTTTTTAATCAATATTAAGCTAAAATCATACATACCAACGACCGTTTTTATATGTGATTTTGATTAAATACTACATAAAATAACTAAAAACCGGTCGCGGGGACCGGTAAAATTATTTCTTTTTGTCGGGGTAGAAATTAGAACAAACCAATTTCTACAAAAAATCCACACGGGAAGCCGTGCGGTCTTTTAATTATACTTTTTGAACCTCAATTTTTTCCGCCTTCACGAATGTATCGGCAAGAGCGCCGACCTTAAGCTCGATCAACATCGCAAACCAAGCACCAATGAATGCTCCTATGGCCGTACCAACCGCATAGGGGACAAAGAGCCGGAGATCGCCTTTAGCCATGGTGGCAACCATGTGAAGCACAAAGAACCACGAGCCATTCGAGCACATTGAAGCCAGAAGGTGATAAAGAGCGTTGTCTCTTTGTCGAGCTCGGGAGATCAGGGAAAAACTGATTTGCATGAAAACCGTGCCAAGTACAAACCAAATTGTTGAGGCCAAACTCTTCGGAGGGAACACCAAGACAGATAGACCGACAACGCCCAGAAGCGCCCAGACAGGACGAAAATCAGGTTTCTTCACCTCTCCTTTTTTCACATGAGCATCGGCAGAAGAAACGGTCCCGGTTTTCTTGTCAACCCATTTAGTAAAGCGAGATGCGGTTAAACTTCCGGCAATACTTCCCACCGTACCACCAGTTGCATACGGAACAAAAATTCCCCATCGCATATCAAACTTAATGAAGAGAGTCCATCGGAAGAAGTCAACTACGCCCGTAATGAGTCCTATTCCTAATGTCAGATAATAGTTATTTCGATTCTGGATCCAGGTCCGCATCGAATAAGCCATATCGGGAAGAAAAACAAAAGCCGTAATTTGAAGGAGCGAGAGCAGGCTTTCGCTTCCAAAAAAGAGAAATTGAAAAGTCCATCCAGCTGCCACCAGTATAGGAAGATATTTAAGCGCCACCCTTCGATTCATTGCCTCATTCTTCGCAGCAACTTCCTTTGAGACCTGCTCAATGCGAGCACCTGTCAGGCGCTCAATCCACGTTGAAACATAGCTTCCTGTAAGACTTCCCGACATGGTGCCGGCCGTATACGCAAGGAGAAGCTTCAGCGAAAAGTCCGAGCCCGGACCAAGGATGGTCCGAAATGTCAGGAATGAAACCAACGCCGAGAAAACTACCGCGCAAAGATGGTACAGGATGTTATCTCGAGTCCGTGAGCGAGCGGCAAGGGTAAAGCAAATATTCTGTCCGTAAGAAATTCCGAGAACCAAGAGTGTCGTCTGCCAAATTTCAGGAGCAAAGATCAGCTGTCCACATACCAATGCAAGTAAAACACCAATCGGCCAAAGATCCCGCATACGGAACTTCTTTTCCGTCTTCTCAGCCATGCCAAAACCTCGTTTTCAATGATCAAACCTCCGTTACTCTAGCAAATTACTTTTATATTGCAACTCAAAAGTTATCCCCAGGGCTTTGTCCAAAAATTCGAGCCTGTGGGTGAAGAATTTTTGGGAACAAAACCTAGGCCCCGCACAATTTTTGCCTTAGTGAATCAGTAGTGAACAGGTTTTACTTCATCGAAACGGTGCCCTCGCAGCGTGCGGTGGCCGAATAGGCCTACCCATATTGAGCGAAGCGCGCTGCCGTCGCTTTACTTCGCAAAAATTGTGCGTGGGCACAAATAAAAAACCGCCGATGGGCGGACTGAAGATGTTAATACGGCATCTTGTTGCGCGTTCCTGTCTCGAAAATACTGAGCGTTCCCCCTTGGAGCCGCATCGATTCCGGATCAGTAGAGAGGATGGTCCCGTCGGGCTTTACTTCCCAAATCGGACAGCCCTGTTTAAAGATAAATAACGCCTCGCCGTATACACCCGCACCCCATTTACCGTCTCGATACGGGAGAAAAATCCCTCCGTGCAGTTTAGGAAGCACCACCTTGAAGTAATAGTTCATCCCGTTGCCGGTCTCTTTCTTCCAGCGCCGGTATCCCTCCTGATGGTGGAGCTGGTTGGGATTTTCTACATGCCATCCGGGAAAATGCTTTTTTATTTTCTCCACGAGCTCCGCCTCAACTCCCGAATTATAAGCGGCTACGGGATGCCCAAAATAAAGAACTGGTGTATCAATATACTGACACGGACTTGCCTGGGTACGATTCCATTCGCTAACGCCGGCACATCCCCCCAGCAGTAAAAAGACCAGAATCGTAGTAAGCCACGGTTTTATTTTCAAAATCGTCTGGAATGCCATTTCATGCTCCCATCAACGAACCTCACCAATATTATCACGCAGTTAAAAAAACGCAATACTATACAACAAATTTATCGTTTGTGAAGTTTACGGAAAGTTTTCCACAGGCATAATGAAGGCAAGAGTTCTCTGACAACTTAACGGAGGTACTAGTTTTATGTACTCGGGCAAATGGAATCCGGAAACGCGAGAAGGCAAGAAACGACTCGAGCATCTCCTCGTCATCGTTAAACGATTGACCTATAGAGAGGATCTTAAAGCCGAACTCAAGAAAGAATCAATGTTCGCGGGATTTAGTACGAATGTCGTGTTGAACAAACTCAATCGGGAGCAAATGACAAATCCCACCAGCGCATTGAGCAGGGCCTGGGCGGCAATTCCATTGAAGCCGCACGTTGCGATCCGGCTTTTCCCCGATGAGAAACGGCGCGAGGCGCTGAAGCAGGCGCTCACCGATCCAGCCAAAACACTTGATGACATTGAGCGTGACTTCCCTGAATATAAACTCCTGCTCAAAAACCAGCGTGATTCGATCAACCGATTTTTTGGTATCACTCGGCCCCATTCCGGGTGGACATCCCGGCTCGGCAAAAAGACGCCGACGCCGGTATCCGCGAAGGAAGAGCCGACCCACTCTAAAAACTGGTGGATCCGCTTGACTGAAGAGCAAAAACAGGAGTTTTTGGCTGACTACCGGAAAGACTATCGCCTTACCGGCAATACCAATGATGACTACTGCGAGAAGTGGACGCGGATCACCGGAGAGCAGGTAAGCGCGGAAAGTCTGAGCAAAGCCGCGCGATACTTTGGCGAGACGAGAAACCGCGTGCAGATCGTAGCAGAATATAAGACCATCGCGCAGGTTCTGAAAGCAATGGACGATAGAATCACACAACTTATCCTAGCAGGCACTCTTGCCGAAGCGGGGCTCGATGTTCTTTTCGAGACAATAAAACAAGAGTTTAGAGAAGATCTCGAAAAGGTTCAGTTCAATCTCACCCAAGAATATTTCACCAAGAGGACAGACAAACTTGTTTGGACCGAAGGAAAGGCCGGTGCTCTAACCGAGCTTAACGATTTCATCGACAAGGGATTCACGGCGGAGAAATTCCACGAATACCACCGGCATATTCCGCTTGAGATGATAAAAGCGAAAATTCTCCAACTTACGGGCACGACCAACATTGAAAACCCGCCGCCTTTCGTGGCGACAGCTTTTGCCCGAGGAATTGGCCGCCTTATCGGCGACATACCAGAGGCCGAAACCGAACCATTCCAACGGGCCATGAAAGAATTCAAGATTCCGGAAATTAGCTTTGACCAGCCGCTGGATATTCCTTTCCGAGACATCAAAAACTTCCGAACGGGTGTAATCAACGGCCCGAACCTAGGAATTCTTCACGCGCCCCGTATCGAAAATAACACTTTCCGCCAGGCATTGGCCTTTGCGAAGCTAAGAGGATGGGAGCACCTTTTCCTTCATGGCATATTTGATCTTGATATGACTAAGGCCGAAGGTCCGGTAAAAGGTATTCGGGCCCTGTATTCGGGCAGAAACACAAACATTGACGTGCTCGATCCCGGTTATCAGGAAGAGGCGCGCCGCATAATCCGAGCTATCGAAGCCAATGAGTTTACAAATGAAATCCTGTACGAGACGGCCAAAGAGGCGCTAATGAACCTCTTGCGAGGCCTCTGGAAAGTAATGCTGCATAACAAGAAGCCGGTGTTTCCGGGCAGAATATCCGTAATCCTTGGCCCGAAAGAGTTTGATGCCATCACTGCCGCGGCCCATGCGGAAATCCTTTACGCGACGCTTTGCAAGCAGGAAGAACTTAAGCTTGAGAGGGGCGCTGCCGCGAACGCGGTTCGACGCCATCAAAAACAGCTTTCGAAACTTGAGGGTCGCATCTGGGATTATGAGTTCGAGCTCTCGCAGGGACCAAACCCTCAAGACGAGGAAGCGCTGCGAGCCAAGATTGAGGCGGTCCGGCAGAAGATAGACGAGACCAAACAAAAAATAGCGAGCCACAAACAAAAGGTTCGCGAACTCAAAAAAATGGAAGCCCGCACGCGGATGACCAACGTCCGCCCCGAGGAGTGGCAGCGCTTCCACAAGATCGCCTTAACGCTCGTCTCCATCCTCATTGAACGCGCGATCCCGAATTCAAAGGTGATTTCTCTCGGATCTACTTATATCAAGGTAGGTCCGGAACCCAAAGACAAGATAAAGTTTGTCATTCCCGGCAACCTCAAGATAACCGATGCTAGTGTTTCAAACTACGCCAATACCTATTCTACCGAGGCGCTATCGATGAAAATGGCAGAAACCATCATCATATGCCCTCCGTATTCGGTCGGATACGCCATGACCGCACGCGAAGTCGATTCAAAAGGAACACGCGGGTATGCGTCGCGTATCTACAATGCGCTGACCTGTATCGACGGACCGTTCATACGCGAAAAAACCAAAAATGTCATCCGGGAAAGTCATCCCATCGGACAATTGGCGAATCATCCCATGTTCCAAGGCGGTATTCTTGAGATCAACTGCGTGGACGGCATGGTAACTGCAAATCCGGTGACCACCGAGACGCTAGCAAGTTGCGAGCGGAGAGCTAAGGGACTAATCCATGGCAAAAATGCGCTGGCAGACAAATACATCTGGGTAATGATCGCGACCGACCAGCACTACGGCGGACGGGCAAAAGAATTTTTGGAAGATCGGGAGACGGGAAAAAGCTTGGGAATGGCTGAAGCCGTGTTCCACCTCATGCGAAAAGCCGGCTACGGCGACGGCGACAAGCTCCCGCCGTTCCACATTTTTACGGTAAACGATGACCCCACGCAAGGCCACCACTTCCCGGCAGAAAAAGAGCCGCATCGGCATGAAATGCAGTATCACAGATATGAGAAAGAGCTGAATAAACTGCGTGCGCAGTATAGGACCGAAAAGAACCCGCGTATCAAAGAGGCCTTAATGGAAAAAATCGCCGCGTTCTCCAAGCGCCAGGTGCGCGTCAGAGGAACCGATTCCTACACGCGCCAGATGCAGGATTTCATCCATAGACACATCAAGGGCAACATTGATATGTTCAGCGGAATGCTAAAGCGATCCGAGAAAGCGGGATTGATCCTTAAGCCCGTAAGCGAATTTGAGGATTATCTCGAGATTGCGTTTGACACCTGTGATCTCGGCTTCATCAACTTGGGGACCGGAAATCATGGTTTGAGCACCACGGAGGACAATCTTTCCGAAGGCGTAATTTTCGCCGAGATAATGAAACCGTATCTAATGATGCGTCCCCATTGGCACGATAAACCGGAGCTCTTGGATCGCTATGTAACCGGACCCACTTTTGGCAATAAGTTCATCGCATTCGGAACCGTCAAGGCCCCGGGCGGGTATGAATACGGGTTTGACCTTAGAAACTCCCCTGCTACCAATACGGTTGACTGGGGCAATACGGTACGAGCCGGTGCCCGGACCGACCTAAGACGAGCAAACTACGGCGCAAGAATATTCGAAGAGAAACTAACCGTCATAATCACAGGAGATAAACACTTCTTGTCAGCACTCCTCATGGCCTTGCGGCTTCACTTAATGTCGCCTGCCGGAACTCACACAGACGCCTACGGCGAGCGCGGATTTCCGCCGAATGGCTCCGGCATTGCCCTTCTCGGACTTCCCGCCGAGGGCCCGGCATCAGGTCCAATCCTTATCCGTTACCTCCTTCTTCACCACCTCCGAGATTACATCGAGAAAAATCCCCGGCAGCTTGACTTTGAAGCGCTTCTCGTGAATCCTCTGTAAAATCCAAAAAACAAATAGTCCCCCAAAAGGGGACTTTTAAATTCCGGGTGGTTCGGCGGAATTTTCCAAAAACAAAAAAAGTCACCCGCTAGGGCGACTGTGCTAAATTAAAAAGGCAGCTCGGTAATTACTTCATCAATTACGCCGTGGGTTCCCATGGCCTTGGCTTGGGTAACATCAAGCCAGTAATCCAGTTTTTTTGTTTTGGCCAGCAACTCCTCAATGTCTAGTCCGATTCTTTGCGCAATGATATTCATAACGATTCGGTTGATACGCTTCATCTCGTCTGCCCGCTCTTCTGTGACATTCACCTCTTCCTCTCGAAAAAGAATTGAATCGCTGACTTGGTGGAGGAGAAATTGCGTATGCGGAGTTGCGAATCTTTTGGTGCCCGCCTGGATAATCACGGAAGCCATGGAGGCCACAAGACCCATGCCAACGATATTTACAGTAATCCCCCTTGCAGTGATAACCCCAATCGCATCGTGTATTCCAATACCGTAATATACATCGCCACCGGGAGAATTTAGTATGATCCAAATCGGTAGCTTCTCGGACAAGCAGCGTTCGCTTATATACACGAGGTCGCGACAGAAATTACCACACACGGCAGCGTCAACCGCATCGTCGATAAATAAAATCCGTCTAGCTCTAAGATTATAATCCCGTTCATCTTCGGTCCTTAAAAGAGACGGTTTTCTTGACGGTTCGGGCATCGCTTTTCTCCTTTTAGGTTCTGATGCCAGAATAGGGCCTATATAGGAAAATTGCAATATTCAACCATTCCCCCCTTCGGGGGATTTTTTGCTTCTTGGCGCGTTCGTACCTATACCCGTAGTTTGATATAATAAAATAAGCATCTTCACAATGAAAAATACGGGAGAAAACGATGCTTGATAAGGACCAGGGGCCGCCGATATCTTCCACCCGCGTATTTTCTGGAAGCGTGCCGTTAAAGAGGGTCCATCTGCCAAACATAGTGCTTTTTCCTTCCGGACTTCACGGCGATCTTAAGTTCACGGAAAAGGAAATAAGGGCCGGGTATCTTGAATATACGAGGCCCAAACCTTATCTTGTGCTCCAGCCGCAAATTACCCGAAATCCCAATATCGGCATAGGGCTTCTCGGAAAAATCTTAAATAGACGCGAGGAAAACGGTGTGCAAAGATTCGACCTTATGGGCATCCTGCGCGTACGCATTACCGGAATAGAAAATAAAAAAGGTATGCTGTTTGCGAAAATACTCCCCATTTTAGATCGCCCGTCCCCTACAGAAATTGAGCAAAACCCGGATTTTCATTCAGCACTGCCAATATTTAAGGGCCTTTGTGAAGAATTGCTGGAAGGAATTGACGATGAACTTACCGCAGAGCAGTGGCTGCAGGCAATCATGGAAAAAGCAAGAAATGCGGATTCCGAAACCATATCCCAAGTCATTGATGCGATCATGAATCTTCTCAACCACCTTGAAATCGGCGGAGGGGACGGCTTTGACATGTCTATGCCTTCCGTCATCATTTTCCAGGAAGAAGACACGCTGAAACGCCTTATGCTCTGCATCGGGCTTCTGGACAAGCTACTCCACGGCGAAATTATTGAGAAACCGCCTGAAAAAAGGGGAAGAGATGGCCACAAGATCCGTAAGCCGGATGATGATCCCGTAAAGATTGCCACGCATGATCAAAAAATAGTTAGCAGAAAGGAGCTCGTGAACGTAATATTCTATGACGAAGCGGCTCCTCCGGATAATACTGATCCGGACGAAACGGCTGAACTGGATATTCCGGAAAGCACTGACCCGCCGATTATTGCTAAAAGCAGAGAATTTCTGTCAGGGAGAGTCATCGGGCAAGACAGGGCCATCCGCACTATTGTTCGTTCTTTCAATCTGGCCAAGGCCGGAATATTTCCCAAAGAAGGGCCCCTGCTGATTCTTTATTGCGCTGGTCCCTCTCGGGTTGGAAAAACGGAAACCGCTTTTGCGCTCGGCGACATGCTCTGGCAACTGGAAAAAGACGTACTGGCTAGAGCCAAAGAGAAAGGGCAAAAGCTTCCCTTCTCGGAAGAAGATATTGCATCGCCCCCGCTTATTAAAATTGATTGTGGTCTATTGGCGGGATCCTTGACGCACGGCGCATCAAATCTTATTGGGGCGCCGGCGGGATTTGTGGGGAGCAAAGGCACTGGCAAATCTGCACAGCCACCCATTCTCTCGCCGAAAAATTTCCCTTCCAACAGAATTAGGGTTCTCCTTTTTGATGAATTTGAAAAAGCCATACTTCAATCGCGGGACTACGGAGCGGAATTAATCGGTATATTGGTTAATATGCTTGATAAGGGTATTCTCGTAAATAACTGGGGCGACGAAGTTTCTTTCCATCTCACCATTGTCATCTTCACTTCTAACCTCGGCACCAAAGAAATCATGGACAAGGCCGAAGACCCCAAAATCGGTTTTGGCCGGGGAACCAAGAGGAAACATCTGACGGAGGAGGAGATAGAAAAGCTCAATGACCGTATTTACGAAAGCACGAGGGAGATCTACGAGAAAACGTTCCCGCAAGAATTCCGCAATAGAATAACGCGTTTCATCGTCTATCGATTCCTAACTTATTTGGACTATAGGGCGATCATCGCCAAGGAATTCGCCTATTTCCAAAAGGTTATAAAGGAGCAGTGCGGCATTGAGGTGGTGCTTAGCGAAGACGCAGTT
The DNA here is from genome assembly GCA_964585475.1 of uncultured Candidatus Saccharibacteria bacterium. Taxonomy (GTDB): domain Bacteria; phylum Patescibacteriota; class Minisyncoccia; order Sungbacterales; family HO2-52-23; genus CAZPDF01. The sequence goes on from CAZPDF010000006.1 coordinate 33,556, forward strand.
CAATGGATGCTTTCGGAGATCCGTGCCGAGGAGGGAGTGCAGAAACTTAGGATTTTCATGGAGAAAGAAATTGCCGACCCGCTCGCTCGTGCCCACAATCTCGGGCGGCTCAAGCGCGGCAAAACATACGAGGTCTACACCAAACAAAAACCCGTAAAGCGTAACGGAAAAAATGGCGAAGACGGAGACAGCGAAACCAAAGCAGTATTCAAAATTAAAAAAGTAGAGCAGGGCTCGCCCCGTTAGATTCAACGGGGCATTTTTGTACCATACTCCTCGATGCAGAAACCAAAACTAATTTTTAATTTAGAACCAAAAGAGTCTAACGGGGCTCGTAGTGGGCCCTGTTTTTTGTTAGAATGTCTCCTATGACAACCAAAGAAAAACTCATCGAGTCAATTATAAGAGATGGCTATCTTAAAAACCCGAAGATAATTGAGGCCTTTTTTGCGATTGACCGGGCAGAGTTTGTAGCACCCGAATACTTGAAAGAATCGTACGAAAACTATCCCCTGCCGATCGGCGAGGGACAGACCATCTCCCAGCCCCTAACAGTTGCTTTTTTGCTTGAATTGCTTGATCCTCGGCCGGGCGAAAAAATTTTGGACATCGGCTCCGGCTCCGGATGGACCACGGCGCTTCTTGCCTATATCGTCGGCAAAAAAGGAAGAGTTTTCGGGATTGAACGGATAAAAAAGCTTTGCGATTTTGGAGAGACGAATGTGCGGAAATATAACTTTATTGAAAAGGGGATTGTGAAATTCTCGAGCGTTGACGGGACGCTCGGCCTTCCCGAGCATGCGCCTTACGACAAGATTCTTGCCGGAGCCGCTGCCTCCAAGGAAATCCCCAAGGCCTGGCGGGAACAGCTTAAAATCGACGGGAAAATAGTTGCCCCAGTCGGTGGAGCGGTCTGGCTTTTTATCAAAAAATCCGAAAAAAGATGGGAAGAGAATGGATATTCCGGATTCGCATTTGTGCCGTTAATAAGCGATAAAGAATGATCCATGCCGGAAATCATGAATGAACAAAATAATACAAACGGGCCGGAAGCAAATCAGCAAAATGGCTTGGTACCCGAGCGGATAAAATCGTTGCCGCATCCCATCCTTGTCGCCTGTCTCTTGTTGCTTGTCGCTACGACTGGTCTCGTCGCCAACGAAATCTATCGCCCGCATACCTCATTCAAAAACGCAAAATCGGTGGAGATTCCTTCCGGAATCGGGTCAAGAAAAATTGCCGAACTCTTAAAAAACGAGGGGGTCATACGGTCAAAATGGGGATTTGTTTTTTACATATCGCTCAAAGGGAAGGCCTCTCTTCTTAAGCCGGGCAGTTATCTATTTTCACGCCAAACCATTCCCGAGATAGTGCGGGATCTCATGCGCGGAGGAACTAATGAACGTGTCATTACCATTCCCGAGGGCTGGTCAACCAAAGATATTGCCGAATATTTTGAGCGGGAAGGTGTCATCCCGCGCAACGAGTTTCTCAAAATCTCCGGTGGTCAACACCCGGTGTTGACCATAGACAGATTTGATTTTTTAAAAGACCAACCCAGGGACGCTGGCCTCGAAGGATATCTTTTCCCAGATACCTACCGCGTTTTCAAAGATGCTAAGCTCGAAGATATTATAGTCAAAATGCTTGAAAATTTTGGGAGAAAAATAACGCCGGAACTACGAGAAGAAACCGCCCGCCAGAATAAAACGCTCTTTGAAATAATAACTATGGCCTCTCTCATTGAAAAAGAAGTAGTAACCGACGAAGACCGCGCTCTGGTTTCCGGAATTTTATGGAAACGGCTGTCTCTAGGAATAGGTCTTCAGGTTGATGCCACGATAATTTACATCACCGGCAAAAAATCTACGCGCGTCTCGCGAGAGGAAACCCAAATTGATTCTCTTTATAACACTTATAAATACCGCGGCCTGCCCGTGGGGCCTATTGCAAATCCGGGGCTTTCTGCAATCCGCGCGGCGATTTATCCTAAAGAATCTCCGTATCTTTATTATCTTTCTGCTCCGGACGGACGAACGATTTTCTCACAAACGCTTGATGAGCATAATGAAGCCAAGGCCAAGTACTTGACAAGATAGATCGTCAAATATATACTAACCCAAGCTCTAATTGAAAAAGGTGTGAACATGAGCAAGTGCGTTGATGAGGTGAGAAAGGTGCACACACGGGGTTGACAAAAATCTTAAAAAGTATAAAATAAATGTAGCCCTTAAAACAACTAGGCGTAGAAAATGAGAAGATCTTCTCTTTCGGTTCTGCTAATCTTCATAGTCGTTTTCAGCGTAGCCATTCAAGAGACAAGTGCAGTAGTACCGGAATGTTGGGACCGCGATGGACTGGTTGTTACTAATTTCCATGTTCTCGTACAAATTGATGTACTCCTTCCACGACTTAGCGCCAAAGGTAGAATTGAACTCCGGCCCGGGTTATTCACCAACCGAAGCGGTTGCTTGCTTGAAATTCATACCCACGATGATTCCGGCCTCCTCCACATTGCAAGCGCTGTCAAAAAAGAATTTACCCTAGGGGATGTCATAGAAATCCTTGAGTCTAAGGGCATCTCTCTTAAAAATTCGGACGGATCACCACCCTCAGTAATCGCGGACAATTCGCGGATCGAATCCCTTCGAGATTACGCACTGCGTGATGGAATGGTTATCTTAATTTTTATAGAAATCAAATGATATCTCCATAGCCGCCCTTCGGGGCATTTTAATTTCGCACTATTGACCCCGTTAGAAGTCTGGGGTAGAAAAATTTCTATAAAATTTTTCTACGGGGAACTAAGCCGGGAGGAGGTTCAATGATTCAAGTTCCGGGTGGGTTTACGTTAGATAGAGCGACTTCTAACGGGGTTGACAGGATATTTATAACGACTATACTAGCCATAGTTTCCAAAGACAGTCCCGATTTTGTCTGCGGCTCTGCTGTAGCAACAAAATCGAGGATCCCGACTCCAAGGGCGTCGGGATCGGCATGCCACTAAAAAAGGCAAGAAGTCCGACCGAGGAAAATCTACGCCAAGCCCAACTTGGCATAGGAGGATTTTTCTTCGGTCGCCTCAATGGCGATTTTTATAATTGGCAGCGAGGTAGAAGTGAAAATATCAATTTTCATTTCGACCGAGCGAACCAGTTATAATTGGCAATGAGGGAGAAGTAAAAATAGATTTTTACTTCGACCGAATGAACCGATTATATCCAAAGATATATCAAGCGAAGCGAAGATATGTTAAATAAGTCACAAAAAGAGAAAATTGTCGAGGAGGTAGCCGATAAATTTAAAAGGCAGAAAATTGCGGTATTTACGGATTTTCACGGAGTTTCTGTTGCCAAATCTCAATCGCTCCGGCGTCTCCTGAAAGAGATACATGCCGAATACAAAGTGGCCAAAAAGACCCTCCTTGATCGAGCCCTTGAGAAAGCCGGCATTGGAATTAAGACCAAAGAACTACAAGGGGAACTTGGCATAGCGTTCGGATACGGCGATGCGGTGGCCATGGCCAAATCTCTTGTTAAATTCGGCAAAAAGAACGCAACCTTCAAAATTCTTAAAGGACTTCTTGAAGGAAAAATACTGGAGGGCAAGGAAATTGTGGCGTTAGCCAAACTCCCGTCGCGCGAGATACTGATTGCCCAGTTTCTTGGAACATTGCAGGCGCCCATGAGAGGATTAGTTACTATTCTCGGGGGCAATATACGTAATTTGGTAGTGGTTTTACACAAGATTAAAGATAATAAATCCGCGTAGAATCAGCGTAGAAATCAGCGCATAATCAGCGGTCATAGTTAATCCGCTGATCGGACGCTGATATTGACGCTGAAATAGCGCTGATAAAATATGAAAAAAGAGGAATTAATAGAATCCGTCGAGAAAATGTCCGTCCTTGAGCTCTCGGAGCTTGTAAAAGCGCTTGAGGAAAAATTCGGTGTATCTGCCGCCATGCCCATGATGATGGGCGCAATGCCTACTGGCGGGGCCGGCAACGAGGATGAAGTGGAGAAAAAGGAAGAGAAAACCTCCTTTGCGGTGGAATTAACCGCTGGCGGGGGCCAGAAGATCCAAGTGATCAAAGTGCTTAGAGAGATCACGAGCCTCGGTCTCAAAGAAGCCAAGGATCTCGTGGATGCTGCCCCGAAAGTTGTGAAAGAGGGCGTCTCAAAGGAAGAGGCAGAGGAAATGAAAAAGAAGTTGGAAGTAGCAGGAGCAACAGTAACGATTAAATAAGGGCTTTGTCCAAAAACCTTCCGTTAACGGATGGTTTTTGGAAACAAAACCTTACCCCGCCCTTACTCTACTGCAGATTTTAATTGACAATTGGGTGGTTTAGCTGATATTACTATTTATCCCTTACTACAAATCCAATAGTAGGGTAAGGGCGGGGTTCTCATACTTGTAACGAAATTTTGTTCGCTATAAATGTAGCTCCAAAATTTCGACAAATATGGCAGAACAGATACTCGAAAAACTTTTCGAATCCGTCCCGAAAGTCCGGCTCTTGCGCCTTTTTATGCGAAACCCGGATGTCTACTTTTCGTTTCCCGAAATTTACAAAAGAAGTCAAGTCAAGCCGCGAGCCGCAAAAAAAGAGTTGGCAAAACTCCTTAAAATCGGCATAGCTAAGACAAAAATAGGGTATATTCGCGAGGAAATCAGAAGAAAATCCCGCTCTAAAAAAACGCCCAAAGTAATTATAAAAACCAAGAAAGCTAGAGTATATTATGCAGACAGCCGTTTTGAACTGCTGGATGAGCTTCGGGCTTTGGTAACCAAATCTGCGGTTGCTTCTCGCCAAAAACTAATCAAGCAAATAAGGGGGCTGGGGAAAATGAAGCTTGCGATAATTTCCGGTGCCTTCCTCAATAGCGATAATTCACGGACTGACCTCTTGATTGTCGGGGACCATATCAAGAAAAAGAAACTGGATAATTTTCTTGCGGAAATCGAATCGGAGCTTGGAAAATCTTTGCGCTATACTTCCATGGATACGAAAGAATTCAAATACCGTCTTGATATGTACGATCGTTTCCTCCGCGACATTCTTGAATATCCGCATAAGAAATTAATAAATACTCTTCGTATCTAGGCCGGCTCCAAAATCGTCCCGCTTCCATCGGGACGATTTTGATTTGAATTGACGATGCAAGATCACTGTGCTATCGTTCTGGTAGCTCATCACGGCAAGGGTGTATTTTGAAAATAAAATATCACTTCATGGAGCCGGGTGAAGACATTGCGCTGATACGGCTTTCCAAAAGCGGAGAACGAAAACCACAGACGATTCATATAGTAAGCACAATCCGAAAAAAAGATTTCATCGATCTTATCCAACGCTTTGAACCTAAGGTAGCATTGCTTGACTACGATGGAACATTTACCCGCATCGGGCGTATCTATTCCCATACGGGAAAGGGAGAAACCTACCAGACCGGATGGCAGGAGCTTAGAAAACGACTCCCACCGGAGGGACACCGTGCGCTGGATAGGCACTACTCCCTTTATAAACGTGGAGATATCACTCCCCTGGAATGGCTCTATATAAGCATTGCCTGCTACCAGCACCACGGACTAACCCTCAATGATATCATTGAAACCGCGGGGCGGGTGCCCTTCCGTGAAGGATATGAAAAATTCATTTCGCTCCTCAAATTATATTTCGAGAAGCAATGCATTTTGAGTTTCGGTCTACAAGAGTGGATTGATAATCGCCCCGAGTTTACGACGTTCCCCCATGAAACCATTGCCTCAAATGTACTAGTAGATAAAGAGGGCCGCATCAATGGGGTAAGGGCCGGCATCACGGAAGAAACAAAAGGAATTGCCGCGCAGGCCATTCTCGAAAAAACCGGCTGGTCGAAAATGAGTGCCATGGCCATCGGAAACTCGTGGCACGACCGCCATCTTTTCTCTTCCGCAGGAATTTCAGTCTATCTCTCGCACGGGGGATATAAAGGATCGGGGATCGATCACTCGGCAGAAATAGAACGCCTTAAAGGAATTGCAACCATTATTATATTTGATGACACTCTTTGTGGAGTAAACGATCTTATTGAGAAAATCGTTACCAAATCATTTTGAGCCGCCCCGGAAGCGGCTTTTTAGTCATTACGAAAAAGGTCCAGATCAATATCCGTGTTAATCCAACCAGCTTGATCTTAAGCTAATTTAGAACTATAAGTAGTTAAGGGCGACTAGTTCAGTGGTAGAACGTTCGCTTCACATGCGAAAGGTCGTTGGTTCGATCCCAACGTCGCCCAAAATGTTTATCCTAATAGTCATTTAATTCATGAAACAAATTCCTAAAAAAGAGATTACAAGAAGCGTTCTTGCGTACCTCGGCAAAAATCGCTTAATGACTCTTGGTACCTCAATGAATAATAAACCATGGGCAGCTACAGTTTTTTACGCTTTTGATAAGAAAGCCAATCTTATTTTCTACTCACGCCCTGGTACAAAACACTGCCGACATATAAAGCAAAATCCTTACGTTTCTATGGTTATCAACCATAACTGGCGAAATACTGATGGTACTATCAAGGGACTTCAGATAACCGGCCGCGCGTCAAAGGTTTTACAAAGAGATTATCGTCGAATCTATGCGCTTTATAAAAAACGTTTTAAGTGGGCCGACGAATTTGCGCCTGATCATGTCCTTTATCTTATAAAACCAAAAGAGATCTGGTATATCGATCAGAAGCTATTTGGCCACTTTAATAGGGTACGCGCGATTTAAGACTTTCTGTCCAATAGAATTTAAAAGGACATATCGGACAAACCAAGTAATTCTATCAGACTGTTTGACGTGGAACACTTGGTTTAGCTCTATAAATGAGACTATCTAGGTAAGGAAATTTTTTTAGCCACCAATCAAATTGAGTTCCTTTGTGCCCAAGAAGTTTATATCTACACATCTTCACAATCTTATTTTTTAGAGTGGGAATATCGCGGATTATTAACATTGCAAAATGTCTTCCTTGGTGGGTATACTCATATACCCAGTTATGAACTACTAAATAGTCTCTAATTGCTTCAATTAGCTCTTTATCCCGCACGTGCATTTTTAGAACAAAGGATGGAATCTTTTCTCCTGTACGGTAAGTATCTGCACCGAAATGTCCCTCTCCTTCAATCAAACCGAGTATGTAATCATCAGTTAACCTTTCCCTAATTTCATCCCTTGAGTAGTATGTTTCCTCCATTATTCCATCATAAAACTTGCCTTTATTTCTGCCCCTAGACATATTTGTTCTACATGAAACAGAGTGGATGTTACACTTACTGTTAAATATAACATTTTCACGGACCTATAAAAGGATAGATATCCACCATGCCTTCTCAAAAAAGAAAATTTGGTGATATTGGGGAGAAATATGCAGAAGAGTTTTTAATCAAAAAAGATTATAGAATTCTGGAAAAGAACTATAGGATCAAAAATTTAGGGGAAATCGATATCGTTGCAGAAAAAAACGATAAGCTAATATTCTTTGAGGTCAAAACTAGAGATATAAAACATGAAACAGCGTTCCCAATCGGCTTTAGTATTAACGAGCGGAAGAGAAGAAATTTAGCACGGATATGTCAGCTTTATCTCACAGAGAAGCGCATTCCGTTTCAACGTAAATGGCAGGTAGACGCCATTTTCTTACTGGTTGATTCTACTAATGGATCTAGCTCTATTGAGCACCTTGAGAATATTCTTTGGGAGCGATATTATTGACCCCGCACCTTTTGTGCGCTAGTTAATGGATATGCACTACGTCTATATTCTTAAAAGTATATCGGCATCCATTCTGTACATAGGCCGTACCGACAATCTTGAAAGAAGAATGAGAGAGCATAACTCTGGGGGTACTCGCACCACGAGAAAATATATACCTTGGGTTATGGTATACTGCGAAGGCTATTTTGATATTGAAGACGCCAGGTCAAGGGAAAGAAGTTTGAAGCAGTTCGGAAGGGTGTATTCTCAACTTAAACGCCGTATTGCAAAAAGCCTTCTTAGCGCACAAAAGGTGCGGGGTTGAAGTGTTCGACGTTTTACGTTTCATGGTGTTTCACGGGCCGTAGTATACCGGTCCCTAGGCCCTTTGGGCCGGGATCCCGGCGGCGAAGCCGCCTAGGGATAGTACGCCTGTTTCTTGCCAGCTTAAATTTTTACCGGGGAGTAGTATACCGGCAGTACACATGCTTTGGGAGCATGAAGACCGGGTTCGATTCCCGGCTCCCCGAATTTTTAAATTTTGGCGGGTGAAGGAGCGCGGAGAACGGATTTAATTCTCCCGATTTTCTCTGCAACGTTGTTGCGGTTAGAAAATCGAGGATCCTCGATATCGTTTCAAAATCATAGATTTTGACGATATCGGGACCAGCGGCCCGATTCTTATGTCAAAGCAACAAGAATCATTAGGCGGCCAGGAGGAAGAATTGCATTACGAAATAATGGAAAACGGGGATGTTATAGAAATTTCTGGAGGCGAAACCAGACTGCTTAAAATTGGGGCCCAAATCTATCAAAGACTTGGCGGTGAGGACTGGAAAGAGGATGAGGCAAGAAATTTATTATCGCAAGGAACGGAGTTACGGCCACGGAGTATGGCAATTTCAGTCAATCGTGGCAAGTTATATGTTGACACAAGAAACTTCAGGGGAAATATAGAACGCAAGAAGATGATATTGGAGACCGTAAAGAGCCTTCTTGAATAAACTCGGGTTTTTATCGAAAAATGCCCAAAATTGTAGAATGTGCTGATATCGTTAGTGGCAATATCTTAGGTTTCCAGCTAAAAGCCGCGAGTTCGACTCTCAGCGGCCCGACATTATGAAAAATCCGCCACTTGTTGAATGGCGGACGCGTTAATGTGAGTGACGAGAAAGGCCCTTGATTGTCTGCGTGAAAAGAATGTATATGCCAATCGATAGCATCCAGAGCCCAATGGCGAATGAGATCAATGCGTCAATGTTTGGCCAGTGATATAGATAGATTATCGGAACTCCTACGAAAACGATAAGAAGCGACCCGATAAAATCAGACCAGAGTTCAAGCCATCTATAAAGACGCGTCTGGTTCCTAACTTCAATTCCACGGCAAATCCATAGCTGCCAACCATTTCCCGCAAGTCCTAAAAACCCGCCAACCAGCATGTGTCTTAAGTTGATGCTCTCCGGAGTGATAAGCCTATCCCATGCTTCGTAAAATATGAAGCAGGCAGCGATAACTATTATGACAAAGGACCAAATGCCGTATCTGGATCGAACCACCTCCTCGCTTTGGGTATGTCGTCTTGACACCGCAATTTCAGTAAAAACCATCAAAAGGTATCCGGCGCCATGAACGGATGAATGCATTGCGTCGCTTAACACCGCAACGCTATTCGCCCACCAAGAAAAAAGTAATTGCAAAGCCCCGGTTCCCAGAGCAATCAGGAAAAGCTTTAAATTGCGCTCAATCTCGCAAACACAGTTCGGGGGGCCGGTACAGTGCCGAACGCAGTGCTCTCGTGCCACTTTTTAACCCATTTTCGCGAGCTTTCTATATTCTAAAACAAATTATAAAAAAAGCAACCTCTTGACCCCGCACCTTTTGTGTACTGTATTATACCCATCACCTCATCAGTGTGCCGCATTCTGCGATTAACTCGGTAAAGAAGCAGTGCCGAATAGGTAGTAAAAATTTGGTGCTCGCGAGGTGGTCTGGTACACAAAAGGTGCGGGGTTGACAACCCACGGGCTTTTTGCTACTGTTGAGAAAACTTCTGGAAAGAGAAGGGCAACCGAGCACTCAATGGGTTGAGTGCTCGGCCAGTCTACTCCTAGGAAGAGTGTTTTTTAGCTCTTTCAAATAGTAGATTGGTAGCCCTTTTTTCTTTCCTCAAAATCACGGAGGAGAGTGGCATGGCAGAGAAAGGTAAAGATGACTCTAGGGGACTCTCCAAGTTTCTTCCGATGACCGACGCGACCTATCGGCGTCGTCTTACCGAGTACGAAGTTCAGGTTCAGGACCTTCAGACTTATATCAGATCTCTTGAAGTCGAAACCGTACACCTGCGAAAAAAGCTCGAAGAAGCTCCTAAGGAGTTTCTGGTGCTTGAGAATAAACTTCGCGAAGCGAACCGGCAACTAATACAGGCCTTTAACCAGAACGAGAAGCTGGTCAACGCCCTCTACGAGTCCCGCGAGCAGATCCAGTCGCTCAAAGAAGAAGTGGACAAGCTTTGCGCTCCGCCTTCCACCTACGGCGTGTATCTGTCAGTCAACGAGGACGGAACCGTAAACATTCTTGCTCAAGGACGAAAGGTAAAAGTAAACCTTCATCCTTCGATCAAGCCGGAGTCGCTGAAGCCCGGGCAGGAGCTCATCCTGAACGAGGGCCTGAACGTCGTCGAGGCGGCGGGCTACGAGATCCAGGGCGACGTCGTCGTGCTGAAGGAGGTGCTGGACTCCGAGCGGGCGGTGGTCACCCTGCGGGCGGACGAGGACAAGGTGGGGATCATCGCCGACCCGCTGCGACCGCTGAAGCTGAAGGTCGGCGACCACATCCTGATGGACTCCAAGTCCGGCTACCTGCTCGAGAAGCTCCCCAAGAGCGAGGTCGAGGACCTGACGCTCGAAGAGGTGCCCGACATCTCCTACGAAGACATCGGCGGGCTCACGACCCAGATCGAGGCGATCCGCGACGCCGTGGAGCTCCCCTACCTCTACGCCGACTACTACAGGGAGCACAAGCTCACCCCGCCCAAGGGCGTCCTGCTCTACGGGCCGCCCGGCTGCGGCAAGACCATGATCGCCAAGGCGGTGGCCAACAATCTGGCGGAGAAGATCTCCGAGCAGCGCGGCGAGAAGATCAAGGGATACTTCCTGAACATCAAGGGGCCGGAGCTGCTGAACAAGTATGTGGGCGAGACCGAACGGAAGATCCGCGAGATTTTCATGAAGGCCAAGGAGAAGGCCGCCGAGGACGTGCCGGTCATCGTGTTCTTCGACGAGATGGACGCCCTCTTCCGCACGCGGGGCTCCGGCATCTCCTCCGACGTGGAGACGACCATCGTGCCCCAGCTCCTGGCGGAGATCGACGGCGTCGAGGGTCTGAAGAACGTCATCGTGATCGGGGCCTCCAACCGGCAGGACTTGATTGATCCTGCAATTCTTCGTCCCGGGCGTCTGGATATTAAGATCAAGATTTTGCGGCCGGATAAAGATGCGGCAGTCGATATCTTCGACAAATACCTCACGATCGAAGTCCCTCTTCATGACTCGGAGATGCGGCAGGACGGCGGTGAGAGAGTTGATACTCTCAAGCGCCTCATCGCCTCGACCGTTGAGGAGATGTATGCGCTTACTGAAGAAAACAGGTTCCTCGAGGTAACGTATGCCAACGGCGATAAGGAAGTTCTTTACTTCAAGGATTTCTCCTCCGGCGCCATGATTGAATCAATCGTGCGTCGTGCCAAGAAACTCGCGCTCAAGCGCTACATCCAGACGAGCCAGAAGGGCATCGTGCTTGACGATCTACTGGCTGCAGTTCGCGAAGAATTCAAGGAGAACGAAGATCTTCCGAATACGACCAACCCGGACGACTGGGCTAAGATCGCCGGCAAGAAGGGCGAGCGGATTGTATACGTGAAGCCCTTGATGGGAGAACCGAAAGACAAGCAGCGGACCGTGGAACAGGTGATCACTACCGGACAGTACCTGTAGTCCTTCTGACAACTACTCCGTCACCCTGAACAAAGTGAAGGGTCTCAAAACAACCAAGAGATCCTTCGGCTAGCGCCTCAGGATGACCACCATAAAAAATTACAAGTTGCTCCGGCTCTGCCCGGAGTTTTTTATTTGCTAAATAGGCAAGCTTGCGCTACGCTTGCTCCAAGAATATGTTCTTCACAAATTCAATAATTTGAAGGGAGGTGGGAATATGGCGATTCCGAAGCTTATCGGAACCGAAACTGAAGCTACGCTTTCGGTAAAAGACCGGCGCTCATCCGCCGAGTTTCAGGGAAATGTGTATGAGGTGGTGAGTCTTCTTTGGACATTCGCAAGTAACAATCGGGTAAGCCCGATTGGCGGCAGGAGGGAGTTTGAGAACATTGCCGCGTTGGAGAATGAGATTAAGAATGTCTATGGATACACCGCCAGGCGTCTGGTGACGATTGAGGAAATCAAAGAGGCCATCCGGCGTCTCGGCTCAAAAGTTTTCTTCAGTCCCATTGAGGGGCTAGTGCTAGAAAACGGGGCCCGAGCATATATGGAGCCGGCTGGGGCGGATCCGGAATGGAGCACTCCGGTGTGTCTCCTGCCCAGTGAAGTTCTCATGCAGGAGCGGATGCTTGAATGCGCTTTTGCCAAATCCGCCAGACAACTTTCGGATGACAAACAGGAGATTCGTCTTTACAAGAACGCGAGCGACGGGCAAGGCCATTCGCATGGACTTCATTCCTCGTTTTTCATCTCTCGCGAATTCAGAGAGCGGCTTTTTTTGCGATCGCGCGATGCATGGAGTCAAGATCGTTCCATAAACTACTGGGGTCGCACCATGCAGGACTTGATATCTTTTGATGTCTTAATGTGGCTGATAAAAGGGGCGGGCAAGGTGGGCAGTGAAGATGTGTGGGCTCCGGCAACTTATCAAATTTCCCAGCGGTCCGATCATATCCGCGGAGGATTGGTCGGCGGAAATACCACCGGAGACCGACCTCTTATCAATAGCCGCGACGAGGCCTTGTCCGATTTCGAGCGTTTTTCGCGGCTTCATGATATTCATAACGACGGCAATCGCTCGCTGACTGCTATAAGTTTGAAACTCGGCGTGAAACAAGTATTCCTTTCCATGCTTGAGGACGATATGTGTTTTCTTGACTGGCATCTGGCCGAGCCGATCGTGGCCCTGATACAAATTTCCCGAGATCTTTCGCTGTCAAGACCCGTCAAGGTGTATGTGAGAAGTGAGAAACGAACTGATGAGCGTCTGCCCGAAGATCTTCTTTGGGATATCGCCGGGAAAATGGAGCAATACGCCAAAGTAACCCCGCTTCATACGGAGCACCTGAATCTTATCGAAGAGTTTAAACAGGTGATCTCGCTCCTTAGAAAAAAATCTCCTAATTTAAGCAAGATTCTCGACTGGGCGATTAAGAGAAAATATATTCGCGCGAAAATGAAGAAGTGGGGTTTAAACCCCGATAATCGGAAACACTGGGCTGATCCCAGAGTGCGGCAGGTGGATATTAAGTATGGCGACCTAACTAATGAAACCAAGGGCTGGGAATCTATTGCTGAATATTGCGAAGTTAAGGATGCGGAGAAATATTTTGCCGTGAATATTCCCGATATCTTAACTCCACCGACCAGCACTGCTCATTTCCTGCGCGGGTTTCTCGTGCACCATCCCCATCTTAGGCAGTGGGTTGAGTTTAAGGATTGGCATAGGTTCGCCGTAGCCATCCCCGGCCGTTCGCGATGGATTATCTCGATTCCTGACCCAAGATTGTTTCATCAGGATCATCTTTTCTCACTGCGTCAGGGTCTGGGAATGCTGGATACTCCGGAGCAAGCCGAAATCTTTTTTGAAAGAATCGCGAGTCAGGCCAGAAAAACAACTCCGCCGAACTTCTGCGCGCCGATTATCATAACTCCTGGCGAGCAAAAAGCGCTACCGCCTGCTCGTCCAACCGAAGTGCCGGTCAAAAAAACAGCAGAATCATGCTTACAGCTTGAATTCCGCCTCTACCATTTGGAAACGGCAGCGGATCCTTTGCTCTTTCGCTTGGTCCCTCAAGCGTGCGAAGAGCGGCCTCGAGAAATGCCGCACGAGCCGGAGGATCTCTATGAGCGATCACTGGGGATTCTAGAGGAAGTCCATCCGGTTGAGGAAAAGATGGGCATTGACGACCCGAAGCCCTGTGGTATGCTACCTTCAGTACTTGAGAGCGAGGAGTATCATGGCTGAAGTAGAGAAGCGAAAGACTGGGCATCCCAAGGGTACGCCCGAGGGCGAAGGTGGATCTGCAAACCCCAATGTTGCCAAGAAAGGGAAAAAGCTAAAGGAAGACATGGATAAACTTCTGGACGAGATTGACGGTATTCTTGAAGAGAACGCCGAGGAGTTTGTAAAAAGCTATGTCCAGCGCGGAGGAGAATAGCATGCGAATAGCGCGACCCTCGCCATCGGGTTCGGGGTATACGAATGCGCCCATGCGAATACGGTGATAAGTATCGCCAAGGTTTTACGCCTTGGTTTTTTGATCCACGCACCAGAAGACCACGGGCTTGCCTGTGGAGGAATGGTGGTCTTCGGTGCGGGATTTCGCTCCACTGGCAAGCCTTCGGCTTGACCGTAAGCGAGGATACCACGGGCTTGCCCGTAGAGCTTTATTTTCAAGCGAGCGAGTGAAAAACAAAGATCTTTGCTTTTCCGAGCGAGCGCCGAAAACAAAGGGTTTAATACCGTGATCTTTAGTGCTTGCGGTAGAACAAATTTAAGTCGTCCCGGCCCTCCGTGCCCGGGTTCAGTACCCTTTATTTTCCGGCCCCAACATGCCATATTTGATTTACGCTCTTTAAATAAACAGATTGGAGGTGAATTATGCGGTCCTTGGTGGATCTTGGGCGAATCCGCGGCATAGAAGTTGAGCATCAAGCCCTCGTTACCATAAACGGCAAGACGCAGCCGGAATTTTTCATGGCGCCGGAACGGCAAAATGTTTTCTTTGAGAAACTTCTTCCTCCGGAGCTTACGTCTTCTTGGCTGACCCCGATGGTAAATTGGCTGTTCCTTGCTAACGGCGCCAAAATAGGAATTGATAGCGGTTGGCATCCGGAATATGCAACGCAAGAGGTAGATTGCTCTCTGGTCGCGCTTTCATGCGAAAAAGCAGGCGAGAATATCATGGCGGGAATAGCCAAGCGAGCGAATGAATACTGGAAGGAATATGGGATAACGGTGCGTTTCTTCAAAAATAATTTGGATGCGTCAGGCCATGCCGATCACTCCTGCGGCATGCATGAGAGCTACATGTTTTTACGCGATGAGGATAAGCTCCGCATGGCTTATGTAGTTGAGTTGCTCTGGCCGCATCTTGTTTCGCGCAGCTTCTATACCGGAAATGGCTGGGTGGATAAAGAACTTTCATTTCATATCTCGCAGCGCGCCAAGGCCATTGAAGCATTTTTAACCGGAGCTACAACAAGCAAGCGCCCAATAGTCAACACCCGCGATGAGCCGCATGCCGATGCCGAAAAGTACCGCCGGATACATATTATAGTCGGCGATTCTCTTATGGCTGATACGGCAATTTATTTGAGATCCGGAACTACCGCCTTGATTCTGGATATGATCGAGGAGGGCTTCCTTACAGAATGCCCCTTCCGCTGCGAGAACGATGAGAGAAAAGTGAAAATTCTGCATGATTTTTCCCAGGACATTACCCTGCGCAAGCCGGTCAAGTTTGATAGCGGTAACTACACGATGGTTGATGTTCAGGAATGGTATTTTGAGCGGGCACAGGAATACTGCGAGAAAACCGGGCGCATGTCGGGAGAGCGAGAAGACGTACTTCGCCGTTGGGGAGATAGGATAACGTATGCGCGAAGCGACGATCCGGTCGGCGTTCTCTCTTCGTGTGTGGATTGGGCCGCCAAGAAGTGCCTCATCGAAGAAGACATGAAGCGGTATGGCTACGGGTTTAATACCCCGCCGGATTCCGAAATTACGGTTTTGAAGAGGGATCCCAAAACCGGGAAGAGAAAAGAGGTACGCTCTCGGGTGTTTGATCATCTGAAAGCGCTGGATCTTAAGTTTTTGGAGCTTGGAGCGCAGGGCTACATGCAGAAACTTATTGAAACCGGTTTTATAGAGCGCCTGGCAACCGACGAGATGATAAGAGCCGTTGAGTATGGGCCCGTGCCGGATCTTCGCTCTTGCGCCAGGGCCGATGCGTGGCAATGGTATGTGGCTGAAGCTCAAAGGCGCGGCCGGGTGCTGACCGAAGCCGCAGACTGGATGTATTTTGCGGCCAAAGACGGGGACGAGAGGATAGAAAGATTCGGGAAAATGAAAGACCCCTATGAAAGCCGCCTTAAGTTATTGTCGGCGCCGGAGGACACGGATTCTCAAGGGCCAACGGAAGCGCCATAGGCCTTAATCGTACCGGACCAAGAGTCCGGTTTTAATTTGCGTGAAAATATTCTACTATAAGCAATGTGAAATCTGATTTATCTTTATACCGCCTGCTTGAAATTTTTCCCGGGGCCATCGCCTGGGCAACGCTTTTCGGAATGGTAGTTGTCTCCTGGAGAGCACCGATTGCGGCAAGTTTTTTTATAATAGCATTCGATCTTTATTGGCTGCTGAAAACCATCTTTTTTACCTCGCATATCGTCGCCTCTTACCGGAAGATGCGGGAAAATTTAAAAATTGATTGGATGGGAAGACTGCGTGAAGTATCGGAGGATACTAATGGTAAAGTTCTCGACAAGCTCGAACAATACTCTTCGAGCGAGCCCTTCGACTCCGCTCAGGATAAACTTCGCGAGTCGAGAAGCTACAATTGGCAGGACCTTTATCATCTTATTATTCTTCCGGCGTATCAGGAGCCGTACGAGGTACTGCGGGCGTCTCTCCTGGCGATAAAAAACTCCAGCTGGCCGAAAGACCGGATGATCGTGGTTTTGGGAATTGAAGAGCGCGGCGGAGAAGAGGATCAAATTGCGGCGGAAAAAATTAAACAGGAATTCGGATCCAATTTCGCGAAATTTCTAGTAACGGTGCACCCCGCCGGGCTTCCCGGAGAAATTCCGGGAAAAGGATCCAATGCAACCTGGGCTGCCAAAGCCGCGAAAAAAATTATTGATGATCTCCCGATTCCGTATGAACGCGTAATCGTCTCCTCCCTGGATTCCGATACCAGGGTTTACCCGGATTATTTTGCCATTGTCGCGTATCACTACTTAACCGAGTCGGGTCCCCTTCAGGCCTCCTATCAACCCATTCCGGTTTATCACAATAATATCTGGGATGCTCCGGCAATATCGCGCGTGGTGTCCACGTCGGACACTTTCTGGCAAATGACCCAACAGTCGAGACCCGAGCGGCTCGAAACCTTCTCTTCGCATTCGATGCCGTTTAAATCATTGGTGGAGGTTGGATTTTGGCAGACCGATATAGTTTCTGAGGATTCTCGAATTTTCTGGCAATGCCTGCTGTATTATAACGGCGATTGGCGGGTGGTGCCGCTTTATTACCCGGTATCCATGGATGCCAATCTTGCGCCGTCGTTTTGGCAGACTGCCAAAAATATTTATCGCCAGCACCGCCGTTGGGCTTGGGGAGTCGAAAATATACCCTACATGCTCTACGGCTTCTTCAAAAATAAATTTATTCCCTTAAGGAAAAAGCTTTTCTATGCATCTGATAAAATAGAGGGTTTCTGGTCGCTATCGACGAATGCCCTCCTTATTCTTTTTTTAGGATGGCTGCCGCCTCTTTTGGGGGGCGACGTATTCTCAACCACCGTCCTCGCGCATAATCTTCCGCGTATCACCCAGATTCTTCTGACGCTGGCGATGGTGGGACTTGCTTCGGCCGCAGTAATTTCTTTGGCCCTCCTCCCCACGAGGCCCAAGAAAAAACCTTATCACTGGAAGTGGTGGCTGGTGCTTGAGTGGCTTACGATCGTCGTAACCGGGACAATTTTTGGCGCAATCCCCGGACTTGAGGCGCAAACCCGTCTCATGCTAGGAAAAAAACTTGGATTTTGGAGAACGCCCAAAGTGAGAAAATCCGAAATCCCAATCTCTAAATTCTAAATATCTCCACTAATCAAAATTCAAAATGACAGTGCAAAATCTAAAATTGATACGGGGTGTCATCCTGAGCGAAGCGAAGCCCTGTAGAATCACCCATGGGGAGCTCTACGGGGCGAAGGATCTCAGAGATCCCTCAGCCGCCTCGCTCCTTCAGGATGACGGTAGAACCGTCAATCTTGCATTTTGAATTTTATTATTTCTGGCAGAATACCTCGCAGCTTTGCTGCGAGGATGAATGCCAGCCCGTAGCGAAGTCCCGGCTTGCCGGGACGAAGCGGAGGAAATAACCCCGACGTAGTCGTCCGATTTCAAGACGCGTATTCCGTCGAGGAATACCCCGCAGCTCTGCTGCGGGCGTCGGTTATTCAAAGTGTATTTCTCTCTCCATTTTTTCCAGCCGTTCTTTGAGTAAGGGATAAAGCCTAAGATCTGGGCTTTTTTGGATAAGTTCGATCGCCTCTCGTCTTACCTCGCGCACCAGCTTTACGTCCGTGACGGCCTCGATCACCGCATCCGGAACCCCCCATTGCCTTTGTCCGAAAAGGTCCCCCGGGCCTCGTATTTCAAGGTCTTTTTCCGCAAGTTCAAACCCGTTTTTTGCTTCAACCACCGCGCGAAGGCGGCGAGTTACCATGCCGTCCTCGCTCGGGAAAAGAAAACAGTACGACTGGTCGGCACCCCTCCCCACTCTTCCGCGGAATTGATGCAGAGTCGCAAGGCCGAATCTTTCTGCGCCCTCGATCATCATTATGGTGGCGTTCGGATTATCAATGCCTACTTCCACCACCGAAGTTGATACGAGAATTTGGATTTCTTCGTTTTTAAACTTTTTCATTACCGCTTCTTTCTCCTTGGATTTTAATTTTCCGTGTAGCATCCCCACACTTAAATCTCTGAATATCTCGTCTTTCAGTTTTTTATATTCCTCTTTCACGGCTTTCACCTCGGCAAGCAGTAGCTTTGGTTGCGTCGTACCTGTCGTTTGTTGCTTGCCCACTCCGCTCTCGCTTGAGCGAGGCGAGTCGTTTGTCGCTAACTCTATTCGCGGACAAATGACAAATGCCTGTCTTCCTCTCCCCACCTCCTCCCTAATAAATTGATACGCCTCGCCCCGTCTAGTTGGTTCTACAATTTTCGTAATGATTTCTTTTCTGGATTTTGGCATCTCATCAAGGATGGAAAGGTCAAGGTCGCCGTAGACGGTAAGCGCCAAGGTGCGGGGAATCGGAGTCGCGCTCATGCTCAAAAAATGAGGCATGAGCGCCGCGGACTGACGCGGACTTGATTCCTCAAGCGCGGACCTACGCTGACTACGCGCTGTATCATATACAATTCTTTTTATCTCAGCTCCTTGAGGACCGAAGTTAACCAGTAGGGCTACTTTATATTCTGAACCCTTTACATAAGTCCATAGTTGCTTTTTTTCTGTAGTGCCTATAAAAGGAAGTGCTTTGAGTTCTATAATTACTTTGTCGTCAACAATAAAGTCCGGTTGATATATTCCAACTTTTTTACCTCCAAAAGTAACAGTTAGTGGTTTGCCTTCAACAAAATTTAAGCCGGCCGTCCTGAAAGCTTCTGCCAACGCCTTTTGATACACCGACTCTTTATGCCCGAATCCTATTTGATCTGTAACTTTAAAAACGCACCCCCGGATTTTATAGGTGACATCCTCGTATAAAAGTTTTCCCGATTCCGCGTTAGTCCGCGTTATATTCTCTGTCCGCGCCTGTCCGCGAACCAGCGCCATGCGTTGGTTGACTCCAAATCGATGTTGTTCGTCCACCACGACAAGTCCGAGATCTGGAATTTTAAACCTTTCCTGTATTAGCGCATGCGTGCCAACGATAATATCGGGGTCGTGCGCAATCTTTTTTTCCGCGCCGAGTGCTAAACCCACTTTTATTCCGAAAGTCGCAAGCAATTTTTCAATCGTTTCATAGTGCTGCCTCGCCAAGATCTCGGTTGGCGCCATGAAGGCTACCCTGTATCCGGCTTTTATGGCCAGAAGTGAGGCGGCTGCTGCAACCACTGTTTTGCCGGACCCCACATCTCCTTCCAGGAGCCGGTTCATGGGTTTGGGTTTTGAAATATCCTGCGCGATTTCCCAGATGGAACGGCGTTGGGCGCTGGTGAGTTCGTAAGGCAGCGAGCGCACGAACTCTTTGAGGAGGGGAACCATCGCAGGAATTTCGGGCGCCTGATACTGCTTGAGTGTCAGGCGCGCCTTTAGAGCCCTCAGCTGTATGAGAAGGAGTGTCTCGAAATTGAAACGGCGGCGCGCTCGCTCCGCCTCCGATTTGTTTTTGGGGAAATGAATTGCGCCGAGCGCGTCTTGAAGGTTGGGCAGGAGATATTTATGACGCGTTTCCGAAGGCAAAGGGTCGGAGAGTTTCGACTTTAGCTCAATAAACGATTTTATAAGGAAGCGGAGCCAGCGTGAAGAAATTCCAGAAGTTTCCGGATAAATTGCGACGAGCCCCCCTGTGTGTATGTTGGTTACTGGTAACTGGTTACTGGCTATTTTCTCATATGCCGGATTCTGCAGATAAAGTCCTCCGGTTCCCGTAGCTGTTTTTCCGGACATACTCACCGTATCCCCCGCCTTTAAATTCCGCAGTAAAAACGGCTGGTTAAACCAAAGTGCTTTTATTGCTCCGGTTCCATCCTCAATTTTGGCCTCGGTAAGAAACATACGCTTTCGCAGGGTTCTGCGGCCGGAAATAGTTTTTATTTTCCCCATGATTGTTACGGTCTCGCCAAGCAAGAGATCGCGTATGGCCTTTCTATTTGAAAAATCTTCGTAGCGCGTGGGGAAATGGAAGAGCAAATCCCGAATGGTTTTTATGCCAAGGCGTTTCAGGGGCGGTACGATCCGCCGGCTTATTTTGGGGACGTTTTCTATCGGGGTACTCAAGGAAATCATGTATTCACCCTCCCACCAAAAAGCTACGGGTGTCAAACCGGGATGAGGTGCATAAGCCCGCAGGACAATAAGCCAAATGTTGCGGCTGTACCCCCTCAAATTTGGTGGGAGGGTTAAGTATATAGCTTATTTTCCGCCAAAAGAAAAACGGCACGCATGCCGTTTTTCTAAAGTGTGCCCTCGAGAGGAATTGAACCCCTATTTGAAGCTCCGCAAGCTTCCGTCCTGTCCGTTGAACGACGAGGGCTCCTCTTTATATATCCAAGTTTTGGACAAAGCCCTTTAAAATCCAAGAGCACGTGCTATCTGATCCGTAATTAATTCTTTATGCTCTTCTTCGGGGAGGTGGTTTTTAAGGATTCTCCTAATTTTTTCCGGATCGGTACTCCCCAGCGGTAGCACCACAAAAGGCGTAAGCGGTTTTTTGGTTTCAAGTGACAGCTCGTTCCCGTCGGCTCGTTTAAAGATCCAAAATGATTTTAACTCCGTAAAAGGCGTGGTTTTATTGCCTGTTCGTATCCCGTCTTGCCCGATCGCGCAGGAAATTTCTCGGGGGGAGCGAGCCGCATACATCAAGATTACAATAAAGGAAAGGGTTATCAGTGCGACAAAAAAGTAACTCCGGGTGAATATGCCAAAAATTATAAATGCCGTAGCCCCAAGGGCCATGAAAAGAAACCAGCGCGAACCGTGCCTCACTTTTGAGTATTCCGGGGTGGCCCATTCCCAAAGTTCCTCCCGTTCTTCTCTTACTGCCAGCGGAGTTTCCTCGAGATTCGTTTCAAGGACTTCGTTTTCTTTTCTATCGCGGTTTCGAAGATCAATGACGTTATTGATCATGTAGCGTATTCTAACACGAAGATATGTTAAAGAAAAGCTTATTGAAGCGCATTAAGAAAAATGCGGAGAGAATAGGCATAAAATTTTGATAAATGTTATGCCCAAAACTTCTAACGGGATTCATAACTGCATGATAGCAAATTTGATTTAAAAATGAAGCTCCACGGGCAAGCCCGTGATATCCCGTCCTACGGTCGCGCCCTGAAGGCGCGCCCGTGGAGCGAAATCCAGCACCGAAGACCACCATTCATCCACGGGCAAGCCCGTGGTCTTCTGGTGCTGTTGACCAAATGCGCGGAGTAAGTCCGCGCATTTTGTCTTCCGAGGCGGATTTTAATGAATTGTACTGTCGAGAAGTATGCCGTCCGCCCAATAGAATCCAGTTTCGCCGGAAGGGAGAATGTCGTACGTATAACCTTTTTGATAAGATACCATCTCGGCAGTTATTACACGGCCTCCATCCATAAGGTCTCCAACAGAAAGATCGCCCATAATTCGTCCGTCTCCGATTGGATGCCCGGATGAAGCGAAAATTTCTCGTCCGTCAGCCAGAAGCAGATGGATTACCTCATGAGTGGATGGTACGGGAGTTTTGGCGGTTTCAACAACGAAGGCAGAAATACGTTCACCCAAATTATTGACCGTCCAAATCGCCATCCCTTTTTGCAAATGTTCTACAGGAATAGCACCCGAGGGCGTATCAATCAATGTATTTTCTGTAAGACATATCGGGCAGGGCCGGTTAAAATCGGTTTTCTTTATAAACACGGCAGTATTTCCTTCGATGCGAGTGAGTGTCAGCGTTATAGTACAGCCGTTACTTACGATTTCTCCGATACGTAAAGTCAAGGGATGCCCTTGGCCAGTCACTACAGGATATTCCCAAAAATTCAGGCCCGTGACGCGGTCAGTATAAATTTTCTCCAACAAGAAAGAACTCTCTCGTTGCCCTTCCCGCAGAGATATTTGTTCTCCATCCGGTTTCGGTAAAGGCGCAGGACCCGGCCTTGGAACGGGTATAGGAGCCGGGGCCGGAGTGGGAGGCGAGGTTGCGGGACATTCCGCAAATTCACAATTGGGGCCGGTACGGCTGACATAACTTCCGTCGGGGCACTGCCGTGTTTCTTGAGTGCAGGCCTTCGGAAGCGGCGGAGATTTTTTGAACAAAATTAAATATCCTGCTGCTCCGGCAAATATAACAATAAGGATGACAACCAGTATATTTGTAAATCCTTTTTGCTGATCCTCGTTCATATCCGTCCCGAGCGGCTCAAAATTTAACCTGCGGAACCCTTTTTTCTTCCGCTGGAATCGCTATAAACTCTGCTTTTTTGAATCGGAAGAACGAGGCGACAAAATTAAGCGGAACCGATTCCATTTTTACATTCAGCTCCCGTACCGCCTCGTTGTATCTTCGCCGATCCGCCTGAATCGCATCTTCCACCTCGGCGAGTTTGCGCTGAAGATCCAGAAAATTCTGGTTGGCTTTAAGATCCGGATAATTTTCCGCAACGGCAAATAGCGTTTTAAGAAACCCGCTTATTTGATTTTCCAAGCCGGCTCGCTCCTGTGGCCCGGATGCGCCCGACAACATGGACCTTGCGTTTGTAACCCGTTCTAAAAGTTCCCGCTCATGCGTTGCGTACCCTCGGACGCTTTCAACCAAATTGGGAATAAGGTCGTTCCTACGCTTTAGTTGAGTTTCAATATTCGCCCAGGCCTCATCGGCTCTCCGCCTAACACTCACCAAACTGTTATAAGCCCATACCACCCAACCGACAAAAGACCCGATCCCTCCCAAGATGGCATACAAAACATACAACAGAAGTTTCTCAAAATTAATTACCGACTTTAATAAAGAAATTATGTCCATAGAGATTAAATTTAGTTGAATGTTATATTTTCTACCGCTTAAAAGAACCGGCTATGATCATTCTACCACGTGGTCCTTTGATAAGCCACGGCGGAAGCGCTCCACGTTCCTTCAGGTGATAAAATATGTCGAGTGCTATTTTGGAAAATATAAGAACCGTAAGAAATGCCGCGGTCGAATGAAATAAAAATGTGAATATGCCTCCGAAGACAATGGTTAAATGCATTATTCCGATCCGCTTATACGGTCGCATCATTTGTCCTGCGGGAGAAATGGAGAGAAATTCCTGTTTGCCTATGAAGTTCATTGCATAGGAGATTCCGTGGCTGGTTACGAGCGCTGCGACAGAGCCGAAAATAGAAAGGAGGGATGCGGAAGTAAGGAGAGAAGGCGTGTAAAATTTAGATGAAGCTGATGCAAAAATAAAAATACCTAAAAACAAAGCATGAAAAGCCATAAACATCCCGTACTGCTGAATAAAAAACCAAGTAAGCCCCCCTTCTTTAATAGCCGTTGCTGCGGACGTACTATTTATGCGATAGCCGCGAAGTTCGTTTATCTCTTCCGGAGTGGAGACGGCAGCTGCTTTTTGCAATTTTAAAATGCTGTAAAACCCGACTACAGCGCTCTCGAACCAATAAAGAATTAATAGCGAGAACACATCCCATTTGAAAAAGAATACCCCGAGAAACGGCATCAGGTTTGAGGCAACTAAGACGAGAACCGATGGATAAATGCGGATAAATCGAAAGGTAACGACGGTTGCATACGGAACATTTCGAATAAGTCGAAAAGTAAAGATAGCCGCCTGCGGAGCATACCGGATGACCTTAATTGCCGCTTTCAATACTTCACGTATGATTCGGAAAAACATCCATAGCCAGAAAATGAGGAACGAGATAAATATAAGTATAAAAAGCGCGGGCAAAAAATATTGCGGGAGTGTGTTAAAGAAATAGTCCATTAACGCCAAATTGGCAGCGCTTTTTCTACTCGAATAAGCTCTTTAATAAACCCATTAACTCTCGGAGGAGTTGAGATATACGAAACAATACCTGTTGCGGAATCCCCCTAGGAGGACTTTCCGGGCGTTTCTCTTCGGCCGTTTCGCTGGCTTCGGCAGGCAAGGAAGGAAGCTCCGGCGCGGGTTTCTTTTCTTTTGGTTCCGGCGTAACCGGTTTTGGAGTTGGCGCGGGTTTAGGAGTAACGGCCGGAGGCGGCAGAGGAGGAGGGACGACCGGAACAACCGGTACGGGCGTCGGCAGGGCGGGTGCCGGAAGCGGGAGTGTGGGAGGCGGTGCCGGTTTAGTTATCGGGGTTGGTTTGTCGGTTGAGAAAGCGTGGTACAAATCAAGAGGTTTAAATGTGGAGCTTGACCACTGCGCAATGATAAATGCTTTATAGGTCTTACTTGGATCAGGCGCGGGGCCGGCGTAGGCCGTTTGATTTCCGCGATTGATCTCGGTCTTTGACCAAATTACTTTTTCTCCATCGTGCAGTTTGATAATGTAGAGAATTTGATTCTCCGGCCAGCCGGGAACGCTGGTCCATTCAAGTTGCGGTTGGAGAGCCACGACGTCGAACGAACCAAGCACATGAACGTTAAACACTTGAGATGGCGCGCCTTCGTTTCCGGATGAATCCGCCGCCGCAGCATAATAGCTGTAGATTCCCGGTGGATAGACCGAAGGCGACTCATAAAGCGGCACCGGCAGGGTTGTGAGAAGCGCAGTATTGAATTTTTTAATTATCCACGTATTTTCCAGGCGGCTTAACGCCCATGTTCCGGATTTGTCATACGTATTTCCGCTGACAGCCAGCAGATTTTTAAATTCTGCAATACGGCTGAAGCCGGAGGCGCCCGGCCGTTTTTCATAAAAGCGAAAGGAGCTTAAATCGCTCGTACTCTCCTCATATTTAAAAGTAAAATCAAAGTGGATTTTATTCCAAGATGCATCCGAATCGCTCCCTTGGGCGAACCGCGCCCCTAAGCCGTACCCCTGCTTGACAACGATGGGGGCGCCTATTGCGCCTGCCTCATTTGCCTGCAGTGCAATCCCCAATAATGCCATATTCAGGACGATAAAAATTTTTTTATGATCCATGATCCATTATAAAGGCGGGTTGAACATAAATTGCTAAGGCAAAATATGTCCTTTCCGTGGCTTTACAATAGTTTGAAAACTTACCTTGCTTAATTATACCTCAAACCAGCAGAAAAGTAATCAACAATAAACAAAATGGTCTGGACTTCTAGACCGTTTTGTTGTCTCTTGTCGGATTTCCGAGGCATTTCGGCCTTCGCCGACTGAAGTCGGCTACGACCGATGAAGGTCGGTCACTCGACTCGTGGTGAGCCGTGTCGAACCATCCTTCAACTTTCTTCGATTCTACTCAGGACAAGTCGTTCAGGATAAATTATTTGATGGTGAGCAAAAGCGAACCATAAAAAATGTTGTCTGCGGTGACGATGTCCGGAAGTTTGAACCGAAAACGTGGCTCAAATTCAAGAATCTTGATAAAAGCATACGTGAATTACGGGCTATGTTCAAGCAACACCCTCAATGGTTTGAGGTGCCGAAACCGAAGTCCGATAAGGGGCAAAATGCAGTGGATTATTCGGTTGAGTAAACTAGGGCTTCCGCTTGATTAGGATATCTGCTTTTCAAACTCACTATCCAGTTTTTGGAAGTTCTCGGTTATTCTAAAGAACTCATGAATCCTATCACTTTCTTTTCTACCAATAGTATTTGAGCGTCCTTTGTAATTTATAAGCTCGATTTTGGGATAGGAAAAACACGCATCAATGCCACGGCTTTTGTGAATGACGTGGAAATGCCTTGGGTTATGGTCACCACTGTAAACTCGGAATTCAAACCCCTCCATTCGCCCAGCAATACCGTGAAACAGGGGGCCTCGCCACTCAATGGCATCTTTGTATTTTTCTGCGAGCTCCTTTTCTTGTTTGTCTTCTTCAGACTCGGAAAATGCTTCGAAGCTACTATCCGATTGCTCAAATATCCCAAAAACTCCCTCTAAAATTTCCCTGCTATATATGATACTTTTCCTGATTTTTGCCGACTCGTTGTTATAATTTTTAAGATCCGCTTCATACTGAAGAACTCTTTTGCCGATGCCTTTGTGTTTTTCGTCGATCTCTGGGCCGACTTCACCTTCCGGTTCAAAACCATTAACGATCAGAGGAACGAAAAAAATACAGCCTTCCTTATGCCCGCTCAACTTGAGCGTAATACGACCTTGAGACTTTGCAATAAATGGCACATTAAACTGACTAAACTGGGCTGTAGTTGAAAAGTAAAGTTTTTTCTTAAATACAGAAAACAAATCATGTCTAACATAGGCGGTAACAGTAGAGGCAAATTCAAGACCATCAATATCAAGAAATCCTCCCAAGACTCTGTAATCCATGCCGCCCCAACTTGTTTTTAGCCAAGACTTAGGAATTCGACCTGACAGGACAAATTCTGCCCCAACACGTTCGTGTGGTTTTGGGGATATTATTTCAATTTCATCTATTTGCTTCATTTGTGTGGATAACTTAACTTGTATACATTCTATTTATTTTCTATAATAGTATATATGCTCACAAAAAAGCAAACACAAGTCCTAGATTTCATAAAGGCTTATATGGCAAAGCATAGCTATGCCCCCTCCCTCGATGAGATCAAGAAGAAGTTTAAGCTCGCCTCTGTATCTACTGCTCATTACTACATAAGCAAATTACAAGATGCTGGTTTTTTGAATAAAGAACACAATCAACCTCGTGCTGTTTCGACCGTTAAAGCAAAACAGACTGTTGAAGTTCCCATTTTAGGAGCAATCGCGGCAGGTGAGCCTATTGAGGCGATAGAAATTCCTGACGAAACAATAACGATCACAAGAGATGAAATTGGAAAGCAGGGCAAGCACTATGCTTTGCGTGTGCAAGGTAGCAGTATGATTGATGAGGGTATTTTTGATGGCGATATTGTCGTTATACGCAAACAAGAAGTAGCAGAAAATGGTCAAACTGTTGTGGCGGTCATTGATGATAACGAGGCGACACTCAAAAAACTGTATCGTGAAAATGGAAAGTTTAGACTTCAACCGGCAAATCCAACACTATCTCCAATTTATCGTGATGAAGTGGAAGTGAGAGGTGTAGTTGTAAAGATTATTCGAAACCTCGAATCACAACTGGATCAAGGACAATCAAGGGATGAGAAGTATGTCCGTAAAATAGATTATTCATGGGACTACAGAGGAGAAAAAACAAAGTCGTATACGCACGGAATACATACCTATCCGGCGATGTTCATTCCACAAGTCGGACGAAGATTGTTAGAAACTTATAGTAAAGAGGGCGATACAATTTGTGATATTTTCTGTGGCTCTGGTTCAGCCTTAGTCGAAAGTAGGTTGATAGGGAGAAATGCTTACGGCATTGATCTCAATCCTTTGGCCATTTTTCTTGCGAAAGCAAAAACAACTCCAATCAATCCACAAAAACTAACCAAAGAATACATTATCCTGCTCAGCAGAGTAGAAAAAATAAAGGACAATGAGATAAAAAGACCTGATTTTAAGAATATTGATTTTTGGTTTAAGGACAAGGTAATAGTTAAACTTGCGAAACTAAAGAAAGCTATACAAGAAATAAAAGACGAGACCATTCAGAATTTCTTGATGGTTGCTTTTAGTGAGACAGTTCGGTATTCCTCAAATACAAAGACTGGAGAGTTTAAGTTGGTGCGTGTTAAAGGAGAAAAACTGGAAAAGCATGATCCTGATATCTTGGGCATATTTCGAAAAAATGCAGAGAAAAATATCGCAGGTATGACGGATTTTTATAAAGATGCAAAAAATGATTCATGGACAAAAATAATCTATGGTGATTCATCAAAAGATAACGGAATAAAAGCAAATTCTATTGATTGCATCATCACCTCACCGCCATATGGCGATAGTCGCACTACAGTAGCTTACGGACAGTTTTCTAGACTCTCGGCGCAGTGGATTGATGTGTTTGAAGATCCAAATGACGCCTCTGGGGTAGATAACGATCTTCTCGGGGGTAGAGCTACTAAAAATTTAACCCATACACTTTCATCAGCTTATCTTAAGGAATCATTAGACAAAATTGTGAAGCAAGACGAAGCAAGAGCAAAAGATGTATTAAGTTTTAATCTTGGATTGAATGAATGTCTGAAACAAGCTCACAGAATACTTAAACCAAGAAAGTATTTTTGTCTTGTTGTCGGAAATAGATTAGTCAAACAAGTACGAATTCCCACCGACTTTATTATTGCTGAATTAGCAGAAAAGATAGGTTTTACTTGTGAAGATATAGCCGTTCGAAATATCCCCGGCAAAAGAATGCCAATCAAAAATTCTCCAACGAATATTGTGGGTGCTTTAGAGGAAACAATGAACAAGGAAAGTATTGTTGTGCTAAGAAAGAATTAGAGAATCTTTTTCTGAATCTTAAACAAAAGTGGTAAAGATTTCTCAGTTAAGCGGAATGCTGAGCCATGATCATGTGGTTTCCCCGCATTTTTACCACTATGGTATACGCCTAAGCGAATGTCATATTTTGAGTGAGCAAGAAACTTAGTCGGATCAATTTCTTTCAGAATATAAGCATCTTTGTAATGAAAATACTCATACCCCCGAATCTTTTTTGTTTCAGCACGAACCAATATCAACCCATCTCCTATTTTTTCGATAGCTTTTTTCCTCAAAAACGCCAGACTGTAATATCCTAAAAGTTTGCCTTTTTTGAGAATCAGTAATTTCCCTTGTTTTTCATCAATAGTAGCCTGAAATCCCATACCGTTTCTTTTACCATCACTGATGGTCTGATGGAGAATTTTAATCTTAGGAAATTCAGGATCGGAATAACCAAAGCGTTTTCTTATTTCAGCATTTGTAATACCCTCTGGACTCTTGGTGAATAGAGTCATCATTGAAAGAGTATTGAGTCTTTGCGATTTCAATTCCATTACTCCAAAATCTGGCAGAGCGATATTGTTTTCCGTAATACCAAGATAATCCTCTAGGGTTTTACCTATCCCAGTATTATGACTCCGGTTAGATTTAATCCATCCCTTTTTGGAGAGTTCTTGAAGTGCTTTCCTAATTTGGGTTAATGTTCGTTTTTGCATATTACTTTTGTCCAAGAAACCCCTATTTTGTTTAGGTTCGAACTTGGACATCTGGCGGTGGGAGGAGGATTTGAACCTCCGACACCCGTAAAGGTGTTCCGGTTTTCCTTGCCCGCACTAAAATTTGGATTTTCGGAAGCGGGAGGATTTGAACCCACGATACGGATTTAAACCCGTATAACAGGTTAGCAACCTGCCGCTTTGTTTTTGCGCATTTTTGATTAGCGCAAAAACCCCGGCTGCGTTCGTAGGCACAAAATGGAGAGGGCGAGATTCAAACTCGCGAGGGACTTTCATCCCTAACACCTTAGCACGGTGCCGCTTTGTTCTCGCCGAGATTGACTCGGCGAGAACCCGGAGCGCTTCTCTATGTTCACGGCGGAGGCGGCAGGATTTGAACCTGCGAAAGGATTTCTCCTTTAACACCTTAGCACGGTGCCGCTTTAAACCGCTCAGCCACGCCTCCGCCGTGAACACAATATAAAGTGCGCTCGCTAAATGTAACGTTAGTTACATTTAGCCCACTCAGCCACGCCTCCACGTATTTAATTCTCGGCGGTGCCTCGATCAAAAAACTGTACGGCTGAGTGTCCGCCGGGGCGGTCTTTTGACCGCCCGTTCAAAGCTGCGCTTGCTCGCTTTGAACCCACTCAGCCACGCCTCCGCTATAGACCCAATGCAATGTGCGCCCGTCAAAAACAAAATTGTTTGCTTTTGACCCGCTAAGCCACCTCTCCGTTTTGTGTCCAATGCAAGGTGCAGCCGTTTAACGTGCCTTTAGGCACGTTAAACCCACTCAGCCACACCTTCTCCTGCGCAATATTAACATAATTATCGTGTTTACTCAAGGGAATGTGGTATAATAAATTCAATGGCTATATTTACTTATTCGGCGGCGGAACGTAGCGGCGCGGTGCAAAAAGGAGAAAAAGAGGCCGAAAATGAGAAAGCTTTGGCACAGGCCCTTAAGACAGAGGGGCTGTTTCTTTTGGAAGCCAAAGAGCTGGGGAAACAAGGGGGATTTTCGCTTCTGCATGCCAATATTAAGTTGGGTGAGATTCTCTCGCGCATCCGGCCAATCGGCTTGGTGGACAAGATGTTTTTTGCGAGAAACCTCGGCGTGATGCTTGGCGCGGGCCTTTCCCTTACGCGGGCCATTGATGCGCTGGTGCAGGAGTCATCCAACGCAAAATTTAAAAAGATTTTGGACGAGGTGAATAGCTCGGTCGTCAAAGGCAACACTTTCGCCGACTCCCTGCGGATCCACGAGGATGTTTTCGGGTCACTTTTTGTGAATATGATTGAGGTGGGGGAGACGACCGGAAAACTTACCATGGTTTTGAATTTGCTTGCGAACCAAATGAAGAAGGATCATAACCTCCGGCGCAAAGTGAAAGGAGCCATGATTTATCCGGCCATAATCATTATGGCATTGGTCGGCATCGGATCCGGAATGTTGATTTTTGTCGTTCCGACACTTGCCGCCACCATTAAAGAACTTGGGGTGGAGCTTCCCCTTACTACGCGGATCATTATTGCCTTAAGCGACATTTTGGTAAATTACGCCGTTTGGGTGTTTATCGGGCTTCTGGTTTTTGTTTTGCTTTTTTGGAGGGCGTTGAAAAGCGCGCGGGGTAAATCTATATTCGACCGCCTGGTTTTGCATTTCCCAATTTTTGGAGAGTTGGTACGCAAATTCAACGTGGCGCGGTTTTGTAGAACTCTTGCTTATCTAATAACTTCTGGCGTCCCGATTGTGCGGTCTTTGGAGATTACCGCATCGGTTCTGGGCAATACGCTATTTCGCAATGCGGCGCGCGAGGCCGCGGTGGAGATTCAGAAAGGAAAACAGCTTCATGAAATTTTGCAGGGGCATGTCTCGCTCTTTTTGCCGATTGTGATCCAGATGATCAGCGTGGGGGAGGAGACCGGAAAGATTTCAAGCATGATGCTGCGCCTGGCCATATTTTTTGAAGAGGACGTGACGAATGCCACCAAAAATCTTTCGACCATCATTGAGCCCTTGCTCATGCTTATTATCGGCGCAGGGGTTGGCTTTTTCGCAGTCTCCATGTTGCAACCAATTTACGGCAGTTTGGGGAATATAGGAGGATAAACGATAAATTCGAAATCCTAATCTCTAAATTCTAGACAAATCTTAATGTTCCAAATCCAAAATTCCAAACACGCGTTTAGAATTTCGAATTTCGAATTTAGAATTTTCCCCAAAGGGGGTTTTACTCTTCTTGAAGTTCTAATTGTTTTAGGAATTTTGGGGTTAGTTGGCGGCATTGCGATTACTTCCTTTTTTGGTTCAAGAAATATTCGGGAGCTTGCAACATCCGGCGAGAACGTGCTCTCGGTCCTGCGTCTGGCGCAGGCCAAGGCCCTCGGTAGCGAGGATGGTTCCCAGTGGGGGGTGTGGCTTGGGCAATCTCGGGTGATTCTTTTTCGAGGGCCCAGCTTTGCCGGATCAACTTCAACTCAGATTTTTGATCTGCCATCCAATCTGGAGATTGTAAATATCAATCTGGCCGGAGGCGGACAGGAGGTTTTGTTTAAGCGTCTTGATGGAGGTACTGATAACCCCGGAACATTCGATGCCAGGGTGCGAAGCGCCACGAATTTCATTTTTCCAATCGTGGTGGATGGTTCCGGAAAAGTATACCAATCTGCTACGGCCCCCTCGCCCACCGGAACCAGGATCATAGATGCCCGCCACCGCCAGTTTAACCTCGGCTGGAGCATTCAAAATTCGATTCAGCTGGTATTGGTATTTTCTAATCCCCCCGGTCCTAATTCCACGACCACCGTCACCATGGCGTCCTATTTTGATGTAGGGAAAACAAAATTCGATTGGACGGACACTGTTGTGGTGGGCGGGCAGAATCAAACTCTGCGGATTCACACCACCCTGCTTAATTCCGTAAACACTACACTCTCCGTTGACCGGGATTGTCGGAAAAATACTAAAAAAGTAGACATAAGCATTGATTCCGGCGTCATTAACGACCTTCGGAATATTGCAACGTACGAGGCCGATTGCCAGACCATTGCGGTAGGGGCTTTTGGGGGAACGATGAGTGAACCATAGAAAAAATCCTAAATCCTAATTTCTAAATTCTAAACAATAACTAATGCTTAAAAATCTAAATCCCAAAACTCGTTTTGAATTTTGGAACATTCGAATTTTGAATTTGTTTCGAATTTCGAATTTCGAATTTCGAATTTCCCCCAATGGGGGGTTTGGTCTGGTTGAGATGGTGATTGTTACCGCGATTGTTTCGGGGTCCTTGTTTGCATTTTTACAGGCCGAGATTTTGTCTGTGCGGCTTTTGAGAAGCGAAAAAGAGAATTTGGAGGCAACGCTTCTGGCCGAGGAGGCGCTCGAAGCAGTGCGCTCGGTCCGCGATGAATCTTGGACGACCATCTCCGCCTCCACCACGAACGGCACTATCTACTACCCCTCGGTTGAGAACGGAAAATGGAAACTTTCAACTTCCTCTCCGGGGATTATAAATGGCAAATACAAGCGATTCGTCATATTTAGTGAAGTTCTTCGTGATACGCAGGATCGAATAGCTGCGAGCGGCACCGCTGATCCCGATACGAGAAAAGTTACGGCGTACGCCACCACTACGACCAAGCAAATAACGCTTGTTACCTATATTACCAATTTTCAGAGTTATCTTCCCCGGCCGACCGAGGCCAAAGTAATTTCTTTTGAGGGTGCGACGACAGATGCGAATCTTGCCAGTTTTCCGTCGAATAACTTGGGCGACGGAGACCCGGCGCAGGGATTTACCACCCTTGTCGACTCCCTCCAAGTTACGAAAGTTGAGCTCTATCTTCGCAGGACCACTGTCTCTCCGTCAGACGTTTACGCCGAACTTAGAACCACGGCGACCGGGACGGTCCTGGGCATCTCCAATATCATTACGGCCAGTACCATCTCAAGTACGAGTCCGGCTTGGATTGAATTTAGGTTTCCCGACCCCGTAAATTTGAGCGCCCTTACCAAATATTATATTCGTCTCCGTAGTATTCCCGATTCAACCGCTGTTGGCAGCGGTTCGGCCGGAAACATAAACTGGTTTTATCTGCAAACCGGCTCAAGCCCTTATGCCGGAGGAGAGGCCAGGCGTTATGTCGGACGGCTGTCTAACCCCACAGATGCGGGACAGCAACTGGATCAGTATGACTTTGGGTTTAGAGTGTACGCACTGCAATAACATGAAATCACAAATCACAAATCACAAATCACAAACAAATTCTAAACGCGTTTGGAATTTAGAATTTTGGTCGTTGGGATTTGTTTGGAATTTGGTGCTTGGGGCTTGGAATTTTCCTTCGCGCGGTCGCGCGAAGGGCATCTCCCTTATCGAGGCCGTGGTCTATATTGCGCTTCTCGGGATTTTCGCGGTTTTCATTTCTAATTTCCTGCTGCAGATTGTAAATACCTACTATCGCGCCCGGGCCGAGCGGGAAGTATTGTCGAATGCGCGGCTTCTGCTTGAAACGGTGACTAAATTCGTTGCGCAGTCAAGCGAAGTATATGCGCCGACAAGCAGCTTTAACACGAATCTCGGCCAGCTCTCGCTTATTACGACAGCCACATCCACCCCGGAGCACACTACCTCGTATAGGGATTTCTGGGTTGATAACGGGGTTTTCTTTTTGCGGCGTGAGGGCGGATCCTCCATGGCCCTCTCGGCGCCTTCGGTGCGCGTGACCAAATTCCGGCTGGAGAGAATCGTGCAGGGACTTGCCCGCGAGGCGGTAAAGGTTACCCTGGAAGTCGCATCCGCGCAGTCCAAATTCCCGACCTCCGCCACCCTTAATTCAACCACGGCTTTGAGAGGCAACTACTAAAATTTACAATTTTCAATGACCAATTTTCAATCTAGACGGAATTTAAAACGAGTGCCGCGTTGGAATGTTTGGGAATTGGGAATTGGGAATTGGGAATTCCGTTCGCGCTTCAGCGCGAACGGGTATGCTGCCCTGACGACGATAATCCTCGCAGTTATTGTCTCCTTGGTGGTTGTCGGCGGCTTTACATTTTTTGCTCTGCAGGAAGTCGGCATAAACCGGATATTTACGAAATCCATTGACGCGCTATATATAGCGGAAAGCGGTATCGAGGATATGGTATGGCGTGTTATGTCCGGAAAACAGACCGGAAGTCCGGAAACGCTCGGGGTAGGAAAAGGCACCACCACCATCAATGTCACCGTAACTCCGGATAACAAGCGGATTATCCGTTCCGATGGGCAGAGAGATGGCGTTAGGCGCAGTCTTGAGACGAGGATTGATCTTTCCATAACTAATGCGAGTTTCATCTATGGAGCGCAGGTGGGCGGCGGTGGACTTGAAATGGAGAATAACGCAACCCTAAACGGAAGCGTATTTTCCAACGGTACGATCATTGGGGATAACGGAGCCGTTATTACCGGCGATGCGTTTGCGGCATCCAACTCACAAATTAGCTTTATGGCGGTGGATGGTAACGCGCAGGCCTTTATTATCGCGACAAGCTCCATCGGGGGGTACGCGACGTCCACTAATCTTTTCCATAATTCGAGCTCCGGAAAAGACGTTCATGCCGACAAAATCATAAATAGCGCGGTGACTGCGGACGCTTATTATTATGATGTAATAATTAACAGCACCGTTCTTGGATCAAGTTTTCCCGGGAATCCCGGCCCGCCAACACTTTCTCCAATTCCTCTACCCATATCCGATGCCACTATCAACCAATGGAAACAAGAGGCAGAACAACTTGGGACGATTGCGTCTGGCGGCTGCGGACAGGACTGGACCCCTCCCACAAGTCCTTACACCTTGAACGGCGGAGTTTTAGATCGCAATCTTGTTCTTACCAATAACCAAATTCTTATTATGCGGGGGACAATATGGGTGAAATGCAATGTAGATATTTCAAATGGTGCAACCATACGGCTTGATTCCGCATACGGTGATACTAGCGGTGCGCTGGTTGCCGACGGCTGGATGCACCTGCAAAATAACGGCCAGTTTCAAGGATCCGGCGTTGCCGGAAGTTATCTCATGCTTTTGACAACGGCGTCCGGAGGCGGGCATCACGGCTCGGCCATTGACTTGCACAATAATGCGGGAGGAGCAATATTTTACGCCCAAAACGGAATGATTTTTCTGCACCAAAACGTTTCGGTAACTGAACTTATTGGCTACCGTCTGCATATGGAAAATAACTCCGTTCTTACTTACGAGATCGGTTTGCAGAATGTGCGATTCTCGGCTGGCCCGGCCGGAGGATATGATCTTAAATACTGGAAGGAAGTGGAATAGTAAATAAACAAAATGCAAAGTCAAAAGTCAAAAGTCAAAAGTCAAAACCTAAAAATTATCCCGCCAAAAGCAGGATACCGAAACTTTGGACTCGAGGGGGGCTACGCGGCCTTGACCGTTACCTTGCTTACCCTCGTTGTTTCGCTTACCATCGTGGGGGGACTTACCTTGTTTACCATCCGAGAAGTTAACATAAACCGCGCTTTTACGAAATCCATTGATTCCTATTTTATCTCAGAAGGCGGAATAGAGGATGCGCTATATCGGGTGCTTGCAGGAAAACAGCTTACTAATGGCGAAACCTTAGGGGTAGGGAAGGGAACCACGACTTTGCTGGTTACTGTTTTTGGAAGTGAAACTACCATTCGTTCTGAAGGAAGGAGGGATACTATCCAAAGGAATCTTGAAACAAAGGCGGCCAAAGAAACGGTGGGAACCAGTTTTATTTACGGAGTCCAAGTGGGAGATGGAGGGGTGGAAATGAGTAATACCGCCGCTATAAATGGCAGCTTCTATTCTAATGGTCCTCTTGTCGGTCAAAACTCGCCTACTATCACCGGGGATGTATTTGCGGCAAGTACTTCGGCGGTTACCGGTACATTTACAATAAATGGAAACGTGCGTGCTCACCGGATACAAGGGGAGCAGAATGATCAAATTGAAATTGCCGGATTTGCCTCTTCCAGCACGTTGATTGACGATGCGGTAGTTGGGGGGAGCGCTTCTGCGGATATGTTTGATGACAGCGCGATTAGCCAAAATGCATATTATCAGACCTCAATATCCGCGGATACCACGGTGCTGGGCAGTACAATTCAGATTTCAAACACTAATTTTGATCTCCCCGTTCTGCCCATGCCCATAAGCGACGCACAGCTTGATCAATGGGAGCAGGAGGCGCAAGCGGGCGGTATTCACACCTCACCCTGTCCGTATGAGTTGACGTCCGGCACCACCAATCTGGGTCCCAGGAAAATCGCCTGCGATATGGATATCAAGAATACGGCAGTTGTGAATCTCACGGGAACTCTCTGGGTTGCCGGTAATCTTACTATTCAGAATTCGGCAATTGTACGCTTAGACCCCGCTTACGGATCCGGCAGCGGGTTAATTATCGTAGATGATCCTTCTAACCGTTCTACGGGAAGCATCCTGGATGTGAAGAATTCTATGCAAGTTCTCGGTTCGGGTACTGCAGGAAGTTATGTAATGCTGGTTTCCCGAAATAATTCGGCAGAAAGCGGAGGCAGCAACGATGCGATCGAGATAAACAATACATCTTCTGCCCCTATTTACTACGCACCCCACGGATCCATAGAGATTCACAATTCCGCTACACTTAAAGAAGTGACGGCATACAAACTCGAGATTAGAAATTCTGCAACGGTTACCTATGAGACCGGTCTGGCTAATGTAAATTTTTCCTTGGGGCCGTCGGGAGGATATAACGTAAGATATTGGCGGGAAGTCGAATAGGGGGAGAATTAGTAGTATAATGTAAGACATGGCGATGGTAACGGCTATACGAAATCAAATTTTAAGGATCGCGGACCCATTTATTCGTATTCCCGTCTTGGGCCTCGATATTTCTGATCTCTCCATAAAATATCTGAAATTCGGAGGGGGACGGATGCTTACTCTTGACGATTTTGGAGAAGTTACGGTCGCCGAAGGCATTATTTCTAACGGGGAGATCAGGGATGAGGAAGCGCTCGTGACTACGTTAAATTCGTGGCTGTTGAAAGACGGTCGGCGGTTTCGAGGGTCTTTTGTTGCCGTATCGCTTCCTGAAGAGAAAAGTTTTTTGCGTCTGATCCAGCTCCCCAAGATCAAGCGGGAAGAATTGGGAAATGCGATCCGATGGGAGATTGAGGCAAATATTCCCATGCCGGCGGATGAACTTAGTTACGACTATGAAGTTATTGAGCCGCTGGAGGGTGGCGCTGACCATTTTGACGTTGTCTTAACCGCTTTCCCCAAAGCCATAGTTGAATCCTATGTGCGGGTTCTGAAAAAATCGGGCTTGGAGCCCTTGGCCCTTGAACTTGAATCACAGGCGATAATCCGCGCGGCCATTGCAGATCTAAAAGAGAGAACCGCTAAGCTAGTGGTGGACATGGGGCGTACGCGAACAAGTTTTATTATAATTTCTGGTGGCGCGATTATTTTTACCACCACGATTGAGCTTGGGGGCCGGTTGCTGGAAGAGCACATTGTAAGGGGTCTGGGTGTCGACTGGGGTAAGGCGGTGGTCCTCAAAAAGGAGGTAGGGTTTAATAAAAAAGAACTTGAAGGCAGAGTTTTTACGGCCCTGGTTCCTCCTGTGGCTGCATTCGGCGACGAATTACGCCGCAGCATCGAGTACTATCATAACCACACCAAGCACATTCACGGCGCAAGCGAATCCATCGAAGAAATTTTGCTCGTCGGAGGAGATGCCAACCTTAATGGTCTCGATACGTATCTTTCGAGCATGCTCAAGGTGCCGGTAAGACTTGCTAATCCCTTTGCTTCAATTCGCCATCGCCTCGCTTATGCCATTCCGCCTATTGCCAAAAATAAAGCCCTCGCTTTTACCACTGCGCTCGGCCTGGCCATGCGCGGCTTAGAGTAGATCCGCTTATGCTTACCATCAACCTTCTCCCGTCGCAGGAGAGAAAGATAGTAGAGTTTGCCAAAACGCGCCGCGTCATGGCCTTTTTGGCGATTCTGGCGTCAACTCTTTTTTTATTTGCCTCTTCCCTTCTGCTTCCCTCGTTTCTTCCGCTTTATTTTGAACGGCGAGAGCTTGAACGGTCTTTGGTTTTGGAGAGGATGGCGTCCGCGGCGTTGAAAGTTGATGAGACAGTGGTGCGTATCCGGGCCCTGCAGTCCGTTATCTCCACGGCAAAAAATTCTCTCTCCGCACCGCTCAAGGCGTCTTTTATTCTTGATAGCATCCTTGAGCGTTTGGGTAACGCCATTACGTTGACCAAACTTACGGTACTGAAGGAAGATACTATTTTTTTGACCGGGAGCGCCAAAACGCGGCGCGATCTTCTAAATTTTGAGAAAATGCTCCGCGATTCAGGGCAATTTCAAGACATCTCCTCTCCTATCTCGAATATCATACGCGATGTTGACATTTCTTTCAGCATTCAGGGGAAGATAAAACCCGCCTCCGCCCTATAATGTTTATGAGACCCGGACCTACACAAAAACTTATTCTTGCCTCCTTTCTCTCCATTTTCGCGGTGGGGATTTCCGGCTATGTGTTTTGGTGGATTAACCAATACATTCGAAATTCTCAATTCATTTTCTCATCCCTTGAATCGCAAATCTCAACACTTGAGGAGGAACGCAAAGCCGCGCGTCGGGCCTCCTCTCTTCTTGAGGAGCGCTCAATCGATATAGACAGGATCGATCGGTTGCTTGTCGAGAGAACACGCCCCGTTGATTTTATCGAGACGCTCGAAGGGCTGGCCAAGCGCACCAAAAATAATCTCGCCCTTGATTTTGATGAAGGCCAAAGCAGCGCGGATACTATGATTTTTCGGCTTACGGTCGAAGGAACCGAACCTCAAGTGCGGAAATATCTGTTGCTGGTTGAACTTCTGCCCCATAAAATTTCAATTATTGACCTAAATTGGCAAAGGGTGGGGACCGGCGAAGCAATAAGAGTTGCTCCCGGTAAAAAGCCGGCGGAGGAGAAGGCGACCCACCGTCTAGCGTTTACCGTGGCAATTAAGGCGCGATAGCGCGCGACCGTGAAAAAACTATGAAGTTTTTAAAACTCCCTGCGTTTAAAAATTCAGGAAAAATGTTCAGCCGCTTAGAGCGCGAAACAATTTTAGTGTGGGGCGTTATGCTTGTTTTCGTTGGTGCGGTCCTGCTTATTATCTGGAGTGGTTATCTTTTCTACTCTACCGTTATTAACTTTAAGAGACCGGAAAAGGTTGTAAAAAAAATTGTGGTGATAGACCCTGAAGAGATTGCTGAAGTGATCCGCCTGCTTGACGAGAGACAGCAGAAATTCGAGGAAATTTTGGAAAGGCAATGATGGGATCTTGAACTCCAAAAACCGTCCAGCACATAACGTATTATGTGCTGGACGGTTTTTGGTTGCATACGGCGACCTAGTTTTGGTATGCTTGGCCTTACTAGATCCTTGAGAGGTAACGATTCATGCTTGAGCAGGTTCCGATCATTGATGTTCCGGTAATTAAACCCCATCAAGATCCTGTCTTTGTCAAAGCCGTAGGGCGGGCTTTTCGCGAAATCGGGTTTGCCGCGTTTCCCACATTTTATCTTGAGGGATTGATCGACAGGTTCTATGAGGAAAGCAGAAAAGTGTTTGAACTTCCCGTGTCTGTCAAAGAAGAATACGCCCGACCGGATATCTACTATCAGCGCGGCTGGACGCCTAATTATCATGAACTTGGCCTGGCTTGTAGGAGGCGCGGCTCCGGTGGAAAACCCATGCCTGACGCGAAAGAATGTTGGTTTGGCGGACCAGTTATGGACCCCGCACATCCACTGGTAAAAGCGTGGCCGGCATTCTATCCGCAAAATATTTGGCCTCAAGAGGTCCCGGGCTTTATGCCTGCGTTTACCCGGCTTTATCATTCGCTATACGAAATTGGCCGAAATGTTTTAAGAACAGTAGGGAACTATCTTGGATATCCGGACAACTTTTTTGATGGAATGGTGAAAGATTCGCCGACCGTTATGCGTGCGATTCATTACCCTCCGGTGAAACCGGATGAGGTCGGAAAAATTGCTTGGGCGTGTGAGCATACAGACATTAATCTCTTGACGGTATTGCCCGCACCCACGCGATCCGGCCTTTGGGTGCGTAGGCGAGACCTCGTAATGATCCCGGCTTATATGCCGGCGGGGCACGTTATTGTGCAGGTTGCGGACATGCTCGATTATTTAACAGGCGGCCATCTTGCATCCGTGGGGCACGAAGTGCGTCCTCCTGTTGAGCCAACATCGGTTGGCCGGTATTCGGCAGCACTCTTCATTCATGCGCGTTCGGACTTCAGGTTTGAACCCGATATGTCGGGACCAGACGCGAAAGCCATGCCGCATCTTTTCCGTCCGCAGAGAGCAGGCGACATGCTGAATCAGCGCCTGCATGAGATCGGTCTTGCGCTTGCAAGAAAATAATTTACCCGCCATCCACAGGCGGGTATTTAATTTGGCAATTTTCTGTCTACGCTCTTCGAGTTACGGCGGACAAGCAAGTTTTTCCCTGCCCCGTAGCGAAACGAAGTTTCTGCTACTGGGGTTTGGCGGCAGATTCATTAATTTGATAAGTGACCAGGAGCGTATTCTATTATGTGTTCTAGAACTCCGGTAGATTGTTTTTGAGTAGGGACTATATTTTGATTATCAGATCGACTTGGGTACGGTGTTGTTTTTTGCGAAACAAAATAGAGCAAAGCGCCACTAAGAATCAGAATTACAATAACAATAATTATAATAACCTTTTTGTTCACATGATTAAAAAGTTTCTTTTCACAAAATTAAAATATTTTTCGTGACTATATTGTCCTAAAATATTCGCCCGGAGGGAATTTCACCCCGTTAGACATATCCCCCTGAGAGGAATCGAACCCCTAGCAGCGCCTCACCTGCCCGCCGTTGCCCTCGCCCCCGGTAGGAATCGAACCCACATCAACGCCTTAGAAGAGCGCCGCTCTGTCTTCACCCTCCCACCTTTAATTCTCCCCACGAGGAATCGAACCTCGATTTGCTCCTTAGAAGGGAGCCGTTCTGTCCGTTGAACTATGGGGAGACAAAAAGGTGGGAGGGCAAGTTGAGCTACGGGGGCAAATTTTTAGACCCGCATATATACGCTTTTATTTTCTGAAATACTGTAAAATATTTCCTTTCGGTATTTCTCTTTGTTCCCTCTTTTCCATATCCTTGATGGTAACCACGCCTTTTTTTCTTTCCTCCTCCCCGTAAATTATGACGTAGGGGATTTCTTTTTTTACCGCATACGCAAGTTGCGCCTGAAATGCGCGATCGTCCCCCAAGTAGAGCGTGGTATTTATATTTGACGAGCGGAGGAGAGACGCCATCTCCAGATATTCCGGTTTTAATTCCGGCGATAAATTCAGTATCAAGACCTTGGTGGTGGTCAGCCTCTTTTTTATGCCGCCCAATTTCTCAAGCGCCGCAAGAAAGCGGTCAATTCCGAATGACGCTCCCACTGCGGGAAGTTTCTCGCCGGTAAAAGGTAAGAGCAAGTTATCATACCGTCCGCCCGAAGCCATGCTTCCAAAATCCCGGGCGGAGGTTAGGACCGCCTCAAATATTGGACCCGTATAGTAGCCGAGGCCGCGAACTATGGAGTAGTCAATTTCCCAATTTTCCTGTTTTACACCCATGGCATTTAGATTCCGTGCAATGCCGATTAGTTCCTCAATGCCTTCTTGGGCGGTTGCGATTTTTACAAATAGTGCCCGCGCGTTTATAAGTTTCGTCTTGGTGTCGCCGGAAATTTCTAAAAATTCGTTGACCTTGGCGGCCGGAGCTTTCCCCAAAAGCTTGTTAATATCTTTCAACACGGCCTCTGGGCCTATTTTATCTTTCTTGTCAATTACACGCAGAAGCTCTCCAAGCTTTTTTCCCGGAAACCCGGCATAAGACGGGAGACCGTTTAAGACCTTGCGGTTGTTTATCCTGATAAGGAATTTATTTAAGCCGATGTTTTTAAATACTTGATAGACTACGGAGATTATTTCTGCGTCCGCTT
This sequence comes from uncultured Candidatus Saccharibacteria bacterium, assembly GCA_964585475.1. Taxonomy (GTDB): domain Bacteria; phylum Patescibacteriota; class Minisyncoccia; order Sungbacterales; family HO2-52-23; genus CAZPDF01. Next base: position 76,257 of record CAZPDF010000006.1, read on the forward strand.
CCAGGGAGGACGATCCGACAATATCAAGATCCGCCTGCATGAATTCGCGATACCTTCCGGCTTGAGGCGATTCGCCCCGCCAGACGTTTCCTAGCTGGTACCTTTTGAATGGCTTGGGAATTTCCGGGTTTGCGGCAAGAAAGCGGGCAAGAGGCACGGTAAGATCAAAACGTAGCGAGAGTTCATCCTTTTTTATTCCTTGTTTTATGCCTCGGCTGGCCGGATTTACACGGTATATGATTTTGTCTGACTCCTGTTCGCCTCCAAGAAGCACCTCGGTTCGTTCAACCGCCGGGGTTTCCATCGGATCAAACCCGAAATCCTCAAAGGTTTTTTTTATTTTTTCAAGCAGCCGCGCTTTAAGAATTGCGTCTTGCGGAGCGTAGTCGCGAAATCCGCCCGGAAGTCCGGGTTTTACGCGCTTATTTTTCCTTTCATCTTTTTTCGGCATGAAAAGATAGTACCATAAAACCGATTTTCTTTCAAACGCATCAACATCGGATGTTGAGCGTACATTAAAATGCCCATGTCTTTTTAGGACACAGGCGTATTGGGCAGGATAATATTATAGCCTTACGACCGATACCGAAACCGGTTTATACTGGATGTTTCTGCTATTTCCTCGCCTCTTGTTACAGAACTCCGCCAAATGGCCGCTTATAGCAGTCCCGATATTTTCCTCTTTAGACACCTCGATGCTAAATGAGTATTGAAGGTAGTCATCGGGTATGAAAGCAGTGTTATGCGGTCCGACGTTATTGATACACGCAATCACCGCGTATACAAAAAATTTCATCCGTATCACCCTTATTATCTGGTATCAGGAATAATTATAGAGAAGTCAAATGTTATGTCAAGCTCTTCCGGTCTGACCAACCTCGGATGTTGACCAAGATGTTGATCAAAATTCTGGTCAAACTACACGTTGCTCAAAGCCGGAAAATTTGATACTATATAAGGGTTGCGGCGGTCGTAGCTTAGCGGTTAAAGCACGAGGTTGTGGACCTCGGGATCGTGGGTTCAAATCCCATCGACCGCCCCAGGCGAAATCAAAATACCCGCTTGCCGGGTATTTTGATTTGGCTTATGGTTGAGAGGATGGAATTTGAAGAGTATTTCAAAACGTGAATGTCTTCACGTTTTGAAAACCCGGGCCTTGGAGGAGGAACGAGCCCGCGTTAGAAGCGGTGCGAGTGACGGAGGAAAAGAAATCCCATCGACCGCCCCCGTTTATGAAAGAGACTATTGAAAACAGTGGTGACGAAGAGAAGAAGCCAACTCCGGAAACCCTCCGGAAATTTAAAGAAGCGCTTAGGGACTGGAGAGTTAGCCCTGACGGAGAAGATTTTTGCCCTGATTGCTGGCCGAAATATCTGAATAAATTCGATAATAAATATCGGGAAATGATCCAAGATGATTCTAGCCCCCTTTCTAAATACGCCGAGACCCGAAAAGCAAGCAATGGCTGGTTCGCATTATGCGAGGAGTGTAAAAAGGATGCATTCGTCCCTTACTGATTTGGGAACCACCTGGGGATTTATCCCCACACCTACGTTTAGGCGCCGGGGGATTGCCACCGGGTTCTGCAGTAAGCTATTTATCCTTCCAGCATGGCCAGATACCTTGGGGAAGGTGTGGGGATTTATTTAATAGAAGTTTTTGTGGTAGTATAAAAAGGTTGTGAACCCCGTTAGAAGTCCTATCAGAGAAAAAGTGTTGTACACTTTTTCTGTATAGCGATAACGGGTTATCGGCTATAAATTACTGGTCTGCCCGAAATGATCTCGGGTCACATAAGGGCAGACTTCTAACGGGGTGAATGTAGCTAATATCCCAGAAATAAGTCCTACCGGTGGGGAGCAACCCGCGCCAACCAGGAAGCCAAAAGTACTCTTGGTGGAAGACGACGTTTTTATGGTGGATTTGCTGGTCCACGAATTTTCCAAAGCCGGCTTTGATACGGCTATTGCCAAAACCGGCAAGGAGGGCGTGGAGAAATTCAGCCAGTGGTCTCCGGATATAATGCTTTTTGATATTCTTTTGCCGGATCAAAACGGCCTTGAAACCCTGCGTCAAATCAGGCGTCTGCCGGGAGGTCCCGAAACAAAAGCGCTCATGCTCTCTAACCTTGCCGAGACCCAGGAAATCCAGGAGTCAAAACGCCTTGGCGCGCTTGATTATATGGTTAAAGCCAATTTCACGCTTCCCGAAATCGTAGATAAAGTTAAGATGGTGCTTGCAAAACCCGCCTAAATTTTCAAAACCAAAATCAAAAAACCGCCGAGTTTGATCTGTACCCCAAAAAGTGGACACGAAAAGTGTCCATTTTTTAATTTTGTTA
>CAZPDF010000007.1:0-58554 GCA_964585475.1 uncultured Candidatus Saccharibacteria bacterium
GGGGTTATCAATGAAAACACCGCTCGAAGTGATGCAAAGCTATTGATTAGAGAACGAAAGGGAGTACCAGCCACTATCGAGTATTACCGGAAAAACCCGCGGCTGTTGGGCCGTTCGCGATAGTAATCTCTTGGGCCGCTTAATGCGGCTTTTTTTTCTTACATAGTTTGGTAGAATGGCTGTATGCGTCTTTACTAAAGAGAATCTTCACTTTCAACTTTTAGTTTTTTAGGTGAATCCTTTGCGTTGGACAATCCTTATTCTTTTTTCTCTCTCCGCACTGTTCTTGGGGGTAATTTTTGCATGGCCCGCTTCGCGTCAGGAGTTCGTGCGCGTGGAAATGAAGGGGGCCGCGGTTCTGGCCGAAGTTGCGTCCGATAGCGTCTCCAGAGTTAGCGGACTTTCCGGCAGGCAGTCGCTCCCCGAGTTTGGCGGAATGCTTTTTAGGTTTGATGCGCCCGGTCGGCACGGTATCTGGATGAAGGACATGAAATTCCCCATAGATATTATCTGGTTAGCATACGGCGCGATTGTTGATATTGAGGAAAACGTACCTTTCCCCGCGCCGGGTACGGCCGATTCTCTCCTGCCTATTTATAGGCCGGATATTGATGCGGAATATGTATTGGAAGTAAACGCGGGGTTTGCCAAGAAATACGGATTAACCATTGGAGATCGGGCGCTCATCGCCCGCCCGGTCGAGTATGTTTCGGCGGCGTCTCGCGGCAGTCAATCCGGGCCGGCGCCGCAAGCACGCTCCCTGGGACCGTCCGCACCGGATAAATATTTTATAGAGTTTCTCCGCTCGCAGGCGCCTGCCGGGAAAAATTTCCGCATCGCGGATGTCCTCGAGCGAACGGACACCTATACTAAATTTCAAATTTTTTATACGTCCGGGCCACTTACACTTAGCGGAGTGATGAATATTCCTCTCGAGAATCCGCCCGCTTACGGTTTTCCGGTACTCGTACTTAACCACGGGCTTATCGCGCCCGAGATTTATTTCAACGGCCGTGGGTCTCGCCGCGAGCAGGATTTCTTTGCGCGTAACGGCTACATTACGATTCATCCCGATTATCGGGGACTTGCTTTATCAAGTCCCAACTTTGAACAGCACCACGATTTTTACGTGGGTTATACGGAGGACGTGGTTGCCTTGATTGATGCGCTGCACGAACTTAGGCCCAAACTTTTGGATCTGGAGCGAATTGGTATGTGGGGGCACTCCATGGGCGGCGGAATTGCGGCGCGAGTGATGGTTTTGCGGTCCGATATCCGCGCCTATGTTCTTTTTGCGCCGATAAGCGCAGAGACAGAAGATAACTTCTTTGAGCTCCCGAAAGCGGAAGTTTCATGGCTGCGTCAAACTTACGGCGGCGCCGGCGCGGAAGTATATAAAAAAATCTCGCCGCTGAGTTTTTTTAATCTTGTGGGTGGGCCGGTTCAATTGCATCACGGGACCGAGGACAAAGATGTGCCCATAGTTTTTTCGGAGAAAATGTACGAAGCCCTGGTTGCGGAAGGCAGGAAAGTGGAGTTTTTCAAATACGAGGGTGAGGCACATGAGTTCGCTGATGCGTGGCCGGTCGCCGCGGAAAGAGCGCTGCAGTTTTTTGATAAATATGTCAAAAGCGCTCGATGATCGCGCGGTTTCCTCGCCCCGCCCTTCGCCGCTCACAAAAGGGGAGCTCTTTTAATTCCCCCTATATAGAACGTATTAAGGAACCCCTTTTCAGTTCGCGGACGAAGGGCCGGGCTCGACCGCGCGATCGTGCCAGCTTGAGGCAACCCTCAATCTTGACGCCATTATGGCTCTCTGCTACCATGATACTGGTCCCTTTTTCAAGGAGTAAGTGATGCGAAAACTCTTTTTATCTGCGGGAGTGTTTATCATTCTAGTGGTTGTCTCTCTGACCTTTTCATCCGGAACATATTCGGCAAACGCCGAAGTCAGTGCAGAGGTAGAGCTCATCAAACGACTTTCAAGCTGTGTCGACCAAAATCGAGTTGTGGTGGACAATGGCTGTTTGCGGACGACGTTCTTTCCCCGGTTGGGGCTTGGACCCAAGGGTCGGGTAGAGCGCGGACAAATTGGGTTTAATTCAGACAGCAGATTCTTTTCGTTTTTGGTGCGCGAAACATCCCTTTCCGGAGGAACCACGGGCCTTTTCGAAGTAACTTTTTATCTCGAAAGGCATGTCGGCTTGGAAGGCGGTACTCACCGCAGCACATTTGAAGCGAGAAGCGGGCATCTTTACGGAACTATTCCGCACGATCATACGGGCCTTCTCTCCCTCTACGACTTAGCGAACGGCGACCATCTGGTGAGTGATAATCATGGAAAGACGGTTGGTAGTATGGATCTTGAGTTAGACAAACGATGGTCTGCCGACCACACTGCAGCGCGTCTAGTTAATAGCGGAAAGTGGATTGGTTTTATCCTGCGAGAACGCCTGGAAACAGTAGAGAGATCCGGTAAGGGCGGTCACGCCTATCTTGAGTCAGCCGAAGACAGGCATAGAACTTTCGATAACATGGATTCCAAGCATCGGCTGCAGTTTCTCTTTAAGTAGCTATTTAGTACCACACGTGGCGCGGCCTCGTGTTTTTTATTTCTCTGTCGGAAAACCCGCCCCTTGGGGCGGGAAGCGGTTATCATAACGTCCTCATTGACCTTTTTAACAAGACATGATAGTTAGTCATTAGTCCCACGAAACCTTAGGAGGATAGCATGCGGAGATTTTTCGTTGCCGGATCTTTCCTGCTGGTACTGTTCGGCCTAGTTGTTTATGCATTTTCGGATAACATTTGGCCGGCCGAAGAAGTCACGATTTCTTTCAATAAACTGGTAGTCATGCCGAATAAACAGGAACTCCAGTTTAAAGATAAGGTGGTCCTTCAATTCAGGGGCCGCAAGGGCAAGGTTATTCAATCGTCAGAACTCTTGCCAGCAGAATATGAGATGCAACTTGCGGAAAATGTCATCAGCTACGGGATCGGCTATAGATCTTCCACAGTGAGGTTCAATATTGCCCAGAGAAGGCCCTATTCTTCTCCGCGCGTTTTTCTTATGCAGGGAGAGTCCCAAACCGGACTTCCGCTCATCACCGGCAAGAATATTTTCTTTGACTGGAAGGTAACTGATGCGGAGAGCGCGATATATCGTCGGTACGAAAAGGGACCCGCGTATCCAGTTGTAAGATTCAAGACATCACCGGAAGCAGAGATCGAACTTTATCAGGATTGGGGTGGACTATGTCCCGCGTATTGTATCAAGGTTGGCGGTCATTTTTTCCAGTTCGCAGTTAGGATCCCCATCCAAGTAGTTGAGGTAAGATAATTTCTCGATCATCTTACAGCGGCACCACGTGCCGCTATTTTTTATGCAGAAACACTGCTGTTGATTTAGAGAGCGCTGCGTGGTATACTGGTTTTTATGAGCGATACGCTTGTCATAGATATCGAAACCAAAAAATCTTTTGCCGAGGTGGGGGGCGAGCAAAATATAAAGGAACTCGGCATCTCGGTTGCGGGCGTCTATTCCTATCTGGGCGACGCTTTTTTTGCATTTGAGGAACACGAACTCGGCAAGCTTGAAGAGATGGTGGCGGGTGCGGAGCACCTCATAGGATTTAATATTAAACATTTTGATATTCCGGTCATGGAGCCCTATCTTAAGAAAACCTCCTTTGATCGCCTTGCGGTGACAGATATTTTTGAAGACGCGTTTAATTTTTTGGGCCATCGGGTCGGCCTCGGCGGATTTGCCAAAGCAACTTTGGGGGAGGGAAAGTCGGGGCACGGGCTTGAAGCACTTGAGTGGTTTCGCGAAGGCAGGGTGGAGGAGGTGAAGAAATATTGTTTGGACGACGTGCGGCTCACACGCGACCTTTATGAATACGGGAAAAAACACGGACATATTTTGTTTGAGTCCATTAGGGATGGTAAAATGCATTCAGTTCCGGTGTCTTGGGGGGGAAAGACTCCGCAGCCGGTTCTTAAATTACTTGAAGAGGCGTTAGGGTTGAGGAGGCGGCTCGCCATAGAGTACGTTTCTTCGGAGAATAGCGATGGCTTGGGCTATAATAAAGCGCGGCTTATTGATGTATATAAAATAAAAACTCACGAAATTGAGGCGTATTGCCATCTTCGCCGCGGTTTGAGAAATTTCAGAATAAAGCGCATCATGAAAGCGGAGTTAACGTCTGACACCTACTCAATCCCGCAAGATTTTCAGAACGTTCTATTTTAAAGGGCTTTGTCCAAAATTGACCCGCAGGGTCATCCTGAACCCTTCGTGAGTCATTCTGAACGAAGTCGAGCGGAGCGAGCCCTGAGCGAAGCGAAGGGGCCCTTAAAATATGGAGGAGATCCTTCGGCTGACGCCTCAGGATGACGCTTCGCGTCAGATTCTTCGCTGCGCTCAGAATGACATTTAGGAGCACACTCGCTACCAGTTCGCAGAATTAAGAAAGCACTAAAGGGGATAAATAATGAGCAAGACGGAAGACATATCGTTTTACAGCCAGAGTTTCGGACGAATTGATTTTGAAACCGTGATTGGCGAGATTGGAAAGTTTGTAGCGAAAGATCCGAAGCGGTTTTATAAAATCATCATCGGCACCGATTCGGAGGCGTCAAGCCCGGTAGCTTTGGTGACTGCGATAACCATCTGGCGGGTGGGGAACGGGGCGATTCATTTTTGGACCAAAACCGAGGAGCGTAAATTCCATTCGCTCCGCGACCGCATTTGGCAAGAGGCGATAAGTTCGATCACCATGGCGCAGGAGGTACGCTCGCGTCTTCAGCTGACTCTGGGCGACGAATTCTTCTGGGACGGAAATGAAGTTCATGTTGATATTGGCGAGAACGGGCCTACGAAAGATTTGATTGATGGGGTGGTGGGGATGATTAGAGGATATAAGTTCGAGCCGGTGATAAAGCCCTACGCCTTTGGAGCATCGATTGTAGCCGACCGACATACCTGACTTAAACTCTAAAATCTAAATCCTAAACTCTAAACGCGAAATTCTAAACCCCAATTTAAGCCGCCTGGGGCGGTTTTTTGGCGGGTTGCACTTGGTCGGTTTTTAATGTATGTAAAAAGCAAGATCTTTCGGGGGCATAGTATGCGCTGGGTGTTCTGGTGGTTGACCCAGCAATTTATGGGTTTGCTTTTTGGGGGCCTAAATCTTATTTATCGTGCAACCCGCGGATGCCTTTTCTTCAAAATTGAAGTTTATGGAAGCGAGAATGTGTCGCGCCTGCGGCGTCCGGTGATCTTGGCAGCTGCGCCGCACTGGACGTATATTGACCACTTCTTTCTTGCGGTAGCGTTTCTTTTCAACTTTCGGATTATGCCCATGCGCACCATGACTGCTGACTGGGTGTATAAGGTTCCTTTTTATAAACTGGGCTTTCTCCTTCGTTTGGGGTGTGATGCTTTGGGTGCATTTCAGGAAAGAAGGGGGCGCGGGTTTTTTACGGTAGCGATCCCCACCCTAAACTCCGGACACAGTGTTGCTTTATACCCCGAAGGAATAATTCAGGAAGCGATCGGCATCGGAAAAATAAAACCGGGAACCGCGCGGCTTGCGCAAGATACGGGCGCCCAGATTCTTCCCGTGGCTCTCCGGGGCCACGAACACTTCGGGGGAATATATGGATTTTTCTTTGGCCGCCGCAAGATTAAAGTATTTCTGGGGCCCGCTTTCCGCATCGGCTCAAACGAAGATTTGGACGAGGCAACGGCAAAAATAAAGCGAGTTATAGAGGGACTTTACTGCGATAACGCCCGACTTTCAAAGTCGGGCATTTGACTTTTTAACTAGATTACTGTATAATTAAGTCGTAAGGTTCTAAATTTTTTCATATTTAAGCCGTTTTTCGATTCGGGGTTCTGACATAAGTACCCGACCCTCCTCGGCGTGCTGCCCTTACGGGCTAAGGGACCCCGAATCAAAAAACGGCTTGCCTGCCGGCAGGCAGGCCACCCGGATCGGTGACTCTATGGACAAAGAGGAGTTTCCGCGGTAGGGGGCTTATGGAGGACACTCACAAGTTAGAACTAAGAGTGACATCCTCACATGGGTCCCCGATCCGGGCGGTCAATGGTGGCTGCTCGTAGTTCGGTGGCAATCCAAAGAAGGGAGGATCGGTGATGGATGACGTGGACCTCTTGGTGACGATCTCGGAACCAGGGACACTAACCTGGGAGTTGCCCGAAGATCTTCGGCAACGCCTTCGTTTGGTAGACGAGTTCTGCCGGGCAAACCACGCCGATTGTCGTTGTGCGTTGGTCCTGAAGCAGCGACTCGAGAGTACCTTGGGCGCCTTTCTGTGCGCGGTAGCGGGGATGTATAGTCTCCGCGCAAACGTGGAAGAGGGCCTCAATGCGTTGAAGAGTTGCGTAGGGCTGGCGCTTGACGAGCTGATGCGTTTGGCTCGAAAGGAGGCGGGCCGATAGCTCCCGTCTAACGTCGACGCCCCGACACCAATCGGAGAATGCGTTGCTTCAAGCACGCATTCCCCCTCGATCTAAATTCATGAGTTACTGCTTGTGGAATTAGATCGGGTGGCCTTCGCCAATGTGGCGGAAGGCTAATGCCCGAATTTTCGAACTTTTCCAAAAAAGAGGGGGTGATCGTATGAACTCTTTCTATGTTTGGTTGCTCAAGGACCCCGCCGACTACAACGACTGGGAGATGGCATTATCTCTCACTGGTCTGCAGCTAATCACCTCAACCGCTCTCTTCATGGGTGCTCTTGTCTTTGGGGCGGAGCTCATGCAGGGGGCGCTCGTGATCGGGCTTTCCGTGTGTGTCTGGTTCAATCGCAGGAGCCCGAAGCTGGCCGCAGTTGAAAGGGGGTGAGTCGGATGTGCACCGTAGTGCCAATCATCGCCGCGTTTTCGCTCATGCTTGCCTGGGCTCTCTGGGCGGACCAGGTGGTTTCGCTCCTAACCGCCGTGGGAATTTTCTACGGCGTCGGGATTGCGGGGCTTCTTGTTGTCAGTTTCATCACCGGGAGCCGTACACGGCCTCCTGACGAGGACCCCATCGGATAACACGCGTTTTGGGGGGTCCACCAAACCCAGCTTGGCCTATCAATATTTTTTCCGGAAGGAGGTGAGTCAGATGAAGAAGCTGTTCGGCATCATGATGGTGTGCGGGTACGGTTCGATGTTTGCGCACTACGGCCAGAGGCCGGTCCTTTCCGCGGTTCTTTTCATCACGATGGTCGTCGTCGGGATGGTGACCTCAGTCATCGCCTGCCGGCGCATCCTCCTCGTCCAGGCGTATCGCTACCACGTCTTGGGACGGCTAGGCCGCGATCACTACTTCGGTGATCGGTAGTCGGAGGGCCACCGGCTCTTCGGCGCACCACAACCGTGCGGTGAACATTTTCACATGGGAGGTATTGATGCAGGGGACGGATAGAACCCAGCCCTTTCGGCGAAAGAGCCGGATACCCAAGGTAGTCGGCAGCGGGGAGGGCGAGAGAAAGCCCCCCCGCAGTGCCGAGGCCATTCCCGCAGTTCTCCTCTTCAAGAGGAAACCGGGCCACTTCCGTATGGTACAGGTGACACCGGAAACAGTTCGGGTCATTGAGCTTCCGGATCCTCCGGTGATCCACAGAAAGTAGGAAGCACTCGGCGCACTGCCGCTCGTGTATCGAGCGAGCCTCGCTCAAGCGTGAGCGGGCCGTTGATGAAACGGCGTGACCCAGTCGATTCGCTTCCGAACCGGGGACGCGCTGTCCGCAGCGCGTCCCCACCCCATCCGATTCCATGACGAGGCGCGATCTTTACATTAAAATTAAATAATTTTTCAAAGCTTTCTCGCTCATGGAATCAGATGGGGTAAAAAACAAAAGCCGTCCTGCCAGTAGCGGGACGGTTTTTGTTTTTAGCGTTGTGTGTTCTCCAGAAAACGGTTATGATTTTTTTATCCTAGGCGAAACGAGCGCGGCTTCCCCGCACATTTTATCAACAGCATCAGAAGACCACGGGCTTGCCCGTGGATGAATGGTGGTCTTCGGTGCTGGATTTCGCTCCACGGGCGCGCCTTCAAGGCGCGACCGTAGGACAGGATACCACGGGCTTGCCCGTGGAGCTTCATGCCCTTGTAGTTCAACGGATAGAACGCAGCCCTCCGAAGGCTGTAATGGCAGTTCGAATCTGCCCGAGGGCATTATACGAATTTAAAATACCACGCAGTTCTACGGGGCATACATACTGGGGGCCTAGCTGCCCCCATTTGAATTCGTGCCCAAATATTTGACTTTTTAGCCATAATCGTGTATAGTGTAGGAGTAAGGTCGCGGTATATAAACTTCATATTTTATGCTAAAAGCGGCATATTTTTATGCAGTATAAGGTAATTTTGGCTAATTTACTGGCTATTATTTCCATCACGGCCACGGTGGCGGCTTTTGCATTGCTGGGGCCATTTTACGCTCATGCGGCTGGCGCGCCGCTGGCTACCACGAATCCCGCTGTGTCGATTACTGCGCGCTCGGCCTTTCTTTACGGTGCCGCAAACCCCAATGGCGCCCTGACCCAGATTTGGTTTGAATTCGGCACCTCCTCAACCTTTGGATCCAGAGTGGGTTTGGGTACACTGGGCGACGGAGTCTCGTCCCAGCAATTTTATTTTGAAGTTCCGCGTCTGCAGCCGAATACCACGTATTACTTCCAGGTGGTTGCGCAAAACCAGTTCGGTACCGTGTCCGGCAATATAAATACCTTTACTACGCTCTCGACCGAGGGTCAGTCCTTTCCGGGACAGGTATCTCCGCCGAGCTATTCGTCCGGATATTATTCATACTCTCCAACCGTAGTGACTACAACTTTTCTCCCGGGCGTACCGGCAGTTACTACCCGAAACGCTTCGTTAATTTCTCAAAATTCCGCGCTGCTTAACGGGTCGGTGGATCCCAGCGGCGAAGCGACGCAAGCTTGGTTTGAGTGGGGGACGAGTTTTGCTCTCGGTTCCCAAACATTGCGAAGCCCCCTCGGCAACGGCTATTCTCCGCTTGATCACGCCTTTTTACTTACCGGCCTTACCCCCGGCACCACTTATTATTACCGTGCTGTTGCCGAGAATCGCAACGGCGTAAAATACGGCAACATATTAAGTTTCGCAACTCTTGTTGGGACGCCGGTATCTTCACCGCCGCCCGCTCCCTCGCCCGCCGTGGTGGTGAGGCAAGCGGTTTCCAGCACCCCTGAGCCAGCAACTTCTTTGCAGCTTGCGCTTTCCGCCGATAAGAAAAATCCGCAGCCGGGGGAGGAAATAAATCTTACGGTTGAATATAAAAACGCGGGCCTTGACGCCGTTAAGAATGCGGCGCTGAAAATTATTCTCCCGCCTGAAGTTGCATTTGTCAGCTCAAGCGTATCTCCGAGTTTCCAATCTCCAGTCGAACTTCATTTCTCCGTCGGCGAGATTAAGTCGGGCGGGGGGGATTCGATTGTTCTCCTGCTTAAAATAAACCAAGCGACCCGGAGCGGCTCCGTAATAATTTTCCATTCCTTTATGGAATATCGCGACTCCGCCGGGCACTTTCATTCAAGCGACGCGTTTCTTGCGCTGACCGTGACCCAAGCGAGCGAGCCGTTTCTCGCCGCGCTTATTAACGGAATTAAAGGCGGATGGGCCTTTATTCTCGGTTTCATATCGGCCTTGGGCCTTGCCCTTATTTATTATTGGATTTTTCTGCGAGGACGGCCTGATGTTGAGGAGCTTGAGCCGGTGAGAACCAAGATTTAATCCGTTAGAGACCCGAATGCAAAAAGTCCACGCCTCGAACGCGCGGGCTTTTTGCTGTATGATTGGGGCATGGTCAAACTATCCTTTCACGGAGGCGCGAGAGAAGTTACCGGCGCTTGTTACCTGCTTGAAACTGCTCGAAGCAGGGCCTTGGTTGACTGCGGACTTTTCCAGGGGTGTGAGGAATCGGCCGATTTAAATTTCAGCGATTTTAAGTTTGATCCGAAGGCCATAGATGCTCTTTTCGTAACCCATGCCCATCTGGATCATGTCGGGCGGATTCCTAAGCTCGTTGCCGCCGGATTCTCCGGAAAAATTTTCTCCACTGCCCCAACGCGAGACCTCGCGCGCTTGATACTTGAAGACGCGCTCTCGCTGGCCTCAAAGCAAAAGAACGCTCTCTATACTAAACCGGATCTTGAGCGGACGTTTGAATTGTGGGAGCAGATTCCCTACGAGAAAACGGTCGAGATCCAGGACCTGAAATTTAAATTGAACGACGCCGGACACATTTTGGGATCAAGCATGATTGAGATTTGGGCCGAAGGAAAGCGCATTCTTTTTACGGGGGACCTCGGCAACGTACCTTCGGCCCTGCTTCCTCATCCAAAATCTTTCAAGGACATAGAGTACCTTATAATAGAGTCGGCTTACGGCAACCGGGTGCACGAATCGGCCGATGAAAGGGCCTTGAAACTCGAGCGCGTCATGGAGGATACGGTCGCCAGGGGCGGCACCTTAATGCTGCCTGCTTTTGCCACGGAGCGGACGCAGGACATTCTCTATCTTCTAAACGAGATGCTGTTTTTTAAGAGGATTCCGGAAATTCCGGTTTTTGTCGATTCGCCCTTGGCGATAAGAGTCACCGAGGTCTATGAGCGTTATATGGGATATTATAAAGACGAAATTAAGGAACTGTTTCTTAGGCATCCCAATCTCTTTAAATTTAAAAAATTGCGTTTTACCGAATCGGTAGAGGAGTCAAAGTCGATCAACAATGTTGCTCCGCCCAAGGTCGTTATTGCGGGATCCGGCATGATGCAGGGCGGGAGGATTTTGCATCATTTGCGCCGCTACCTCCCGGATCCCAAAAGCATGCTTCTTATTGTCGGATTCCAGGCGGCCGGGTCTTTAGGGCGGCGGCTTATTGACGGCGCGCGTACGATAAAGATTTTCGGCGAAGAAGTTTCGGTTGAGTGCGAAATAAGGAAAATAAACGGTTTCTCCGCTCACGCCGATGCCCCCCAACTTTTCTCTTTTGTCGAATCAACGCGCGATGCGCTGAAGCGTGTTTTCGTGGTGCAGGGAGAGGAGGCGCAGGCGCTTCATTTCATGCAGGAAGTAAAAGACCGGCTCGGGGTCGAGGCCCACGCGCCTATGCTCTATGAGGAATTTGAACTATAATAAATGTAAATGAAACCCACCCCCCACACTCATTTAAAACTCAAAATCTGCGTGTCCGGGGCCTCGGAAACCAGTCATTGCGCCAAAGACGCGCTGGAGAAGACCAAAGAACTCGGTCGGCAGATCATCCGGAATAACGCGGTTCTGGTAACCGGTGCTACTACCGGCGCGCCTTTTTGGGCGGCGATTGGCGCGAAAGAAGCCGGTGGCTTTATTATTGGGCTCTCTCCGGCCTCATCCGAAACTGAACACGTAAGAAAATATAAACTGCCGATTGACTATCATGATGTTATCGTCTACACCGGCTTCGGATATTCCGGAAGAAACCTGCTTCTTACCCGCGCAGCAGACGCCGTGATTATTACCTGCGGACGTATGGGAACCCTTAATGAATTTACCATAGCCTTCGAGGACGAGAAGCCGATTGGGATCCTCACCAATACCGGCGGAATGGCAGACGAAATTGACGGGATTCTTGAGAAAGCGCATCGCGGTCGAGGGAAAGTAGTATTTGACGCGGATCCTAAAAATTTGGTCGAAAAAATAATCAAATTAATTAAAAAAGAGAAAGTCGTTGAGACGTAGTTTTACGAAATACGAATTTTTACGAATTTACGAATTGCGTCTTCAGTATTCGTATATTCGTACCGATTAGTATTTCGTAAAGAATATGGAAGAACAAGTAGGAAAAATCATCCATTTCTACGACAAAATTTCGGTTGCGGTGGTGCGGTTGGAGGCCGGGCTCAAAGCTGGCGACACGATTCACGTGAAAGGCAACGTGACAGATTTTGAACAGGCGGTGGAATCCATGCAGCTTGATCACCAGGCGGTTGATTCCGCGGGTAAGGGAGAGGAGGTGGCGGTGAAACTGGGCGGGAAGGCCCGGGAAGGAGACATAGTTTACCGCAAATCCTAAATTCTAATTTCTAAACCCTAAACAATATCAAATATCAAAATCCAAAACTTTTTTGAGATTTGAGTTTTGGATTTGTTTAGAATTTAGAGTTTAGAATTTGGGGTTTTTATTTGTCTTACGGGCATACGGAGCTTATGATGAAGTTTCTTGAAGCAGTGCTTATACTCTCCGGGATGATCATCGGCGTGGGGATGTTCGGCATCCCTTTTTCGTTCGTGCGCGCGGGATTTGTTCTCGGGGCGCTTGAACTTCTTCTTCTTTCCGGGGTAGTTCTCATGTTTCACCTTCTTTACGGAGAGGTCGTTTTGAAGACCCCCGCGTTCCACCGTCTCCCTGGCTATGTGGCTTTGTATCTAGGACCCCGGGCCGCGCTCATTTCATGGGCCTCGGCCCTTTTTGGAATTTCGGGAACGCTTCTCGTTTATCTAGTGCTTGGCACCTTATTTCTAAAAAACCTCGCTCTGCGCACCGCTGGCGCATCGAGCGAATTTTTGCTTGTCGCCCTCATTGTGATTTTCGGTGCGGCAGTTACTTTTTTCCCGCCCAAAAAAGAGGCGCTGGTGAACGGCATTCTCACGGGCCTCCTTATACTTTTTATTATTTCCCTCTCGGTTCTTCTGATCCCGCAGGTGCAAACAGAAAATTTATACGGGTTTCACCCGAAAAACGTCTTCGTTCCCTATGGCATCCTTCTTTTTGCGCTATCCGGCGGAGTGGTGATCCCCGACCTGATTACTCTTCTCGGACGCGAGCGTAGAAAAAGTCTCTCGGCGATAACCGCCGGGTCTCTTATTCCTTCGGCGGTCTATTTTATATTTGCGTTGGCAGTGGTCGGGGTTACCGGGGGCAATACCAGCGAGGAGGCGATTCAAGGGCTCGGGCGGGTTTTGGGGAGCTGGATGGTTCTTGTGGGAAGCGCCATAGGGTTCCTCGCAGTATTCACCTCTTATATTGTGCTCTCCTCAAGCTTCCAGGCCTTACTCCGCCTGGACTTCCGAGCTCCGAAATACGCGGCGTGGGCCGTTGCTTCCTTGATCCCCGTCTTTCTTTATTTTCTCGGCTTCCAAAATTTTATTTTGATTATCGGCGCCGTCGGCGCGATTGCTGTCGGCATAGACTCGCTTCTTATTCTGGTGATGCATTATAGGCTGCGTAAAGCCGAGGGCGTTGCCATGTCCTTTTTTTCTTACGCTTGGAGAGCGGGAATTTTTGCCGTGATCGCGGCAGGGGTTCTCTATGAGAGTGTGGTGCTTAGTTTTTAAAAAGACCAAAATGGTAGAGGAGCTTGTATCAAAAATTTCTCGCGACGTCGTGCGTCATCCCTTCTGGGCTATGAGTCCTGAAGAGATTTTGAAGGTGCTCGAAACCAACTCGGACGGGTTGGGCGACGAGGAAATTTTACGCAGGCGAAATATTTTTGGCCCCAACGCAATCCAAGAACAGCGCCATCTTACACGATTGAAAATTATCTTCAATCAATTACGAAGCCCTCTGATCCTCGTTCTTATCGCGGCCGGCTCCATAACGTTGATTCTTAAAGACTGGCTGGATGCTGCGGTAATTTTTGCCGCGGTTTTGGCTAACACCGCGTTTGGGTTCTATCAAGAAAATAAAGCGGAGCACGCGGTAGCGCTTCTCAAAACCTATCTTCGCACCCGGGCCCGAGTGCGAAGAGGCGGGAGCGAACACGAGTTGGATGCCGAGGAACTCGTGCCGGGAGACGTCATACATATTTCGCAGGGTGACCGTATTCCAGCAGACGCCCGCATAATTTTCGCCAACGACCTGGAGGTGGACGAATCCGTATTAACCGGAGAATCTTTGCCCGAGGAGAAAAATTCTCGTCTGTTGCCCGTAGGCGTGGGGCTCGCCGATCGAACCTCCATGGTTTTTAGCGGAACGCTCGTGGTTGGGGGGCTTGGAGATGCGGCGATAACCGCGACCGGAAGCGCAACGGAGTTCGGAAAAATTGCGGCTTTGATTGCAAGTCGAGGCAACGAGGCGACCCCGCTTCAGCGTGCCATATCCCGTTTCACTTTTCATGCCGGTCTGGTTATCGGGGTGTTGGTTGCCGCCCTTTTTCTTTTGGGAGTCTCGGCCGGGTATGGAATTTTTGAGATGTTTTTCATTGCGGTTGCGGTTGCGGTCTCCGCGGTTCCCGAGGGGCTTCCGGTTGCCCTGACCGTCATCCTGGCCGTGGGTGTGGAGCGTCTGGCCAAGCGTAAAGGTATTGTGCGCCGCCTTCTTGCCGCAGAAACCTTGGGATCCACCAGTATTATCTTGACCGACAAGACCGGAACCCTGACGCAGGCCAAGATGGAGCTGGCCGAAGTGTTGGCGTGGGACGAAAAAGAAGGAAATTGGGATACTTCGGAGGGGCCGGTTAAAAAAGTGCTTAGTCGGGCCTTGGTGAACACCGACGTCGTGGTTGAGAACCCGGGAGAGAATCCGGGTTCTTGGCGTATGTTTGGCCGGGCGCTTGAGGTGGCGCTGGTACGCGGGTCTGCCGAGCGCGGCATTGCGTTGCCCAACGTCCTCTCTAAAACCCGAGTCGTAGAGCGCTTGCCCTTCAGCTCCGAACACAAGTTCTCCGCAACCATTTCGCATGCGGAGGATGCGGCTCGTTTTATCATTTTCGGGGCGCCGGAGATAATCCTCGGGTTTACGGGTATCCATGAGAAGAAAAAGGCGGCGATTGCGGGAGAAATAGCGAAACGGGCCTTGATGGGCGGACGGATTCTCGGCGTGATTGCCAAAGAAATCTCACGAAATCATACGAAAATCGGCCAGAGCCCCGCTTTTGAAGGATTTGATTTTTTGGGGATCCTTGCGTTTCGTGATCCCCTAAGACCGCACGTGCGGGATTCAATTCGTATGATCGGACAGGCCGGAGTGCGGACCGTAATTGTCACCGGAGACCATCAAGGCACGGCCGAAGCAGTGGCGAGGGAGCTGGGCATGATTGACGGCGAGGGCGCCGTGCTTAACGGAGAGGACCTTGGGTTTTTGAGTAAGGATGAGCTTCGCGCGCGAGCCCGCGAGGTTTCGGTGTATGCCAGGGTAACTCCGGCTCAAAAAGTAATGTTGGTGGAGCTCTATCAAAACGAAGGAGAAATAGTTGCGGTAACAGGGGACGGCGTTAATGACGCGCCGGCCCTGAAGACAGCCGACATAGGTATTGCCGTAGGTTCGGGTACGGACGTTGCAAAGAGTGCGGCCGACCTCGTGATTCTGGATGACAATTTTGAGACGCTTGTTGCGGCCATTGAAGAAGGGCGGCGGATCCTCGATAATATCCGTAAAGTGGTTGTTTATCTTCTTTCCAATTCCTTTGATGAACTTTTGCTTATCGGGGGATCGCTCCTAGCGGGGCTTGTCCTCCCGCTTACCGCACTTCAAATATTATTTGTAAATTTTTTCTCGGATAGTTTCCCTGCGCTTGCCTTGGCTTTTGAGAAGGGGATTGACGGACTCGGCTCGCGTCCTCGGAAACTTGCCCGTAAGATTTTCGATCGGGAAATGAAGTTTTTGATTTTAATCATTGGCGTTTTCACCTCGTTTCTGCTTTTTGCATTGTATTATTTTCTTCTGCGCTTCGGGTTTACGCCGGAATTGGTGCGAACATTTATTTTTGCATCCTTTGGGACCTATACGCTATTTCTTTCTTTCTCCATGCGGAGTCTGGAAAAAAGCATACTCTCCTATAGCCCTTTTGAGAACATATACCTGGTTTTTGGGGCGGGATTGGGGGCTGTGCTTACCGCACTCGTTCTTTACGTCCCGCCGTTGCAGGAGGTTTTCGGGACCGTTTCCTTGCCGCCGTTTTGGGTTGCGGCGGTGTTGGGGGTTGGGCTTCTTAATATTGGCGCGGTAGAATTCGGGAAGTGGCTTTTCCGGCGCCGTATTCTTGATAAATAATGGTATAGGTTTAGACATGTAAGCACTTGATAGTACCGCCATGGTTAAGAAACTTTTTGGGATATTTTTAATCATCGTTGGGCTGGCGGCACTTGCCATTCCCTTGGTGCCCGGTGTTTTTCTTATCTTCATGGGGCTTTATCTTTTTGGCGGAGGAGGATATGTCCGGCAATGGAAGGAGAAACGAAAAATTTCAAAACCGCAATAAAATCGGCGAAGTATTTAAAAAACAGGTTGAGGTTAAAATCTCCCGTGCGAAAGAGGGGGGTGTGGTAAAGATAACCATTGACTTTCTAACGATGCAGTAATAACCTTCCTGTAGGATCCAGTTAACGGAAGGAATAAATGCTTAGGATTGCTTTTCTAGCTGTCTTGTTGCTGGTTGTTCAGGCATGCGCGATTGTTACCACATACCCCGTTCCCGACCCTTCACAATTTAAGGTCAGGTATCTATGCCGAGACGTAAAATCAGATCCCCCGCGGGCACAGCTAGAACGCCTTCGACCACACGAAGGAGATATGTACTCGGACGATAATGCGTATGTTGATACAATTACTGTATTCAAAAACAGGGCACAATTTGTAGAATATTCGGCGACCAAGAGCGGAAAGCTAACTGTTAAATATTATGTCAACCTTGGTTGGAAATGGCAGAAAGTTAGTTATCAAGAGCAGTGGGATCTCATATCGATGGATTTGCCAGGCTATCTTGACGGCAAAAGCTTTAAGTGCGGTCGAGTTAGTTGAGTTTCAAGCCGCATTCGCGGCTTCTTTTATTTATGGTTTTATCAAGGTTACTAAAGTATTGACGATCGTCAATACTTTAGTAATATGGGGGGTATGGGAAAGGCGGTTGAGACAATTCTTAAGGTGCTTCAAAACGGCGCGGAGGCGACCGTTACTATAATGGATACTCTTTTGGTTGGGCACGCGGCAAGCCCCCGTCCTTATTATAGAATGAAATACGAACCGACCCGTTTCAAAGGTGACTGGGCCGAGCTTTATCGGCGCCGGCAGGCCTTCTATTCGCTTCTTAATCAGCTTAAGCGCGAAGGTCTTATTAAGAAAACACAGTTGAGAGAAAAAACGTTTTGGAGTATAACGCGAAGGGGTCGCGAACATTTTACTAAAATTTGGCTACGTAATTCTCGGAGGGATAAGACAGTTAAGAGTGAGCCACCTTTGCCAAAAAAGAAGTATAATGTTAGACCCATCAAAAGTTTGGTTATTGTTTCTTTTGACGTCCCGGAGTACGCGAGGAAGCGCCGAAATTGGCTCCGCGCATATCTAGTAAGCTTCGGGCTTAAGAAGCTACAGAAAAGCGTCTGGGTGGGAAAGTGCGGAATACCGGAAGAATTTATACGGGACCTTAAGGACCTAGAAATGCTTGCTTGGGTGCAGATCTTTTCAGTTACCAGGCGCGGAACCATGACAAATGTGGTTTCCAAGAGAGCCTAAAACGGCGCGGCGGCGTTGCCTCTACTAAAGTTTTGACGATCGTCAAAGCTTTAGTAGAGGGGGACGAGGGGGTATAAAAAAGATCGGCCGTCTAGACCGATTTTTTGGTAAAGAAATATTGGACGATCTCCCAAATGGCAGCAAGAGTAAAGGGGATATTGAGGAGGAAGAATGGTAGTGACCACACACTATAGGAGTAATAGGCCATAAGCGCGCCTCCAAACGTAAAGAGGATATTTCCAGAAAGGCGCGGTGCAAATACAACCCCGAATGCAAGTCCCAGAAGCGCAAGAGCCCCCGAGAGATTATGTGTTTCCTCAAAATCTCCTCTACGGAGCGCACTCATAAATATGAGTACAGTCAGGAAACTGATAACTACTGGGGCCCCAGGCGCTACAAGTACACGCATCAGCGAAGCAACCGCGATGATGGTTTGCGCAGCAACAAATACTGGGTTATTCATGTAGACCGCAAAAGACCAGAGCAAGGTGACACCGATAAGGAATAACCACGCCTGCCGCTTCTTATCAAGGATTCCCCGGGTCGAAATTATCAATCCAAAGTAGGCGAGGGCATGGAAAACTGTATTCCAAAAAGTAGTAAAACCAAGTGTATTGAGTAACGCTTGCCAATCTTGCGGCATAACGATCTTTCCCCGTTGTTTTGGTGCCGAATCTACGCTATCATTATAGGGATTTAAATGTCAAATAGTATGAGAATTATCGCCGATTTTCATATTCATTCGCCTTACGCTCGCGCGGTTTCCAAGGAGATGACCCTGGAGAATTTGGATTACTGGGCGAAGTTAAAGGGAATTGCCGTTATGGGCACGGGAGATTTTACGCACCCCAAATGGATTAGTGAAATAAAATCAAAACTAGAACCGGCGGAACGGGGTCTTTATAAATTGAAAGATTCTATAGGGAAAAGTCCTCGACAAGGCTCGGACAATAAATATTTATCCTTCGAGCGAAGTCGAGAAGATACCACTCGATTTATTCTCACCGTTGAAATTTCCTCCATTTACTCGAAAGGCGGCAAGGGGAGGAGGGTTCATAATTTGATTTTTGCGCCCTCCATTGAAACTGCGGAAAAAATAAATGCGCAACTAGGGATTCGCGGAAACCTGAAGTCGGACGGAAGGCCCATTGTGGGAGTTGATTCAAAAGAGCTTCTTAAGATGGTTTTGGATATTGACCCAAATTGTCTTTTTGTGCCGGCCCATGTCTGGACGCCCTGGTTCTCGATTTTCGGCTCGATGTCGGGCTTCAATTCGGTGGAGGAGTGCTTCGATGAGTACTCAAAATATATTTATGCATTGGAAACCGGACTTTCGTCGGACCCGGCCATGAACTGGCGTCTATCGGCACTTGATAAGTACACGCTCATTTCTAACTCCGACAGCCATTCCCTGCGTCGTATCGGCAGAGAGGCCAATGTATTTGATACCGAATTGTCATATGCTGGGATCATCACTGCGATAAAAAAGAAAGATCCTAAACAATTTCTTTCTACCATAGAGTTTTTCCCCGAGGAGGGAATTTATCACTATGACGGGCACCGCAACTGCAAAGTTCGCTTGAGGCCGGAGGAAACCAAAAAGCTAAATAAGATTTGTCCGAACTGCGGGAAGCCGGTGACAGTAGGCGTTATGTATCGAGTGGACGAACTCGCCGACCGGCCGGAAGGATTCCAGCCCGCGGGTGCCATACCATATAAAAATATGGTGCCGCTGGATGAAATAATTGCGGAAGCCCTGGGCGTGGCCTCGGCCACGACCAAAGGCGTACAGCAAGAGTATCGGGGATTGACTAATTCCCTCGGCGGCGAAATGTATGTTCTTTTTGATGCATCAAGATCCGACCTTGAAGCAGGTACCAGGCCAGAAATTGTTGAGGGAATTATGCGGGTGCGTGAAGGCCGGCTCCGAATCGTGCCCGGATACGACGGGCTCTACGGAAAAGTGAAAATTTTTGAGGAAGGGGAGCGGAAAGAGATTTCAAAACAGGTCAGTCTATTTTGAGGCCCACTATTAGCTTATTTAAGCCGATTTCAAGCCGTGCTATTGACAATATACCATGTTGGGTGTATAATAGGGTATCGATAGTTTCTGTCTTGACTAGCGCCAATCCCTTATGATATCCTTAACAAGCAATATATAAATACTAACTAATTAAATTAAACCAATATGTTTTCATCTATTTATCGGAAAGGATTGATCATTTTGGTAGCCGCGCTCTTTACGGCGGCGTTAACCACGGCTGTGAACGCAACGCATTCATGGGGAAGTTATCATTGGGCGCGTACCGCCAACCCATTTACGCTGAAGCTCGGCGATAACGTTTCGAGCGCGTGGGATTCATATCTTGCGACGGCCTCAAGCGACTGGAGCCTATCGAGCGTTTTGGACACCATAGCCGTTACGGGTTCCACCGATCCCCGAAAATGCAGGCCCAAAAATGGCAGAGTGGAGGTCTGCAACGCGAAGTATGGCAATAATGGGTGGCTTGGTATTGCGGGCATCTGGGTGAGTGGAAGCCACATCACGCAGGGATACGTAAAATTGAACGATACCTACTTTAATACTTCCAAATACAATACTCCGGCGTGGAAGAACCTTGTCATGTGTCAAGAGGTTGGGCACACCTTCGGTCTTGACCATCAGGACGAAAACTTCAACAATGATCCGCTCGGCACCTGCATGGATTATTCAAACGATCCTACATTGAATCAGCACCCAAACCAACACGATTACGACATGCTCGAGACGATTTATGCGCACCTTGATTCAGGCACCACCGTCGGTCAGTCGGTTTCTTCGCGAGGCAACGACGTTGATCACGACAATCCCAGTACTTGGGGCAAGGAACTTCGTAAATCCAAGGACGGGCGCACCTCGCTCTATGAACGCGATTTCGGCAAGGGCCACAAGGTATTCACCTTCGTTTTCTGGGCAGAATAATGTCTATCAAAACAGATCCCTCATAAGCCAAAAGCCGCGCGCTCGCGCGGCTTTTGAGTTTTTGTTATACTAGATTCTAACCAGTATGCAAGCCATCAATCCAGTTATAAGAATTCTTATCACTTCGGATTTCTTTGTTCTCTCGGGAATCGGTTTTTTTAATCCGGTACTTGCCATTTTTGTTACTCAACAGGTGCAGGGAGGCGATGCCCAGGTCGCCGGTTTTGCCTGGGCAATTTATTTTGCCATGTGGATTGTCCAGATTCCCATCGGGAAGTATCTCGATAGAAATCACGGCGATATTGATGATTTTTGGTTTTTACTTACGGGCGCATTTTTTACTGCCGCAGTTCCTTTTTTATACCTTTTCGCGTCTTTGCCCTGGCACGTGTATCTTCTCCAGGCGCTCCTGGGACTCGGCCGCGGCATAAGTCTTCCGCCCTGGTATGCGCTCTTTACTAGAAGAATTGATAAGGCCCATGAGGGGTACGAATGGGGGATGGAGAACGTAGTAGCTGGCATGGGGCTGGCACTCGCGGGGGCGCTGGCCGGGATTATTGTGAAGCGGTACGGATTTGAGGCGGCTTTTATTTTTGCCGGATTTCTTTCGCTCATCGGATCTTCCGCACTTATCTTTTTAAGGAGACATGCGTATCAGAAGGATTTTTTCCCCGCTCCATGACCAACCAGGAAATTGCCAAAATTTTGTATGAGATGGCGGTTTTATATGATATGGAGGGTATTCAGTTCAAGCCCCGGGCCTACGAGAAGGCGGCCCTGGGGGCTGAAGCGCTCGATCAGGAAATAAAGGAAATTTACGGCAAAGGCGGGATAAAAGCCCTTGAAGAAATACCCGGAGTTGGAAGGGGGATCGCTTTTCATATCGAAGAGCTGTTAAAAAAAGGACACTTTGCCGAACACGATAGATTAAAAAAGAAAGTTCCCGTGAATATCTCGGAACTTACCGCGGTCGAGGGCGTGGGGCCGCGCATGGTAAAAGCGCTCTGGGAGAAATTAAAAATCCGCAACCTCGTTGATCTTGAGAAAGCGGCGCGCGCCGGGAAGATCAGGAAGCTTGAGCGCTTTGGCGAGAAATCCGAGGAGAAAGTTTTAAAAGGGATCGACTTTTTGAAAAAATCCGGAGGCAGACAGATTCTTGGGCATGCTCTGCCGGATATAAGAAATCTTGAAAAAGTGATTAATTCTTTTCCGGAAGTGGAGCAAGCCATGGTTTGCGGTTCGGTAAGAAGGCGAAAGGAGACAATCGGAGATATTGATATACTCGCGATCTCAAGTAGGCCGGAGAAAGTAATGGAGCGATTCTTGGGCCTTCCTTTTATTGCGCATGTCTATGGACACGGATCCACCAAAACTAATGTCCGTCTGAAAAACGGCTTGGATGCCGATATCCGAGTGGTGCCGGAAGAATCATTCGGCGCGGCAATAAATTATTTCACCGGATCCAAAGACCACAATATTGCGCTTCGCGAAATTGCGATAAGGAAGGGGTGGAAACTGAATGAGTACGGCCTTTTCCAAGGCGCAGACAGACGCGGACACGAAGGCAAGCACGGACCGACGCGGACAAAAGATATAATGATTGCTGGTAGGACGGAAGAAGAATTATATGAGAAACTCGGGCTTAGATATATAGAGCCGGAAATGCGGGAAAATGCGGGTGAGATAGAAGCGGCCCTTCGACAAGCTCAGGGCAAGCCCGGCGGATTGCCGAAACTAATTGGATATGATGACCTCAAGGGAGATTTACAGGTCCAGACCGATTGGACCGATGGAGAGGATTCGATTGAGGTAATGGCGCATGCGGCGGAAAAGGCGGGGCTTGAGTATATAGTAATTACGGATCACACCAAATCTTTGGCGATGACCGGAGGATCGGATGAGAAAAAGTTGGCGAAACAAGGAGATTATATTGATAAACTCAACAGAAGCAAGAACTTCAAAATAAAAATTTTGAAAGGGGCGGAGGTAAATATCGGGAAAGACGGCTCTTTGGACATCGATGACGAGGCGCTCAAAAAATTAGATGTAGTCGGCGCATCGGTGCATAGTCATTTCAATTTGTCGAGGGACGAACAAACCCGGCGCGTTATCCGCGCGATGGAAAATCCAAATGTCGATATCATTTTTCATTTGACCGGCCGCCTTATTAACCGCCGTGAGCCGATTGACGTAGATATTGATGAGATTATTAAGGCAGCAAAGCACACTGGAACGATTCTGGAGATTAATGCTTTTCCAGACCGCGCGGATATCAAAGACGAATACATCAGAAAATGCGTGGATGCCGGAGTAAAAATGTCTATTGATTCCGACGCCCACTCCAAAGACCATTTCAAAATTCTGGAATTCGGCATAGCGCAGGCGCGACGTGGGTGGGCGGAGAAGAAAGATATTATAAACGCTTGGCCGTTGGAGAAAATGCTGGAATTTTTGAAATGAAAAAAGTGAGGCCGGGCCTCACTTGGGCATTAATTCCTTTACACATTCTCGAAGGAACGTGAGTTCCTCATCGGAGTAGTAGAGATCGCCTACGGGAAGTTTTGCAAGTTCTGCCGAAGTAGTATCTTTGCGGAGCTTCCAGACGCCATTTACCAAAAAGAAATGCGATGATTCTGTGTCCCCATCCGTAGGGAGCACCGACAGAGAGAGGTCTTTACCGTTTCGGCCAAAGATGTTTACCCGCCAACCCTCACCCTTGTTGATAAAGATCTGCGTATGAACTACTGTGCCGGGAGCACTGCGTGCGCAGGTAATTTGTATGGGCGCCTTTTTGAAATGGGGGATGGCATTATGGAGCGGTACGTCTTTTGAGTAAGCGGGCTGTACGAGCAGCAGGGCCAGAGACAGTGCAGTTAGCATTGTAATCAATCCTCGCATAAAATATCTCCACCCGATAACCCTCTAAATCCTACTCTTTAATTATTCAAAGGTCAAGTGAGATGCCCGTTGAACGCTCCGCAGGAATGGCATTTATATACTTGCATTGTGGCTGAAGTGTATGCTATACTGGCGGTATGGATACGGTAACTTTACCCAAAAGAGAATATGAGAAATTGCTAGAAACGAGGAGGTCCGCCCACGTTAAATTTTGGTTGCCCGCAGGAAACGGCAGAAAAAAAAGGTTTATAGATGCGGCTTTTGGGATACTCAGAAGGGGCTTTGGTAAAAAGTCGTCCACTTTTTACGTATCTAAGACAAGAAAAACATGGAGAACTTAGGGGGCTATTGTATTGATTCCGAGATTCTTATTGATTATCTCCGCGGCATTAAAGATGCCCGCGCTTTTTTGTTGCGCGAGAGCAATAGGGCGCCTTTATATATAAGCGTGGTAAGCATTGCAGAAATTTACTCCGGCCAGGATACAAAGGATCCAAAGAAAAGAGAACAAATTGAGAAATTTCTACAGAGTTTCACGGTGATAGACGTAGGTCAGATTATCGCCGTCCGGGCGGGCAAAATAAGACGCGACCAGGGGAAGCCGTTTGCCGACGCCATAGTTGCCGCAAGCGCCGTTTTCTATCGACTGAAACTTGCCACAAGAAATACGAAACACTTCCGTTCAGTGAAGGACTTGGAGGTGTTCCGTCCCTACTAAATGCCGGTTGAGCGTTCAGCGGGAATAATAATTTTTCGAAACACCTCCGAGGGGAGGAAATATTTGGTTATCCGCTCTTCTTATCACGGGAAAGACGGAAAGCATAATTTCTGGGATTTCCCGAAAGGGCTTCTGGAAAAAGGTGAAGAGGGCATTGGTGCGGCAAAAAGGGAGGCGGTGGAGGAAGCCGGGATCAAGGACTTTGAACTTGTTCCGGAGTTTAAAGAAACGGTGCGATATTTTACGCGTAGGTCTCCGGAGCCCAAAGCCGTTATGAAATTTGTTGCCATGTTTCTTGCCGAAACCAAAGTTGATCAAGTAAAACTTTCCTGGGAGCATGACGCCTATGAGTGGCTCGCGTACGAGGCGGCGCACGAGAGGATAACGGTTCTGCAAATGAAATCGGCGCTGGATAGCGCCGAAAACTTCTTAAGCCGGGTCGTCTAATCACCGAGACTAAAAACCAATAATGCAGGTTTGGATTAGTTCGTTATAGTACGGCGAGATATCGAGAAGGGTCTCATATAGATTTTGCAGGTCTCCTAGTGTAAGGTCCTGGTCTGGCACCACCTTCTTTTTCAAAAAAATCTGAATTTCTTTAAGCTTTTTATCTTTCAACTCGGTCAGCTCGAGGAAAAATTCGTTGAAGGTTCGCGGAATTTTTTCGCCGGTCGTTGCATCAATTCCTGCGCCGTCGTATATTGTAAGGGTGAGCGGGCTATCCCTCCGGTGTATGACAAGCTCCATTTTAATGTCGTTAAATAGAAGATCCTCGTCTGTATTTGCAACCGGCCGTTGAACGAACAGAATTAGATCAAGTTCCCGGGATTTGCACTCTTTGGCTTTCTGATAGTATAGGGCATCAAGCTTCAGTCTCTCCGGGTCTAGCAAAAGAAAGGGAATGGATTTTAAAATCCAACCGCACCCCGATAGTATGAGTGCCATGGCGGCAATCGCAAGAAATTTTCGCACGAGTGCCTCCCCCAAGTATTATGAACTCTTTACATCATATCATGTTCGGGACAATGGTTAAAAGTTCTCTCTTTCAAAGAAAAGTGTGGCGGAAAACAAAATCGATTCCCAGGGGCCGGGTTATAACCTATGCTGTTCTAGCCCGCGCCGTTGGCAAGCCCCGCGCGGCTCGCGCGGTCGGGAATGCGTTGCACAGCAATCCTTACCGCACGACGCCCTGCCACCGGGTTGTTCTTTCCGACGGACGAGTTGGCGGATATTTAGGCGGAATCCATAAAAAGATTGACGTGCTCAAAAATGAAGGCGTAGAGATTTTTCGCGGAAGAGTTAAGCCGCGCTACATCCTTTCGCGCCTATCACGATAAAAATGCTTTTTTTGTATATATTTCTTGCCTCTCTTGCCGAAAGCATCGTTTCTTTTTCCGGTGCGGCTCTAGTCATTTTGGGAGCGGACCGTATCCGCCGCGCAACGCACTTTATAGTGAGTTTTGCGATTGGTGCCCTTCTTTCCGTTTCCTTTCTCGAGCTTCTGCCGGAGGCGATTGCGATGAGTTCGGCCGAAGCGGTTCTTCCCTGGGCGCTGGTTGGCATCATTTTATTTTTTATACTGGAGAAATTTCTTTTTTGGTATCACTGCCACGATGGAGAATGCCCGGTGCATACTTATACTTATCTCATCCTCTGGGGGGACTTCCTCCACAATTTAATTGATGGCGTTATTATTGCGCTTGCGTTTCTGGCCGACTTTAAAATCGGCGTATTCACTACAATTGCGGTAATTCTTCACGAAATTCCCCAAGAGATAAGCGATTTTGGCATTCTGATGCACGGGGGTTTTTCGCGGCGGCGCGCGCTTAGCTACAATTTTTTGGTTTCCCTCGCCACTATAATAGGAGCAACGGTTACCTACATGGTCGGTGGCATTATTGAGCCCTTTTTACCCTTAGCGCTTTCTCTCGTTGCCGGGAATTTTATTTATCTTGCCGCGGTTGATTTGATGCCCGAACTTCATGAATCGACCGGATTTTTTCACGGAGTGGCGCAGGTTGCATTTATTGTGCTCGGGGCGTTAGTGGTAATTTTACCTGAGTTTTTATTTGGATAGAGCCGGGGTTTTGATATTCAAAACCCCCCGACTTGAGTCGGGGGGTTTTGTTACTTCGCAACTTCGGCCAACTTCTGGAATATATGGGGGTGATTTTGGGCAAGCTCGGCCAGTATTTTCCGATCAAGCGCAATGTTTTTTTTCTTGAGGCCAGCGATAAACACGTTATAGGAAACGCCATGCGAGCGAGCTGCCGCATTTATTTTTATCTGCCACAGTTTCCGGAAATCGCGTTTGCGAATTTTCCTGCCGACGTATGCGTGGGGCCAAGCATGCAGAAGCGCTTCGCGAGCGGACCGTTCTTTTGACCGTCTTCCCCACCGGAAGCCCTTTGTATATTTAAGCAGTTTCTCTCTTTTTTTGTGGGCAATTACGCCGCGTTTGACTCTAGTCATATCATATATGCTCTTATTTTCTTCTCCTCTGATCTTGAGAAAGCAGTAAACCCCTTATGCCTTAACTGGATTTTTCGAGACGCCTTGGCATTAAAATGATTATGCCCCGCCGGTCGGCGCAATAGTTTTCCGGTTTTGGTGATTTTTATTCTTTTTAGTACGGCCTTTCTCATAACAGTTCCTGGTTTCAAGTTGTTAGTCACGGTTCTTAGTTATTAGTTTCGGTTTTAGTTTAACGACAACTAAAACTTACAACTATTAACTATAACTAAGAACCAGCAACTAAGAACTATTTTTTGGAAATTACCGCTATAATTCCCTGCGGGAATCTTTTGGGCGGCGCCTCAGTGTTAATTTCCATCGGTATCATTCGCAAGAACTCATTGAATTTCTGGAAGGCAAGCGCGGTGTGGGCCTTTTCCCGGCCTCGTAGCCGCATGTCAATCCGTACCTTATCGCCTGCCCCAAGCCATCCTTCGGCTTTTTGGGCATAGCGCCTTAAGTCGTGTTGCCCGGTGGTGAACCCGATTCTTATGCCCTTTAGTTCAACCTCTTTTTGTTTTTTCCCGTGCTCGCGTTCGCCTTTCTCGCGCTGGTACTTGAATTTTCCGAAATCCATGATCTTGCAGACCGGTGGGGTTACGGTAGGAGCAATCTCGATTAAATCAAGGCCCCTTTCTTGGGCAATACGGATCGCCTCGGGGGTTTCCATAACCCCGAGGTTTTGCCCCTTCTCATCCACCACGCGGATAGGCGAGATACGGATGTATTGATTTATGCGATAACGTCTTTGGATATGTTTTATTTAGGCCTTATTGGATGGAGTGTGTAGGGATAAGTGGCAAACTCTAATAGGGCAAATATATGCGGTTGGGAGCGAAATGTCAACAACAACAACTTTATTGGAAGGTGTGGATAAATAATTTCTTACAAAGTTTGTTCTATGATATTATTCATTTATATAGTTTCAAGTCTCCGAAACATCAATGAACCAAACTGTAAAATCTTTGATAGATCTTATGAGCGTTCTTATGATCGTCGTCATTTTTGTCCTCACCCTTATTAGTATTGCTGCAGTTTGGAAATTTATTGAAGTTCAAGACATTTTATATAAGTCAGTTTTTTCATTCTCTATCCTGGCTATTGCATATGTAGTCATCATTGTCGCAGTTCGTTATTGGGAAGCGCGGCACGAGGTAAACACGACGGATAATAACTAGAGTTCATCGGATAAGCTCAAAAATTAATGCTTTTCACCACAATTCGAAAATCTGCCATTACTGTGCTTGTCGTCGCAATTGCCGCTTTTGCCTTTCTTGCTATTCTTTCTGTTTGGGAAGTTTTAGAAAAAAATGATGTGTATAAGGCACTTACGTCCATGGCGATTATTTCATTTGCAAGTTTTCTAGTTATCTTAGTTTGTTTGGAAAGAGAGGGAAAGCTTTGGCAGCTCGTTTCAGGAAGCAACGCGTCGTTTTCAATGAGCAGGGTAGTTGTAGCACTAATTGTACTATTCTTTGTCCTTTTTTATTTTCTCCGGTTTGCATCTTATTTTTAGTAGGTTGTAAACTGTATTTAGCAGCGAGGCCGTACATGGCCTATTTTTTATAAAAGTTTTCCGAACCAGCCATCTAGATATCAAAACAACCGCCTAAAAAGCGGTTATCTTGTCAACTGGAGATGGCGGGAATCGAACCCGCGTCTAGAAGATTTAGCGATCAAAATTTGTACAAGCTTATCTCGAGTAAATCGAGAGAGTTGTTCGGTTAATGTCGCGATCCTTACCGAACGTTGGGATCGTCAAGCTCTATGGTATAACACCGGTGATCGACCTCACGAGCCTTGATCGGCCGATGCTTGGGAATCTAAAAGATTCTCAAGTGACCCTTTGTTACGCTACTGCCAAAGCAGGTCGCATCGCAAAGGATTTAAATAAGTTTGCACTTATTTGGTACAGGGGTTTTACGAGTTATCCTGCGTCCTCGGCTTGATTTCAATTGCCTCATTCCTCTATCGAAGCCGATCATCCCCGTTTCATAGCGCGGCTTATTTCGCGGCTAGTTTCTCGTCTTTTAATTACTTCTCGTTTATCGGTTTTCTTCTTATGTTTGGCAAGTCCTATCAAAATTTTGATCCTGCCCCGCTTAGTATATACCTTGAGGGGTACGATTGTCAATCCCTTTTGGGCGAAGGAGCCGATAAGTTTCTGGATTTCGGATTTATGCAAGAGAAGTCGCCGCGAGCGCGTCGAATCGTAATCTTTAGGCGCGTTTTTGGGCTGATATGGCGGAATGGTTGCGTTGAGGAGCCAACCCTCGTTGTTTCGTATAACCGCAAATGACCCCGCCAGGTTTACGTGTCCGGCTTTCACCGCCTTCACCTCAAATCCGAAAAGCTCAATTCCGGCCTCAAGTGTTTCGAGGATTTCATAATCAAAATGCGCTCTACGGTTGACAGCAAGATCAGCCATGTGTTATAGTTAGTATAGCATATTTTTTGACGGAAATGAGGGTTTCATGAACGAGAAAAGAACTGACGTTGTTGAATCTCAAACACCCCAAATTTGTTCCGCCCGGCTCCCGGGTTGGAGAACCGCAATGAACCGCGTGCCTTTCATCAAGGGACTTCTTCATTTTTGGTGGGCGCTTGCCACGATGAATCCTGTTGCGGTATTTCTCATCGGCCCAATTCTTACATCCTGCTCCGGCATAAGAAAAATCGCCCGATAAACGGGTCTTTTTTTTGCTTGACACGCCTGTGCAAGTATGTAACTAATAGAATCAACGATCTTTTGGGGTGTATTTCAATGAAGAAGTGGCAGAGGGCGCCTTGGATTGCGGCACTTCTCTTTGCTTTTTGGTTCATGTCGCTTCCGACCGCGGAGCCAGCCGCACATACCACCGAAGGGGATCTTGCAACCGCAAGTCTTCGAGAGGACATTAAGATTCTTGGTGAAATGATTGGGCAGGACCTTTCTGGTTATAAGCCCCCCGTTGTATCTATTCTTTCTCTGGATGGATTTAGGGCGATTATCGCTGAAAATGTAACGAGGGGCGAGCTTCCACCAGGAGACTACGTTGGGTTTTTTGACTGCGATGACCGAGACAGATTGTTGATCAGTACGGAATACGTTGCCGCAGCAGATGCGACAAAAACTGATCCGCGGAAATATTTTCTTCTAACCCGTTTTCACGAGTTGTATCACTGGGCGATGTGCGTTACCGGAGGGAAGTACCGCTTTCGTATAAATCGTGATCCGCAGTATCCTGTGAATGTGGCCCTGTGGTATAAAGAAGAGTACATGGCGAATATGCTTGAGCGGCGGTACCTCATTGAACGGCTTGGCACCGTAACGCCTACGGAGAAAGATTTCCGTTCAGTTCCGCATCCAAACCGCATGCGGGCGAAGTTTCCTAAAGACCCGCTTCTTCAACTAGCCCTTCCGTGGGATCTGGATCAGGGGCTCGTGCCGGCGAGTACCGAAGATAATAACAACATTTTTATTTATATCTGGTTTGCCAAAGTTCCAGATCAGAGCGGACGGCTTCAATATGTCTTCAACCTCATAAGTCATCGCGGAGAAGCAGTTGAAATACGGATCTTCAAAGATGGTCAATTATTCCATGGGTGGACAGATAAGGGGTATGTAGGAAATCCCTTGAGTGAGAAGTTCCCCGCAAACCCCGTATATGTAGGTGAGTGGGTACAGTTTAAGTAATGAAGCGGCAGCAATGTCGCTCTTTTAAATTTCTCTATATTTCTGTACGCTTAAAATATGATACGAGAGGAGATAAAAAACCAGATACTTTCGGCGATCAAGAATACTTTTGGGGAGAGAGAACCCCCAGGATTTTCTATTGAAATTCCAGAAAACCCCGAGCACGGAGATTATGCGACGAATGCGGCAATGATTTTAGCGAAAGCGTTAAAGAAAAAGCCGATAGAAATTGCGTCGGCACTAGCCGAAGAACTAAGAATTAAGAATAAAGAATTAAGGACCGAAACGGTGCCACCCGGTTTTATAAATTTTTGGTTGTCGCGGGGAGCACTTAATCGCGAATTTGCCGAAATTCTTAAAAAAGACAAAAAATACGGCCGCGGAGAGAAAAAGAAAGAAAAAATTCAGGTTGAATTTATTTCGGCAAATCCGACGGGACCTCCTACTCTTGCGAATGGCCGAGGCGGGTTTTTGGGCGATGTTTTGGCGAATGTGCTTGAATTCTCTGGATACGGTGTGGAGAGGGAATATTATGTGAATGATACAGGAAACCAGATTTTAACGTTTGGGAAATCGTTTCTCGCGGCGGCGGGCCTTATCCCGGAAGAAGAAAATTTCTATAAAGGTGCGTATGTAAAAAAGTGGGCAAAAGCTCATCGGGTGCTCGTTAAAAAATGCAAAAACGATCCGATGCGGCTCGGAAGGGAGGCGGCCCGCGTTTTTTTGAAGGATATTAAGGCCGTCATAAAAAAGGCGGGAATCGGGTTTGACCGCTTTACTTCGGAGTATAATCACCTCCACAAAAAAAAATTCGTCAAAAAAGCGTTAGATCACCTCCGCAGAACAGGGGCGGTTTATAAAAAAGACGGCGCGGTGTGGCTAAAAACCACCAGTTTTGGCGATGATAAGGATCGGGTTCTTGTAACAAGCGATGATTTCGCCACCTATTTTTTGTCAGACGCGGGGCACTATCTGGAAACCAAAAGCCGCGGATTTGATGCAAAAATTAATATTCTGGGGCCGGATCACTACGGATACGTAAAAAGGATTCAGGCCGCGGCAAAGCTGCTTGGTCTTAAAAAATCAGAGGTTGTCGTCACTCAGGCAGTAAGGATCGTTCGTGGGGGAAAAGAAATGAAAATGTCCAAGCGTCGCGGAGACTTTCTCGCGTTTGAGGAACTCATTAAGGAAGTCGGTTCTGACGCTGCGCGCTATTTTTTCCTGGAAAAGTCTCCGGATACGCATATGGACTTTGATCTGGATCTAGCGAAAGAAAGGTCGGTGAAGAACCCGGTTTATTATATACAATATGCGCACGCGCGCATCGCTTCTATTTTTCGTAAAGCATCTTCCTTGCGTCATCCTGAGGGAGCGAAGCGACCGAAGGATCTAAAGAGATCCTTCGCTTCGCTCAGGATGACTCTGTTGAAGGAAAAGGAAGAGCTGGATTTGATTAAAAAATTGATACAATTCCCCGAAGTCGTGGAAGACACCGCGCGAGATTATCAAGTTCATCGCCTCACGCGCTATGCTTACGAGCTTGCGCGAGTTTTTCATAACTTCTACGAAAAGCACCGGGTAATTACAGAGGATAAAGAATTGACGCAGGCGCGTCTCGCCCTTGTCAAAGCCGCCCAGATTGTGCTACAACAAGTTTTAGGTCTTCTAGGCATCTCAGCGCCAGAAAGGATGTAGAAAATGATTTTGGGCTGGCTATTCTTTGGAAGTAGGCAACACCCCCCCCGGTTGCCTTTTTGATTTGGCGGCCTTGGGGTAAAATAAGGTTAGTTCAGAGAAAGACGGGCTAGGCGATGAAAAGGCCGATAATTTTTGCGGGACTTTTGTTCCTAGGCGCTTTCGAGCCCTGCGGCGATGCCTTAGCCGGGGGAAAACAGCCGTTTCCCATTATCGAGAATGTGCCGCACGTATGGGCGGGGAAGATGATTCATGAGACCACGCCCGGAGATGACCCTTCCAGTCTTTTTATACTCCGATATTACGAAGCAGCCGGAGGAGAAAATTGGGGCCCCTTCGGAAGCTGTATTTTGCTTCGCGAAGTTCCCGAGATTGGGTGTCTCGTCATGGTGTGGGGGATCCAGCGGGATCGCGACGGCGCATACGATTTTTCGACGGCTACATTTTCTCACCGGATCGATGATACGCAATGGTTTGTTGCCCCCCCAGCGCAGAGCATACGTCCCTATCTCGGAGACATGCGAGCGGTTTCCGTCATAGCATACCGTACTTTTTTCAAGGAACATCCGAAGCTTGGCGGCCGCATTAAGGAAGTGGTTGAGCACCACGAAGTTATCCGCTATGCGCGTCGCACCATTCAGGAAGTGACGTTCAAAATGTTTGATCCTGCCGGAAAAGAGATGGCGTACTGGTTTACGCTAATTCTCAATCCTCCGCGAGTGATTGAAAAAGAAGAGAACATGATCGTTTCCCCGCCCTAAAAGGCGGGTTTTTTGAAATTGATTTTGGCACGCAACGTGTTAGCATAGAAGCTATGCAGGGAAAATCAGCATTCAATTTGCCGTCCCTCGAAGAGAAGATCCTCGGATTTTGGGAGGAAAATAAGATTTTTGAAAAATCTCTTGAAAGGACGAAAAAAGGGAAACGATTTGTCTTTTTTGAGGGCCCCCCTACGGCCAACGGCCTTCCGCACATCGGACATGCGCTCTCCCGTGCGTTCAAGGATATCATCCTCCGCTATAAAACCATGCGGGGTTTTTATGTTCCTCGCAAAGCAGGGTGGGATACGCACGGGCTTCCGGTCGAGATAGAGGTTGAAAAAATACTCGGATTCAAATCCAAACGGGATATCGAAAAATACGGCATTGCTAGATTCAATCAAAAAGCTAAAGAATCGGTCTGGCGCTATAAGGACGAGTGGGAGAAATCCACGAAACGTCTGGGTTTTTGGCTGGACCTGGAACACCCCTACATTACTTACGATACCGCTTATATTGAAACGCTTTGGTGGATTATTAAAGAAATATGGAAGAAAGGCTTGCTTTATCAGGATTTCAAAGTTATCCCTTGGTGCCCGCGCTGTCAAACCGGACTTTCTTCCCACGAAGTCGGGCTGGGTTACAAAAAGATAAAAGAGGATTCTATATATGTAAAGCTTAAGCTAAAAAACAAGACCAATGAATATCTGCTTATTTGGACTACTACCCCTTGGACCTTGCCGGCGAATGTGGCTGTAGCCCTTAATCCGCAGACGGAATATACGAAGTATAAGATAAAAGGCGAATACTTATGGTCCGCCCGCACCCCTCCTTACGAAACGCCAGAAAAAATTTCGGTAGTTGAGAAGGCCTCCGGCAGATCTCTTTTGGGGATCAAGTATGAGCCGCTTTTCCGCGTGCCGAAAGAATGTTCTTTGGGCGGCGTTCCGGAATTCGCTACTATTGCCGGCGAATTTATTTCGCTTGAGGAGGGAACCGGCATGGTACATATTGCGCCGGCTTTTGGTGACGAGGATATGGAAACGGCCAAGCGCATGTGGCGCGGCTCTTATCCGATTCTTCACACGGTGAACACTGACGGCACGATGAAGAAGGGCGTAATTGGCGAAAAGAAATTCGTCAAAGACGCAGACAAACTCATCATCGAGGATTTGAAGCGCCGCGGCCTTCTTTACGCGGCCGAACCCTATGAGCATGATTATCCTTTCTGCTGGCGGTGTTCCACGCCCCTGCTTTATTTTGCCAAGACCGCCTGGTGGATAAAGATGCGCGACGTCAAGAAAAAATTAATAGAAAACAACGGCCGGATCAACTGGATTCCGTCGCACTTAAAAACCGGGCGTTTCGGAGAGTTTTTGGCCGATATTCGCGATTGGGCATTCTCGCGCGAGCGCTTCTGGGGAACGCCGCTGCCTGTGTGGCGATGTGATAAGTGCGACCACCAGGAAGTAATAGGAGGGAGGGAGGAGTTGGCGCGGCGCGCGGGTCCTGCCCGCAATCGCTTTTTTTTAATGCGCCACGGCGAAGCTCTCTCGAACGTTAAAAATATAGTATCGTATGCGCCCGATGGCAAGTATCGCGAAACCCTGCGGGGTCTTGTCCAGGACGAGCGAGCCGCAAAAAAGCTGAAAAAGATAGGCATTGATTTTATTTACACTTCCGATGTTCTGCGGACCAAACAAACCGCAGAAATTGTAGGGGGAGTTCTGGGCCTAAAACCGCGTATTGATACTCGGCTCCACGAACTCAACGCGGGAGATTTGGAGGGGAGGCACCCCGATGAATACCATAGTTATTTTTCTTTCGAGAGCGAGAAATTTACCAAGCGTCCGCCAGGCGGCGAAAATCTCACCGAGGTCCGGAAGCGGATGCTCGAAGTTGTCGAGGAACTGGAGCAGAAGCACTCCGGCAAGACCATTCTTTTGATCAGTCACGAGCATCCGCTGTGGCTGCTTTATGCCGGTTCCATCGGTTTGACGAACGAAGAAACGTTGGCTCTGCGAAGCGGCAGTCGGAGGGAGGAATTCATTCATTTTGCTGAAGTTATGGAGTTGCCATATGTCAGGTTGCCCCGAGATGAAAACGGGGAGGTGGATCTCCATCGTCCGTATGCGGATTCTTTCAAGATTCCTTGCGGCCGGTGCGACGGCTTAATGAAAAGAGTTACGGAGGTGATAGACGCTTGGTTTGATTCCGGGTCCATGCCCTTCGCCCAAGCCCACCGTCCGTTCGGGGACCATTTACCATTTACTAGTTACCAGTCCCAATATCCCGCCGACTACATTTGCGAGGGCGTTGATCAGACCCGGGGGTGGTTTTATACCTTGCTTGCGGTTGCTACGCTTCTCGGCAAGCCCTCCCCCTATAAGAATGTGATATCTCTTGGCCATGTCCTTGATAAAAGCGGCCAGAAAATGTCTAAATCTAAAGGAAACGTGGTTAACCCCGGCGAAATCATTAAAAAATACGGCGCCGATACCCTGCGCTGGTATTTCTATACAATAAATTCCCCGGGGGAACCCAAACGTTTTGATGAGAAGGACCTTATGGGTAAGCTTCGTGGGTTTTTGATGACTTTTTGGAACTGTTTTGTGCTTTTTGATACATATGTAGATAAAATTCGAAACCTGCCCCGCACCGTGCCGG
Source organism: uncultured Candidatus Saccharibacteria bacterium (assembly GCA_964585475.1). Taxonomy (GTDB): domain Bacteria; phylum Patescibacteriota; class Minisyncoccia; order Sungbacterales; family HO2-52-23; genus CAZPDF01. The sequence continues at coordinate 35,361 of CAZPDF010000007.1, forward strand.
AGGCCCTGGTGCGGGGTTCGAAATTCCCCGGCCTCGCCCGAGCTCTGCCGAGGGCGGGCGAAATTCGAAATTCTAAAAACGTTCTTGATAGATGGGTGCTTGCGAAGCTCGAGATACTAGAGAGAGACGTTACCATGAAACTTGATGCGTATGATATTACCGGGGCGGGAAGAGTAATTGAGGAGTTTGTCATAAATGATTTCTCGCAGTGGTATCTGCGCAGATCCCGCAGGAGATTTCAGCGCCCAGAATCAAAAGAAATATTTGCTGAAGCCGCCGAAACTACTGCGCAGGTACTTTATCAGCTCTTGCGCATTTCCGCTCCGTTTGTTCCGTTTTTGGCGGAAACAATTTATCAGGAGCTTAGGAAGAAACTGAAATTGAAAGAAACGAGTATTCATCTTGTTGGGTGGCCAATTCTCTTGTGTGTCATTCCGAGGCGAAAGCCGAGGAATCTCACGAGATCCTTCGCCCCGTATAGCTCCCCGCGGGTGATTATACGGGGCTTCGCTCCGCTCAGGATGACGGCGGGGGAGAAGAAAATTTTGGGCAACATGGAGGAAGTTAGAAAGATTGTCGCGGACGCGTTGAGGTTGCGTGCGGCCGCCGAAATCAAGGTTCGTCAGCCGCTCGCTTCGCTACAAATTCGAAATCCAAAATTCGAAATCCGAAACGAAAAGGAGCTGTTAGATCTGATCCGAGACGAAGTGAATGTTAAAAAAGTTGCGTTCGGAGTTGAGTTTAAGTTGGAGACGACCTTAACGCCGGAATTAAAAGAAGAGGGAGTTGCGCGCGAGATCATCCGTAATATTCAGGAGATGCGTCGTGGCGGCGGTTTTCACCCGGCCGATTTGATTTTCATCCAAATCGCGGGAAGCGAGGCGACCGGGACGGTTATCGAGAGATGGCAGCAGTTTATTCAAAAAGAAACAAATTCGCGAAAAGTTATCGTTGGCGGGAAAAAAATTTTTAAGATCGAGCGCGAAATAATTATTGACGGGTTGCAACTTTGGATAGGAATTCGGTAGCGTACGCTCTCGGCCCCATCGTCTAGGGCTTGAAAAATAAAAACACGTTCCGGTTGACCGGAACGTGTTTTTATTTTGTTTGAACGCGATTTACCCAGTTAGAAATTTATTTCAGTAAAACCCCTAACTATTTAAGAGACCGTAGAAGAACCCATCTTTAGTCATCCTGAACAAAGTGAAGGATCTCTTGGAACAGCACGGATAGATTCTTCGCTGCGTTCAGAATGACATTCCTGGGGTTACTCGCTACCAGTTCTACTGCACCTTATTTCCAACGGGGTTTAGAAAACTGATATGTCAATTTTTCTTCCGTTGCGGCGATTTTTTGAATTTTCTATTCGCCGCATCAAAAGTTCCAGCTGATCAAGCCGATAGACGCGATAATTATTCACCGGATTGCGATATGCGGCCAGCATCCCTTTGCGGTCCCAGTTGCGAAGTGTCAAGGGGGTAACCCCTAAAATATCCGCTGCCTCCTTAATTGTGAGATATTTTCTGTCCATATTTCTACCTTGTTAAACCTTGATAGCCGACCAATTTCTTTTAGCAAGGTTTAACAACGATAACTAATTTTTATCCACACCCATGTTCTCTATCTCTAATTATGCTCGAATCGATGAGCTAACTCAATACTAAGTTTTCCACAAGCAGGGGCGCATTTTAGAGAAACTCGGATGATATACTAAAACTAGGATTTTCCGCATATATTCTTGCAAAAAACGGTAGCGTTTTTCGCATCGTTTGCAAAATTCCATGGAAAATTTTTCAAAAAAAATTAGCAATGATTTTTTGCCACTTGTGGATGCCGCCAAACTTTACGGAGTGAGTAAGGACTATCTTCGCTTTCTCATTTTCAAGAAAAAGTTGCGGGGGCGTAAGCTCGGAAGGAATTGGGTGACGACGCTCGACTGGCTTGATCAATATTTTTCATCGGTTACGCGCAGGAACGGAAATGGCGAGAAGGCGGTTGTTGCCCCCGCCTCGGATTCGGACCCGTTGCGCCCCGAGCCAGAAGCAAATGCGTCTATAAACGATACCGTTGGCCGCGATTTTGCTTCGGATGGCAAGGGCGAGCTCTTGCCCGCGCGGCCAGAAGCGGATCGCGGACTTTTGTCTTCAAGTGCCTCCGCGCCGGTCCTGGCGCTGCCCAGACCCGCCCTCCTGCCGTTGACTACGGCCCTGCTTAAATCCGACCTCTTTTCGCTTCTCTCGCGGCTCTCCGCTTCCATCCAATTCCCTCGGACCAAGTTTTTACTTTTCTCGGTTAAGCAAGCAGTCCTTTTGCTTCTGGTGTCTCTTGTGCTCTTTGCCGCCGGTACATCCGGCGTATCTCTCTGGAGGAACCGGGCCTTAGTTGCGCGCGAGCCAAGCTTGGTGCCGCAGATTTTCGGAACTTACCCGCAATTTATCCGGCAGTATATTGCGAGCGTTGTCGAAGGGCTGACCAAGGTGGCGCAGGTTACGGGAGTTGCGGTCCCGAGATCCGCGCCGCTTACCGATACCGGTGCGGGCATAGGCATTCGAGTGCCGGTCGTAAATCCCGACGCGGAGGATGGGGATCTCGTGAGTTTTGTTAACGGGCAATATATTTTGAGCGCGGCACCCTTTGATCCAGCAATTTTCGGAGTGATAAGCATTGATCCGGCGATCACCATTGATGTTGCGCAAGTCGGTTACCCCGTAATTTCTTCGGGAACAACCTTCGTTCGCGTATCAACCGTAAACGGTTTAATTCGGAGCGGAGACCTTATCACTACCTCTCAAATTCCGGGCATCGGCTCCAAAGCCGATGGGTTTGGATATGTACTGGGCAGGGCACTGGATAATTTCGTCAATGAAGACCCCGAGGTTATCGGCAAAGTCCCCGTTTCGGTAAATATTCGTCCTCACACTCCTTTTGCCAGTATTGTTGCAAGTCCCCGGGAAACCCTGCGCTATATCTTGGCTTTCGTCATTGCCGCAGGTTCTGTGGTGGTCGGATTCGTATACTTTGGCAAGGTGGCTAAAAGTGGCGTCGATGCTCTGGGGCGGAATCCCATGGCCGCGCGCCTTATACAATTTGGCGTGTTTTTGAACCTTTTCTTGACGCTTGGCATAATCGCGGTCGGTGTAATTATCGCCTACGGGATCATTATTTTTTAATTACTAGTTATTAAAACCATGTCTTTCGAGCCCCAATCCATATTTCTATCTTCCTCCTACGCCACCGGGTTTTTGGCCTTGAGCACCCTTTTGCTTGGTGCCTGCATATTTTTAGGTGTAGCTCTTTGGAGGAGGCGCCCGGTATATGACGAGGATCTGGAGAGGAGGAAAAGAGACGCGGAGGCATCAGCCAAAGAAATTATTTCGCGGGCACGGGACGAGCAGATCCGGATCATTCAGGAGGCAGAGCGTAAAGCCGTTGATTTATTGCACAAAGTCGAGTTTACGAATGCGGTGGCCTCCGACGTTTCGCGCGAACTCGGGGTTGTCCTTAAAGAATTTTTGGCGGGTGAGAGCGGTCGACTCTCGCAGGCCGCGGAAGAATTTTTGCGTGTCTATCGTTCCATAGGCGAGAACTCAGAAAAAGTATACACCCAAACCCTTGATTCGGCCGCGAGCATCATGACCGAGAACGCCCGCGAAACCATGCTTAAATTTGAGCAGTCGTTAAAGCAGGAACTTGCCAGGTACGAAACGGCGACGAACGACCGGATCAAAGAATGGCAAGCGGAGGCCAGGAGTGAGATCGAACAGTATAAGGAGCGAACCTTCACCCGCATTGATGACGCTATCTACCAGATTATACTTTTTGTTTCCAAGCGCGTTTTGGGCCGGTCGCTCGATATGCGCGATCACCAAGAGTTAGTTATTCGCTCACTTGATGAAGCCAAAAAGGCAGGGTTATTTTTGCCATGATCCCGTTAGAAGTCTTGGGCATAAAAATTTATGGAAATTTTTATGTCTTAGCAACGGCATGGCGTTTCTAAGAGTCGGATTTTCTCTCGTTTGGTTCGAGCGGGAAATATCTGACTTTCTAACGGGATGAAAACTACGCGAGATATCGAAATAACGGCCATTTTAAGAGCCGTCCGCACCAAGGAGGACAGGGAGTTGTTTTTAGGGATAGCCGAGGATTTACAAGGCGTGTTTTACCGGCTCCAGGTCGGGGAATTCGATAAGACTGAGACATTGGCGGGTCGACTGCCGGAACGTCTGGCGCGCCCCTTTTTAGCGGCGCGGGAAGTCGCTCAATACCGGCAAAACCCCGGCGTCTTCAAGAAATTTTTGGAGAATCTGAGATCCGCCTTGGACAGTATGCGGATTCTGCGCCTGGATTTGGCGTTTGATCCGACCGACGAGGCAGTCGAAAAAATACATGCGTGGGTGTCTCGGGAAGTAGGCGAGGGGATACTGCTTGATATTGATATCGATAAAACGATTCTGGGCGGCGCGCGAATCATGTTTGAAGGCAAATATCAGGAATATACGCTTGAAAAAATGATCGAGTCGGTTCTCGCGCGCGAGCGGGAGGAAATTTTACGATTAATTAAATAGAGTTTATGACGAATGTTAATTTCGACAAATTTCTTACACAGGTTGGGGAGATCGGCTTCATAAATAAAGTTGTTTCTTCCCTGGTTTATGCCGAAGGCCTCCCCGGAGCCAAGCCGGAAGAGCTTGTAATTTTCGAATCGGGGGAACTCGGAGAGGTCACCGCCCTTACGGAATCGAACGTCGAGATTCTCGGTTTTTCCAAAAATCCGGTGCGGGTTGGATCTAGGGTGGTACGCACCAATAAGGCGCTTGAGGTGCCGGTGGGCGAGGAACTTTTGGGCAGAGTTTTGAATCCGCTCGGGCGCTCGATTGACCCGTCAAGTCCCGTCCCGCCGATGAAGGAGATGCGCCCCATTGAGATACTTCCTCCGGGGATCGGAAAGCGCGCGCGGATAAAAACCCCCTGTCATACCGGTGTTGCTCTGGCAGATTTAATGATTCCTCTGGGTAAGGGCCAGCGTGAGCTTGTGATGGGAGATCAGAAAACCGGCAAATCACGGTTTTTGCTCCGTTCTCTCCTTACCCAAGTTAGGCAGGGAGCTGTTGGCGTCTATGCGGTTATCGGCAAAGGGCAGGTGGCCGTGAAGCAGATCGAAGAATCTTTGCGGCAGCTGGGGATCATGGATCGTACCGTCATTGTAACGTCCATGTCCGATGACGCGTCAGGAATGATTTTTTTGACGCCCTATACCGCGATGACCATTGCCGAATATTTCCGGGACGCCGGTCGCGATGTTCTCCTAGTGCTGGATGATCTTTCGGTCCACGCCAAGGCCTATCGGGAAATTGCGCTTCTCGGCCGGAGGTTTCCCGGCCGCAATTCCTACCCGGGCGATATTTTCTACACCCATGCGCGGCTTCTCGAAAGGGCTGGAAATTTTATCACCCCGCTAGGCGAGCGAGCCATCACCTGTTTGCCCGTGGTCGAAACCACACAGGGCGACCTCACGGGCTTCATTCAAACCAACATCATGGCCATGACCGACGGTCATATTTTCTTTGACCACACTTTGTTTGCGGAAGGGCGGCGGCCGGCTATAGACCCCTTTCTTTCGGTTACCCGCGTCGGCCGGCAAACCCAAACGCCTTTGCAGCGCGAAGTCGGACGCACCCTGATTACTTTTTTACGGGAGGTGGCGGGTTTGCATAATTTCGCGAGTTTCGGAGCTGAACTCGGAGAACGCATCCGTTCCTCACTTGAGAAAGAGAAACGGATCATGCAGTTTTTTGATCAGACCGCCTATGATTCGATTCCTGCGAATTTGCAACTTGTCCTCTTTGGTCTTATCTGGGGAGATTTTTGGCAGGAGAAGAACCTCGAAGAAGTACGCCTGGCGATCCAGAAAACCATTTTTATGTATGAGACACGGCTGGAGGTACGGAGGAGGGTTGACGGTACGATTTCTCTTTGCGACTCCACTGAATCACTGATCAACCATATAGGAGATCTAGATTTTTTTAAATAAACCAGTCAAACATGATTAACCCAAAAGTAATTGCCGTCGATCTGGCCCGTCTCCAAACTTTCAAAATGATCATGGAAACCTACGAGACTATTGCCGCTTCCTCGATGCGCCGCATCCGACATTCGGTTTTGCAGAACCGGGAGTACCACCTGGGACTCAATAAATTATTCCAGGAGGCGAAGCGCGCCTATGAGGGCGAGATGCGCGAACTTATGGAACGGAAAAAAATTAGCGGCATAGCCGGGCTCTCGCTTATCAAACGGAACGCCCGCACGGCCTATCTTCTCCTTTCGGCCAACACCGGGCTTTATGGCGACATCATAAACCGAACCTTTTTCTTTTTTTTGGAGCGGCTGCGGCAAGGGAATGCGGATGCCGCTATTGTCGGAAGGGCGGGTGAAGCCATGTTGGAGGCGGTATCCCCCGCGACCCCGCGCCTTTATTTCGAGTTTCCGGATACCCACATAGCACCGAAAAATTTAAAAATAATTACCCAGCATCTTAGTCAGTATGAAAAAGTAGTGGTGTTTTACGGGGAATTTAAAAGCATTTTGACGCAATCTCCGACCGCGACCAACATTTCCGGCGATATATACTTGGCCGGAGACGGAGGGGATTTGGGCGCCCGATATATTTTTGAGCCGTCGCTCGAAACCATCGCTATTTTCTTTGAAACCGAGATTTTTGCTTCGCTGCTGGAGGGAACTTTCCATGAATCGCGTCTGGCTAAACTTGCCTCGCGCCTCGTCCTACTTGATCGCGCTACATCGAATATTGATAATGAGTTCCGGCGCGTTTGGTCTGAGCGCGGTAAGCTGCGGCATCGCCTAGCCAACAAGAAACAGCTTGATGCAGTTAGCGGTATATCCCTTTGGGGAAGATAGCGTGTGGGATTTCTATCGGCGTCCGATCGGCGTACCTATCAGCGTAAGATCAGCGGAGTACCGCAGATAAGGCGTTGATAAGTACGCGGATATAACGCTGAAATTAGCAAGCAAAAGTATGGTAACAGAACAAAACACGGGAATAATTTTGGGGGTAGAGGGACAGGTGGCCGAGGTGGAATTTGTCCGCACGGCTCCCTCGGTCAATGACATTTTGACGCTCGAAGATGACCCGTCGGTAAAAATGACCGTGCACTCCTCCGCCAAAACCAACACCTATTACTGTTTGGTTTTGTCGCGCACTGCGCTCCTCCGTCGCGGCGCGCGGGTGGTAAACACCGGCAGTTCCATTACTATTCCGGTCGGGCGAGGTCTCCTCGGGCGGGTTGTGGATGTGTTTGGATTGCCCTTGGACGGTGGCGGAGAAATTGTTTCCTCCGAGCGCCGGCCGATCTTCCACCCCACGCCGCCCTATGAGGAAGTTTCGGCCAGGCAGCAAATTTTGGAGACCGGCATAAAAATCATTGATCTTTTCTGCCCGTTTCTTAAGGGTGGGAAGATTGGGCTTCTCGGGGGGGCCGGGGTTGGCAAAACCGTCATGCTCACCGAACTTTTGCACAACATCGTCATCATGCGCCGGATAGAGAAAGTTATTTCTATTTTTGCCGGAGTCGGGGAGCGGACGCGTGAGGGTCAGGAGTTGGTGGAGCGTCTCAAAGAAAAAGGGGCGCTCTCCGATGTGGCCCTCGTTCTTGGCCCCATGGGCGCTCCGCCTTCGGTAAGAATGCTCACGGCCTATACCGCAGCGACCATGGCCGAGTACTTCCGGGATATAGCGAAATCGGATGTCCTTTTCTTCATTGACAATGTTTTCCGATTTGCTCAAGCGGGCAACGAGCTTTCCACGGTGATGCATACCATTCCTTCAGAGGATGGTTATCAGCCGACCCTGACTTCCGAGATGGCCTTCTTTCACGAACGTCTTATTTCCACCTCCTCTGGCGCCGTCAGCACGGTGGAGGCGGTATATATCCCCAACGACGACATCTTGGACGCTGCGGTGCAATCGATATTTTCGCATCTTGACTCGGTGGTTGTATTTTCCCGTGAGGTCTACCAGCAGCATCTTCTCCCCGCGGTTGACCCCTTGGCGTCTTATTCCTCCGCGCTCTCGCCCCAAACCGCAGGAGAGCTTCATTACCAGACCGCACGTGCCGCCCAGGCCTTGCTTAAAAAAGCGATTACACTGGAGCGGGTCGTGTCGCTGGTAGGGGAGTCGGAATTATCGGCCGAGGACCGGACGTTTTACCAGCGGGCAAAAAAAATCAGGAATTTCATGACCCAGAACTTGTTTGTTTTGGAAGACCAGATTGGGTTCGCCGGCCAATACATTCCGCTCCGCACAACCATCGAAGACGTAAATGAGATACTCGCCGGAAATTATGATGCGGTACCGGCGGAAGAATTTTTGTATATAGGCAGCGCGCGGCAGATCAGAAAAAGAAGCGCGTAAGAACCAGTAACAAATAACTGAACTGGTAGCGAGTATATTCCTAAATGTCATTCTGAGCGCAGCGAAGAATCCCCTCATTTACGGCAAGAGCTCCTTCACGGAGTTTACCCTGAGATTCTTCACTTCGTTCAGAATGACTCACGAAGGGCTCAGGACGACAACGGGGAAAAGCGCTTTACTCGCCACCAGTTCACTAGTAACTAAAAAATCATGGATAGCAACGCAACAATTCAAACTCCAACCCTTTCCGTAACGATTAGAGATCGCGAAGGCATTATTTTTGAGGGCCCAGTGACCGCTCTCTCCTCCTTCAACGACAAAGGGCCTTTTGACGTCTTGCCTATGCATGCCAATTTCATCTCGTTGATTCATCGCTCCCTCACCCTCCATTTCCGGGATTTGCCCTCAAGACGCCTTGAGATGGAAACAGGAGTTCTCAAGGTGCGGGATAATATGGTTCAAGTATATCTTGGCGTTCTTCATTAGGATTTATTATGAGTTTCTCTAGCAAAAAACCGCAAAAGGATGGGGTGACGCGACGCTCGCTGTGGCTGTTGGGTTGTTTTCTCGCGGCCTTAGTTCTTACGGCAGGTCTTATAGGTGTATGGTCGGCTGAGGCCAGCAGTCTTGAGGATGCGCAAGATCTTACCGTCCTTTCGTTGTCATCCTCGCGGCCACTTTTTGCGGCTTTTCTTGACGACGCCGGAACATTTATTAGAAGTTTATTCCGCCGCCTGATCCCTTCGCGCGCCGTTACGGCAGATTTGGATGGTCAGGCCATTCGTCAAAAAAATAGCGGGCTTCTCGCGCCTTCCACTCCGCGCTCGACGGTTCGCATAAATGTTCCGAGCGAATTCAAAACCGAAGTCACCGTGCGCGGGCTTCTAAGAGGAACCGACATTGATTTGGGTTCGGGCACCATAATCGCCTCCAATGTTATTTATGGCGTCACGGCCGGAGACGGCATCGTTATTACCGGCGGCCAGCGGCCCGCGGTGTCTTCCGCTTTTTGGAGGAGGCGCGGGGACGTTATTGTTACCCGGGATCCCGGTTTGTCGCTTGAAGTTACCGGCGGAGTTACTATCGGCACCACCACCGGCTCCCGGCTTACTTTTGCGGGGCCGAGCGTCACCCGATACTTAGGAACCAATCTTACTCAATATAATAATTTTTCGACGACTACCATTTTAAATTCCGCGGCCAACGCCTGGAGCATTGCGACGTCCGCCACCGCCACTCCGATTTTGAGCATTGATACCCGTGGCGCCGGCTCGGTAAAGATTACCGGGTCCTTGGGTATTGGTACGACTTCTCTCGGTGCGGTATTGGCGGTTCAACAGCAAGATGCTTCCACCACCGCCTTCCGGCTCATTGGATTATCCGAGCGGCTGGGACGGCTCTTTGAAATTATTGATGCATCCAGCACTCCTCGTTTGGTTATTGACGGTTCGGGTCGGCTTGGCATTGGAACAACCTCGCCTTCAAGCCTGCTTGCCGTCAGCGGCAGCTCAACTTTTACGGGTCCGCTTAGCGCGAGCGCGAGCGCCTATCTTGCCACGGCCGGCGGGAGCGTGGGCGTAGGAACCGTAAATCCCACGAGTCTTTTGAGCGTGCGGGGAACGCTGGATGTTTCGCTTGACGCGAAATTCGGCACAAGCCCTTTAATCCCCGTTATTAGTTGCGGCGGATCTGGAGTGCTTGAAACGGATGGAGAGGGAAGAATTACTTGCGGCTCGGACGCGGTTGGCGGAGGGGGCGTGGGCGGGTCCGGCGCAACCGGACAGGTTACTTTTTGGGCGAGTAGCGGTTCCCTGACCGGCAATTCCAATCTCATATTTGATTCAAGCACCGGACGACTCGGTATCGGCACTTCGTCTCCGGCTCAATCGCTCTCCGTAGGCGGCAATACATATATAGTAGGGGGACTCGGCGTAGGGGTGGCGACAACTACTGCCGGGGCATTTGAGGTTTCCGGTCAGGCGTCCATCGGAGGCGCCCTGTCTCTTGCGGGCAACCTTGCGGTATCCGGTAGCGCGACCTCAACCTTTATATCGGGTCTCTCCGTCGGACTCTTAAACATTTCCTCCACCACCGCCAGTTCCACTTTCGCCAGCGGTATAAATCTTAATAACGGATGTTTTGCTATAAACGGCGGGTGTGTTGCCGGTGGCGCAACCGTCACTGGTGCCGGAGCTTCAGGGCAAGTTACTTTCTGGACCGGCGTCTCTTCCATTTCCGGGGACAACGCTTTTTTCTGGGATAGTTCCGCGGGGCGCCTCGGCCTAGGCACCACGTCTCCCAATTCGCTCTTGAATCTATATGGCACCTCGACTCTGGCCACTTTCCAGTCATTCATAAATTCCACGTCGGCTTTCAGAATCTTGAATGCGGCCTCCTCCTCGGTGTTTACCGTAGACACCTCCAATGGTTCCACCACCATTTCCGGAGTATTCAATGCCAACGGCGTAGGTACTTCCACTTTCGGAGGTGGACTTTCCGCGAATCTTTTGAATGTCAGATCCACCTCGGCCAGTTCCACCTTTGGCAACGGCATTAGGTTATTGAACGGATGCTTTGAACTTACGGACGGCACCTGTGCGGTATCGAGCGCCGGAGCTGCGGCCTCATCCGGATGGACAGATGACGGAACCATAGTGCGTTTGAACCAAGCCGGAGACCAGGTATCCATAGGAAACTCGAGCCCTCTTTCCCCGGCCGTACTTTCTATTTACGCCACCACCTCCACTGCGGTTCCCTTGATCGCGCAGGCAGCGGCCAACCAGACCGCGGACCTGGTCCGCATCCAGAATTCCGGAGGAGCGAACTTGATCGTGGCCGACTACCAAGGCCGCGTATCCATTGGCACTTCTTCGGCGGTATCGCTATTCAACCTCTACGGCACCTCGACTCTGGCCACTTTCCAGTCATTCATAAATTCCACCTCGGCCTTCAGAATCTTGAATGCGGCCTCCTCCTCGGTGTTTACCGTAGACACCTCCAATGGTTCCACCACCATTTCCGGAGTATTCAATGCCAACGGCGTAGGTACTTCCACTTTCGGAGGTGGACTTTCCGCGAATCTTTTGAATGTCAGATCCACCTCGGCCAGTTCCACCTTTGGAAATGGAATCATCCTTTCGAGTGGCTGCTTCAGAACCGTGAGCGGGGATTGCGCGGCCACGGGTTCGACCACCATTGATCAGGGTACTGCCAACCGTGTCACGTATTACTCGACCGCGTCCACTCTTGATTCAGCCAACTACCTTACCACCGACATTACCAACTCGCGCCTGGGAATCGGCACCACCACACCGGGCACCACCTTAGGAGTTACCGGAGACGCGGTTATTACCGGAGTCCTTACCATGCGTCAATTCAACGCCACCTCGACCAGCGCAACTTCAACCATCCAGGGATTTCTTGACGTTTTGGGCACCGGATCAAACTCCACCTCCACTTACGCCTCTAACCTTTGGGTCAAAGGAGGACTTCAAATCGGAACCGGTTCTGTACTCATTGGAAATAATTTCCTGAATTTTAACCAGTCAGCCTCCACTTCGCTTGCAGGCGCGGTCAATGCGTGGAACATCGGAGGAGCAAATCTTCTCTCGATTGACGCTTTTAATAATCGTTTGGGTCTTGCTACCCAAACTCCCGCGTCTTTGCTATCTATCGCCGGAACCTCGACGATTGCCTTGGCCGGATCTTCGGGCCTTGGCAACATCGGCCTCTTGAACATCCAGCAAAACTCAATCGGAACCCCTGCCATGATTTACGGCCGAAGATTCACGGACGACTGGGTAACTACTGCGGCCACCAATACCGCAACCTCCACCTTTTTCTTAAGATTTGATGATACGAGAAATCAAGGGGTCTCTAACCTCATTACCGGCACCGCTACTACTTCCGGATCACTTCTTTTCGGAGTTGATGTGAGGGGGGCGCTTACCATCAACCATGGATCTTCATCCGCGGTCGTGGTTGGTAAGCTTGGGATCGGCTCTCTCCCCCAATCCATTGTTGTTTCCGGCAGATATGCCTATGTGGTGGATCAGGGAAGCGCTGATCTGAAAGTTATTGATGTTTCAAACCCGAGCGCTCCGGTTACAGTCGGTTCCCTTGGTATCGGCGATCTCCCCACATCCATCGCGGTCTCCGGCCGCTACGCCTACGTGGTGGATTATGGAAGCGATGACTTCAAAGTGATTGACGTTTCCAACCCATCCGCTCCGGTTAGAGTCGGTTCCCTTGACATTGGTACTACCCCCTGGTCCATCGCGGTCTCCGGCAGATATGCCTATGTGGTGGATCAGGTAAGCGTTGATTTGAAAGTGATTGACGTTTCCAACCCATCCGCTCCGGTTAGAGTCGGTTCCCTTGGTATAGGCGCTAACCCCACATCCATCGCGGTCTCCGGCCGCTACGCCTACGTGGTAGATTCGGGAAGCGATGACTTGAAAGTGATTGACGTTTCCAATCCGTCGGCTCCGGTAACTGTGGGAACCCTTGGTATCGGCAATCTCCCCACATCCATCGCGGTCTCCGGCAGATATGCCTATGTGGTGGATCGGGGAAGCCAAGACCTTAGGGTGATTGACGTTTCCAACCCATCCGCTCCGGTTAGAGTCGGTTCCCTTGGTATAGGCGCTAACCCCACATCCATCGCGGTCTCCGGCCGCTACGCCTACGTGGTAGATTCGGGAAGCGATGACTTGAAAGTGATTGACGTTTCCAATCCGTCGGCTCCGGTAACTGTGGGAACCCTTGGTATCGGCGATCTCCCCACATCCATCGCGGTCTCCGGCCGCTACGCCTACGTGTTAGATTCGGGAAGCGATGACTTGAAAGTGATTGACGTTTCCGGGGCAGAGGTGAATGCGTTAATGGCGCATTCCCTTGAGGCCGGATCTTTGCAGGTTCGGGATGATATTACCGCGCGAGGATTGAATCTTTCAGGAGGTCTTACTGTGGGCCCCAATGGCCTTCTCTCGCAGGGTACGGTCGGCATTTCTTTGCCTCTTGCCACAACCACTTTCATCAGCACCTCCACCTCCATTCTTACTCTCACTCACGCCACCGGAACATTTGCCGGAACCGGCCTTCTCATGGATTTTGCTACCTCCTCTGCCACCACCTCACCAACTAGAGGTGCAGGAACATTCACCGGAAACTTTCTTGAATTCAAGAATCGCGGCATCTCTAGATTCGTGGTGGACAAACTCGGGCGCCTCGCCATAGGCACGACAACTCCGGCCTGGTCCTTACAAGTCGCATCCAACACCCAGACCTATCTTACCCTGACGGCAAATGATGCCAGCGCCAACCTCAAACACTGGACCCTTTCTTCCCAAGGAGGCAACTTCTACATATCCTCCTCCTCCGACGCCTACGCCACCAGTTCTACCGCTAGACTCACCCTGTTAAGCTCCGGCCTCGTAGGAGTTGCCACCTCTTCCCCTTCCACCAACTTTTCCGTACTCGGAAATATCTATGCCACCGGAGGCCTTGGAGTAGGAAGATCCACCACCACCGCCGGAGTCCTGGATGTCGCAGGATCTGCCACCTCGACCTTTGTGGGAAACTTCGGGATTAACATGACTGGAGGGTGTTATGCGCTTAACGGATCGTGCGTGGGAGGAGGCGGCGGAGTTTCGGGATCGGGAGCGACAAATAAGGTAACCTATTGGGATACTTCGAGCACCATTTCTTCGAACGCCCTCTTTTCCTGGGATAACTCAAATGTTCGATTTGGTGTGGGCACGACCTCTCCCGGCGCACGTCTTTCCGTTGCCGGAGGGGGTTCCGCAAGCGGCATGTCAAACGCCATACTCTATAGCTTGGGCAACTTTATCTACGCTTCTTCCTCCACCTCCACTATCCCCAATCTTGCCCCATACGCTTTCTCTATTGCCACCTCCACCACTGCCCAACCCATTTTCTCCATTGACACCCGTGGGGCCAGGGGCACCTCGTCTTTCCTGGGAGGATTTTCCATTGACGACGGAGCCGTGTTATATGACACCGCCACCGGCACTCTCTCGGTTGACGCTTTGAATACGGGACCGATGTCTTTTGACACGGATGCGGGAATGGTTTCCTGGATTGATATGCCCAGTTCAACCACGACGGCCGGTATTGCCATGAGTTATTCGGCTATGGTTGACTCAACGCAAGTTCTCACTATCTACGCCACCACCACTGCTTCCGGGAACATCACTTTCGGCTCGGTCGGCATCGGCACAACTACTCCTGGCGCAGCGCTGGACGTTCTTGGGGCGCTTTGCGTGGATGATGCAACTCCAGCCTGTGCGAATGCGGCACGCGCCCCAGGCACTATTTACGCCGTGGCCACCACAATCACTGGCATTGACGTTGCCGAGCAGTATCCGACGACTGATACATCTCTTGAGGCGGGAGATCTGGTGAGTCTCGACGCCTCCAGTCCTGTTTTTGTCACAAAATCATCGCAAGCGATCACTTCGCCAATCATTGGTGTGGTTTCTACCAAGCCGGGCTTACTTCTCGGAGGATACGGCATAGAACTCTTTGAAGACGCAAGAAAGGTTCCTGTTGCGCTCTCCGGCCGGGTTCCGGTGAAGATTTCGGATGAGGGCGGCGCGGTAAAAATCGGAGATCGAATCGGGCTTTCCTCGCTTGCCGGAGTGGGGCTTAAGGCGACGACTTCGGGCGTTACCGTCGGTATCGCGCTTGAAAATTTTGGCCCGGCAAATTCAACCACAAGCGTTCTTCTTTCCTACGGCCGGACGGTAAAAACCGGAAAGGTTTTGGTTTTCGTGAATCTGGGGTATTCGAAGCTGGACGACGGAGTAACCAGTAACCAGTTACTAGTTACCAGTTCAACGACAAACGGCTGGTCGGTTGACCAGACCTCCGGCAAGGTCAGCGTCGGATTTTACGGAGATATAGACATGCATGGGAATTCAATCGTGAATGTCGCAAAAATTGTTTCGCAAAACGGCAAATGGCGGATTGACGACGACGGGACCTTGATTGCGACCCGCGTTGTTGCGGATGAGGTAACAACGCAGAAACTGACTGTCGGCTCGCCGACAAACCCGACCGGAATCACGCTTTTTGGCGAAGACGGCCTGCCTTACTGCGTTAAAGTCGGGACGGGAGGAGTGGTGAGGGCCGAGCAGGGAGAATGTGTGGCCTCCGTACCGTCTGTTATTCCAAGCGGTTCTGATGTCATCCTGAGCGGTAGCGAAGGATCTCTAGATCCTTCGGCTGATGCCTCAGGACGACCCGCGGGGTCGGATTCTTCGGCTACTTCGTCGCCTCAGAATGACGTGGGAGGGGCGACCGCTTCCAGCACCACGACCGTAATCTCTGAAACTTCAACCACGACTCCGACGGTCGCCACGGAACCTACGCCTTCACCCGAACCTCCGCCGGCGCCAGCTCCGGAATCTTCTCCCGCGCCCGAACCCACGCCTACAGCCACTGCATCAAGCACTCCCATAACCAGTATCGAGCTGACCCCCGCGACTTAAACGTTGAAACGTTTAAACCGTTTAACAGTTTAATAAGTTTAAAAATATGGCAACAGTCCAAAGATTCGAGGATTTAATCGCCTGGCAAAAAGCGCGGGAACTTACCCGGGAAATATACAAAAGTTTAAGCGGTGAAACGTTTAAACGTTTAAACCTGCCGCCGGATTACGGTTTTATAGATCAAATCCGGCGAGCTTCGGTTTCCGTGATGTCTAATATCGCGGAAGGATTTGAACGAGGCACGCGCGCCGAGTTAATCAACTATTTATTTATCGCCAAGGGCTCCTGCGGAGAAGTGCGTGCGCAACTTTACGTTGCGTTGGACGCGGGATACTTAAACGTTGAAATGTTTAAACGTTTAATTGGTTTAAGCGAGGACTGCTCGGTTTTGATTTATCGTTTCATTCAGAGCATCAAGCAATCGGGGATCGCAGGACACCAATTCAAAAAAGAAAAATCCAAATCCCAACTTGAGCGCGAAGAATTCGACCAGTATCTTAAAAAGCATCTCGAAGAAGTCAAAACAAATCCTAGCGCCAAATTCGATATATCGCGTTTCGAAAGAAAATGAACTTTCAACTTGTCATTTTTAAGTATTTAAATATCGCGCTTATTGCGTTCGGATTTTTCTATGCGATGAGCGCCCACGCTGGCGCCATCTTCCACGCCCCGAATTACCTCGGCCTGACCTCGGGCCTGGTCGGCTACTGGTCTTTTGACGGCCCGGATGTGGCAGGAGTGCTTGCGTATGATCGCTCTTCAAGTTACGCCACCGGAACGCTCACGAACGGACCGAGGCGAGTTGTCGGCAGAATCGGACAGGCGCTGGAGTTTACGAAAGCCACCACGTCGGGCGTAAGTATGGGAGATGCGACTACGCTTAACAGTCTTACGAGTCTAACGTACTCTGCCTGGATCTACCCACGAAGTTACGGCAACATTGTTCCGGATGAGACGGGAGCGATATTAACCAAAGGGGATAATACCAACCGCGTCAACAGAGCTTTTAAGTTAGACGATGCAACCGTGGTAGGAAGTCTGGAGTTCTTTATAAATTGTAGTGGTAACCCGCTCGATGCGTTTTCAGTAGCGAATAGCGTCACTCTCAATTCGTGGCATCATGTTTCCGTAACCTGGACCGGCGGTACAACTCGGGCAAGCGTGACATTTTATGTTGATGGAGTCCCGGTAGCGCGCGATGGTACTGCCGGTACTGATTGTAGCCTCGGCATAGGAGACGATTCCCCGGGCCGTACCTCTCATATCGGAGGGAACACGACAATAAGTCCTACTTCCGGCGCTTTTAACGGCCTCATCGACGACGTCCGCATATATAACCGTGCCCTTTCCCCGGACGAAATCAAACGGCTCTACCGGATAGGCGGGACTCTGAAGCTCGGCAAGCCAGCTGGCGTCGGCCTCACCGACGGCCTGGTCGGCCATTGGACTTTTGATGAAGACGACATGGCCGGGGCCCTCGCTTATGACCGTTCTACCAGTTTCGCCACCGGAACGCTCACCAACGGCCCGGTGCGAGTGGCCGGCAGAATCGGGCAAGCGCTGAATTTTGACGGGGGGGATGATTATGTAGACATCGGGACGCCAGCAAGTTTGAGTCTCTCGGGACCCATGTCGGTGTGTGCGTGGATTAACGGGAAAAATTTAGGTGGCAGTAATGCGATATTCAGTAATGAGTTTGGAGGCGGCTCTCAATACACATTTGAAACATTTACCAGTGGTGCAAATTTACACTTCTATTGGATTGGCGCTGGTGGGCTTGAGGAATTTTTCACTGGTGACATTCTTACCGACAATAGGTGGTATCACACCTGTGCCGTACGCATCAGCGATAGCAATGTCAAGATTTACCTTGATGCCGTTGAGCAGTCTGTCACCAATTCTGGTGCCTCAGGTATTCCCGCCTCGGCAGCAGATACAGCGATTGGTAGAGAAGGGTTGCTAAATGCGGGCTACTTCCGCGGCTCTATCGACGACGTCCGCATCTACAACCGCGCTCTTTCCGCCGACGAAATCAAGCGGCTCTATAGGATCGGCGGGACTCTGAAACTCGGCAAGCCGTCCAATATCGGGCTAACTTCCGGCTTAGTAGGCCACTGGACTTTTGATGAAGATGATATGGCCGGAGTCCTGGCTTACGACAAGTCCACCAGTTTCGCCACCGGAACGCTCACAAACGGTCCTGTGCGTAAAATAGGCAGAATCGGGCAGGCGCTGAATTTTGACGGGGTGGATGATCGTGTCCCTGTGGTAACTGATTCTATAGATACTGGCACAATTACGCTTTGCGGATGGATAAATCCGCGAGTTACCAGTTCTGCTACAGAGAAAGCACTTATGAGTAACGCAAGGTTCTTTTTCGGAGCCTCTAACGTAAATAGCCGTCTTAACCTTTATAGCAATAGTGCACTAGATCCGCCGCTACAATCCGCGGTGGATTCAATCGTCGCAAATGCGTGGCAACATATATGTGCCGTGCGGAATAGTGGGACGAATGGCCCGGCGTCGATCTACATAAACGGCGTACTCAATGCCTCCGGAAACTCTGGTACTCCCGTGTCAGGACTCGGTGCACTTAACATAGGCGATGATGGGTTTGGAGATTACTTTTTCAACGGCCTCATCGACGACGTTAGGGTGTATAATCGGGCTCTATCCCCTGATGAGGTACGTCGTCTGTATAACATGGGTCGTTAATATCCTCATTATTCCCTTTAATCCCTTTTCTTCCCCTTTATGGTCATAAAAGTATCAAAAAATCCATACGGATACAGGAATCTATTGGTTTACGAGAAAGCCGAGGAATTGCAGAAAGCATGCTCCGAGCTGACCCATCAATTCCCCAAGACAAAGACGCTCGTCGCCTTGGGCGATCAGATGGATCGCTCGGCACGCTCGACTAAACAGAATATTGCCGAGGGATGGAAGCGGAATTTGACCCACGAGTATTATCAGTTTCTCGGCTACTCGATCGCCTCCAATGCGGAGCTTGAGGAGGATTGTAACGATATTATTAAGGGAATGTACCCGGAGTTAATGGGTATAAAGGGGATAATGGGGGAAAGGGGAGAAGGGGTAAACGAAAGAGGAGAAATGGGGATTGACGAGGTTGAACGGATCCCTTTTTATCCCATTAATCCCCATTTGCCTCCCATGGTTGGGCTGAAACTCCGGGCCAAGGAACTTAACTTTCTGCTTGACCGTCTGCAAAAGTCGCTCGCGCAAAAAATGGCAAGCGAAGGAACCCTGTCCGAGCGGGACAAACTCCAGAGAGCCCGCGAGAAGGAAAAAGAACGCTATAAACAGGATTTTGAACTGATGGACGCCATAAGAAAAAGCGATCCCATAGCTTTTGAAAAACATTATAAAAGCGAATACGAACGTTTGAAGAAAATATTAAATACTTAAACGGACTATCGAAGTCGGACTTCACCAGAATTATAAAATAACTTATAAAAATAATATGAAGAAAGCACAAGTCACATCTATCGTCGTCGGGGTTCTGGTTATCGGAGGGGTTCTCTCATGGGTTTTTTTGGCGGCCGGTCTCGGAGCGTGGTTCCTTGACCGGGGAGGGGAGGGGGAATCTTCGAGCGGGTGGAATCTCGGCCCGGTTAATTTAAACATCTTCGGCTGGGGCAGATCCGGGGAAAATCAGCGCGAAATCAGCGTTGATATCAGCGCCAAATCAGCGGTTGTTGAGCCGCCGGCTACGCAGGGACCCGGGCGTACGGTCGGAAATCGATTCGTCTCCGAAAAATACGGCTTCTCTCTGGAGTTTCCCGAAGGTTTTAAATCCTCCACTTTTCCGGACGAGAAGGGGGAGCTGGTCGTATTTGAAAAAAGCCCAAAAGAAGGACTCCAGATATATATAGCCCCCTTTGATACCGAGGGCCCGCTCACGGCCCAATTTATCCGTTCCGAAGTGCCGGATATGCCCATGCGGAATATAAAAACCGCCAAGCTCGATTCGGTGCCGGCCGTGGTTTTTGAGAGTTCCAACGAATCCATCGGCGCGACTTTAGAAATTTGGCTCGCCCATCCCGAATCTCCGGTTCCCCACGGAAACTATCTTTACCAGATCTCGACCTACAAAGAATTTGCCGGGGAGATGACGGAGATATTACAAAGTTGGAAGTTTGTACAATAGATTCAAGATTTAAGATTCACGATTCATGAATAACGAAGCGGGAAAAATCCGAGAATTTACGGATTTAAAAGTGTGGCAAGAAGGCCACCGCCTTGTCATAGCAATTTATGCCGTAACTAAAAAGTTTCCCAAAGAAGAAATTTATTCACTGATAGACCAAATGCGAAGGGCGGTATCCTCAATAACCTCAAATATAGCAGAGGGTTTTGGCCGACATACCATGAAAGAAAAAATTCAATTCTATTATCATGCGCAAGGGTCCCTTACCGAACTGAAGAATCAGCTTTTTATCGCCCGCGATGTCGGATATCTTACGGCCGGCGACTTTGAGACGTTGATGAAAAGTGTTGAAGATACTCACCGATTACTGCAGGGTCTTATCACAAAATCAAAATCCTTTTTAAAATAAAGGGAATATATTCTTAAATCATGAATCTTGAATCGTGTATCAAATGAAACAGAACATCATTACAACCTCATTCCTGGTTTTCGCATTTATCTTCATTTTCAGCGGTGAAGCTAGCGCCGGTGCTCTCATCAACCGCGCGCCCACATCTCTGGGTTTGATTTCGGGTTTGGTCGGCTACTGGTCTTTTTACCCCGTTAGAGGCAAGACGCCAAGCCCCATTACTGCAAGCAGTAACGGGGCGAGGGCGTCTGCCGATTCGCCTTTAGCGAATAGGGCCTCTAACGGGGTTGACGGCCCGCCCCGGTTAAAACAAGTTTTAACGGGGTAAAGATATGGCTTGCCCCGTTAGAGCCACAATTGTCATGATTTATAATTATGTAATACAGAGTAAAAAAGACGGACGATGCCATGCTGGTTGCACACGCTTTCTGGCTCTAACGGGGCGAGGAAACAGAAAATCCGCCGCGTTATACGACGGACTTTCCGATGGACCCGGGGAGACTTGCACTCCCTTCGCTGGGTACCAACGCCAGCATGCTACTATATGCAACACAGGCCCGGATCCGTTGGCAATTATACAACAGAAAAGGCCCCTTTGAAAGGACCTTTTCTGGGTACCCAGCTTTGACCCGTGATGTATAGAGTCATACCGGCGTTGTAGCTCCATTGTAGCAGATGTAAAAACTATGTCAAGCGTTTTACCCACAACCAAAAAACAACTGTATTTCTACTGCATTTCCATTGTATTTCTATTGAATTTCATGGTATTTCCTTATATTGCCAACGCCGGCGCTGTGATTAACAAGGCACCCGCTTCTCTCGGTCTGATTTCCGGCCTTGCCCCGTTAGAAGTAAGTCGCCCAAGGCGACTGCCGATGCGTTTATTCACCCCGTTAGGGACGATGTCTCTAACGGGGCGGGTCGGACTTCTAACGGGGCTGGTCGGCTACTGGCCCCGTTAGAGCCGCACTTATTATGTTTTACACATATTTATTACAAAGTCTCAAAGACAAACGGTGGTACACCGGCTGTACGAATGATTTGCGCAAGCGTTTTAAGGAACACAACGAAAATAAAGTTCCGGCTACTAGAGGGCGGGGTCCTTTTGAGCTGATCTACTATGAAGCTTGCATGAATGCGCAGGATGCTTATGCTCGCCCCGTTAGAAGTCCGGCAATGCCCAATGATTTTCAGTACCATGTTAAGCGAAGCGGCTTCGCCTTACACAATTTAGGTGGAAACACACTAACTTTGACTTCTAACGGGGCAAGAGAAAAATACTTGAAATCTGTTTCGGGAAAAAGATATCTCAAAAATCGTTTGAAACGTTTCCTAAATTTGTCTCTAACGGGGGCGGGAATTTTTCTTATTATATTTATCTTGACTATAGATACAGCTAGGGCGGGAGCCGTCATTAACAAAGCACCGATATCATTGGGGTTGATATCTGGACTAGTGGGCTACTGGTCTTTTTACCCCGTTAGAGGCAAGACGCCAAGCCCCATTACTGCAAGCAGTAACGGGGCGAGGGCGTCTGCCGCGCCTTCGGCGCGAGCCTCTAACGGGGTTGACGGCCCGCCCCATTAGATAAAAACACATAAGTTATGAAACAGGAGTATGTGATAAAATAAAAAAAATGTAATCCGTTAGCAAAATCTTATATGTTTTTATCTAACGGGGTAAAGATATGGCGGGAACCAAAAACCACGCATTTCTGCGTGGTTCCGGGGGTCTAAACCTAGTGCTTATACCCAGCTTTATCACCTATTATAAGTATATTCCTTATTTAAAATCCTGTCAATAGCATAGCACAATTTTGAAGCGGTGGAGGTGCGGGGATTTGCACCCCGTAGACCCTGGGTGATAAAGCCGGATCCGGCACTAAGCCACCCCCACCGCAGGTTCACAGTAACAAAAAGCCATGAAAATTAAAAATTGCAAATTGAAAATTATACTGCTGGTATTTGCCTTTTGCATTTTAGGGCAAACTAATTTTGCCCAGGCCGGAGCCGTGATAAACAAGGCACCCGTTTCTCTCGGCCTGATTTCCGGCCTTGTCGGCTACTGGACTTTTGACGGCCCGGATGTGGCAGGAGTGCTTGCGTATGATCGCTCTTCAAGTTACGCCACCGGAACGCTCACGAACGGACCGAGGCGAGTTGTCGGCAGAATCGGACAGGCGCTGGAGTTTAGCGGTGCAAATGCTTGTGTAAATATTGGCCAGCAGTCTTCCCTTATGTCCCTAACGTCCCCAATTTCTTTTTCGTTATGGATTAGACCGAATAGCCTCTCCAGTAGTGGGAAGATACTTAATTTATTTCCAAACGACAGTAATTACAAGGAGAATGTTCTCATCACTAGTAATTTATTATATATGGGAGGACCAACCAATAAAGATGTGGTGAATCTTGCAGCGTCCGGCAACCCAATTTCGAGGGGAGAGTGGAACCATATAGCGTACACACGCGACGATTCTAGCAGGAGTGTATACATTAATGGGGTAAGATACGCAACCACCACCCCAGACTTTTTTGCAGGATCTAGCGGTTTCTATATTGGCGCTGGAGGTTCAACCTGTACCGACAGTCCATATGCTGGTTCCATCGACGACGTCCGCATATACAACCGCGCCCTCTCCGCCGATGAAATCAAACGGCTCTACAAAAGATCGGAAG
>CAZPDF010000008.1:0-52587 GCA_964585475.1 uncultured Candidatus Saccharibacteria bacterium
CAACGAGGCCGGAGGTTGGCGCTTGCGCCTGAACTGATGAAGGACTTAAGGCCTGAATGGCCTGGGTAATACTGTCGAGGGCTTTCTGCATTGAGGAGAGGATGCTTGCCAGTTCCGCATCGGATGCTGTTTGGGCAAAAGCCGGAGCCGGCAGAAGAGAAACAGAGATCAAAAAGAAAATGCCGGCCATAGTTGCCGCGGCTTTATACGAAAAACGCGAATCATTGCTGCGCATACATATTGCCTCCCCCCGTCATTCTGCCTAGGGCAAAATTACGGTATGAGAAGGATGACGATTACTAAAAAGATTGGATGATCCTTTTTACATGCTCCACCAATGTTGCTGTATACCCTGCTTCGTTGTCGTACCAGGAAAATATTTTTATCAAATCTCCGTCTATAACTTTCGTTAGCGAAAGATCAATGATCGCGCCATAGGGCTCACCAATGATGTCGGTAGAAACGATCGGGTCTTCGGTGACTTTCAACACTTTGGACCAGCGGGGATCTCTCGCGGCTTTAATAAATATATCGTTCACTTCTTTTGGGGAAGTTTTCTTCTTGAGAAGGGCCGTCGTAATGCTCAACGACCCGGTAATCGTCGGCACGCGGATCGCAACCGCCTCAAACTTTCCTTCAAGCTCCGGAATTGCTTGGATTACGGCCTCCGCAGCACCGGTGGTTGACGGCACGATATTTACTGCCGCGGCCCTTCCCCGCCGTTGATCCTTGGCATCGGGCCCGTCCACTAATTTTTGCGTTGCGGTGTATCCATGCACCGTAGTCATCCCGGCTTTCGCAACGCCGAAATTTTCAAGCAAAATCGCCATGACCGGTGCCACGGAATTGGTGGTACAGGAGGCATTATCTGTAATAGGGCCTGGATTCTTGAAACGATCGTCATTTACGCCGATAAGCGCGGTGGTTACGCCGTCGGCGGGTGCTGTGATCACCACGCGTTTTGCTCCGGCATCCAGGTGGGCTTTGGCTTTGTCGCCGTGGGCGAAAAATCCGGTTGACTCAATCACTATATCTATATGTAAGTCCTTCCAGGGGAGGCGAGCCGGATTTTTTTCCGCAAAAACTTTTATCTCTTTCCCGTCAACGATAAAATGGCCCTCTTTGGCTTCAAGCAACTTTCCGTATCTTCCATAAACACTGTCATATTTCAGAAGATAGGCCAGGGTCTCGGTATCGGTAAGGTCGTTTACGGCGACAATATCAAATTCCGGCATGCCGAAAGCCGCCCGGAAAAACGAGCGGCCGATCCTCCCAAAGCCGTTTATTGCGATGCGTACCATACTACTATATATACTACTATTTTATTACCTCAACAACTCGCGTGATCGCCTGAATATACGCTGCCAGCCGCCACGTGGTTTTATATTTATTTTTTGTTTCAAGCACGCCCTTGAACGCCTCCACCAACTTATCATCAATTCTTTTAAGTACGTCGTTCTCGCTCCAGTATTCCCCGCTTTTTGACTGCACCCACTCAAAATAGGATCCAACAACTCCGCCTCCGTTTGCCAAGATATCGGGGATAATTTCGACTCCCCTTTTAATCAGGATCTCCTCCGCATCTGGCGTTACCGGCCCGTTGGCCATCTCAAATATGACGTGCGCCTGAATTTTCTCGGCGTTCGCCCCTGAAATCTGATTCTCCAGCGCCGCCGGAACCAAAACGTCAACCGACATGGTAAGCAGTTCCTCGTTGGTCAAAATCTTGCAGGGTGCGGGGTGCGGCTCGAGAGCGAAACAGGTGCCGCGATCAATAAGGCCGGTGCGCTTCTTTACTTCAAGCACTTTACGGATATCAACGCCGCGATCCTCATATAGCGCCCCTTTTGAATCGGAAATCGCAAGAATTTTAAACCCTAGAAAAAAGAGAATCTTCGCAAGATGCGAGCCGACATTGCCGAAACCTTGAATCGCAATAGTCGGACGCGGCTTCAAAATCGGAGAGTTGGAACGCTCGCCACGAATATATTCCTGTATGTAGGACTTTAAAAACTCGCGTAAAATCACGTATCCGCCAAACCCCGTTGCCTCCTCTCTGCCCCGTGAACCACCTTTTTCAATTGACTTCCCCGTGAAGGAGGCCGGCTGTGATGACCCGGAAAGCTTGGCGTATTCATCCGTCATCCAGTCCAAAACCTGCGGGCTTGTGCCAACGTCCGGGGCCGGAATATCTTTATCCGGCCCGATTTCTTTCCATATAGCGCGGACATATCCGCGCGAGAGTTCTTCGAGTTCCTTCATACTCAAAGCCCGCGGATCAACCTTTACAGCGCCCTTGCCTCCGCCAAATGGCAGACCCATAAGCGAGGTCTTCCAAGTCATCAAAGAGGCAAGCGCTTTTACTTCATCAAGATTTGAATCTTGATGATAGCGGATGCCACCCTTGTAGGGACCGAGCACGTTATTATGCTGTACCCGCCATGCCTGAAATTTTTTTTCGGATCCGTCATCCATTTTCACCGGAATTTCAAATTCCAAAATTTTATCCGGAGTTTTTAGCCGCGCCAAAATATCGCCCTCAATTTGGGCGATACTCGCGGCCTCGCTAACAAGTTTTTGGGTATTTTCGAAAAAAGTTGACATTTAGAATTGTCTTTGCTAAAGTAACCACCAGTTACTTTTATTGGGAGAAAACAATGACGTGGTGGCAAATCTATCTTTCAATTGCGGCGGTCGTATTTGTAGAAAAAACTTCGCATGATTTTGTTGAACACCATCTTCAGTATAATACCCCCTACTGGACCATAGTCCAAGGGGCAATTGTAAGCATTGTTTGGCCAATACCCTTTTTATTTGGAATTAAAAGAATCGTTTCCCGTCTGACTACTGAAAAGGGATGTCTTATGATCGAAGGTGCACGTGGATTAACGAAGATAAAGATAAAATAGGAAAGGATTTACCGCCAGGAATTATAGACTTACAGTTAGGTCCCGAGAGGGGCCTGTTTTATTTTTCCGCCGCCCGCCCGGCAGGGCGAGGCTCGCTTTCGGCGGCCGGACTCTGTTTCTCCCTCTTCAATAAATAAGCATACGCCGCGAGAGCCGCTTTTACCGCATCTCCAGCCGAGATGTTATTTTGCTTGTACGGATCATCAGTAATGTCTCCTGCGGCAAAAATTCCGGGATGCGAGGTGGAGGCGTGTTTGGAATCAATAATCACCTGCCCGTATTTATCAATTTCAACCAATCCCTTTACCATTTCGGAATTCGGAACCGAGCCGATCTCGACAAATACCCCGTCAACGGCAAGCGCTTTTTCTTCTCCGGAGATCCGATCTTTGTATTTAAGTCCCGTTACAAACTTGTCGCCCAAAACCTCTAGGGTCTGGGCATTATTAATTACGCCTTTATATTTCGGGCTCTTTTTTATTTCCTCAAAAGTAACCGGATCCCCTTTAATCTTGTCGGCGAATTCGAGAGTATAGATTTCGGAAGCATAAGGAATCAGGTCCTGCACCGCCTCAAGCCCGGCATTGCCTCCTCCGACCACCGCAACTTTTTTACCCGAAAAAAGTGGGGCATCGCAGGTAGAGCAATATGCGACCCCCTTTCCGGAAAACTTGTCCTCCCCGGGAATGCCAAGCTTCCTGCGCCTTGCGCCAGCTACAAGAATGACGGTCTTCCCCTGATACTTATTGCCCCTGTCCGTCTCAATCTCAAAATCACAAACTCGCGCCTTGCCCGCCGAAGCCTCGGCGGAGGCGGGTTCCATGCATTGAGCCGCGCTTACCTTAGTCGCCTTCTCCGGTATCTTAATTTCGACCATTTCCGGATAGGCGCGAATATGCTCCTCAAATTTCTTGGCCAAATCAAAACCGGAGATATGAGGATCCCCAATCCAATTCTGGATATCGTCCGAAACTATGGACTGCCCGCCGAATTCCTCGGTAATAAGCAGGGTTTTTAATTTTTTACGGGCGGTGTAGACCGCTGCGGCAGTGCCGGCCGGTCCTCCACCTATAATAATTACATCGTATAACATGGGAATTATGAATTACGAATATCTGTTCTCCTCACTCACCGACGGCATGCACCGTTGATGCAGCCGTTATCGCAAAGACGCGTATTAATTGTCAACCTTCCATCCGGTCCGCAGAACCATTCACGAACCTGAGTATTTCTCTCGCCAGTTACAATATTATAATCTTCCGTGCATGAGTCAGTTCGAGTCGCCGGGGCAGACGCACAGTCCTGGGTAACCCCATTGTATATACACCTATCAACACCGGTTGTTACCCCCTTTTTATAAATATTTTCCCCTCCATCAGAATCAGAACATTCCACAGAAGACCTTCTAGGTAACTGAGCTTGAGAGATACCACCCGATAAATTAGGACCACCGCATGTACCATTACTACATACCGTATTACATGCTAAATCCTCATACTGTGCGTAACCGTCATCATCACAATACCACTCTTTTAGATGAAAAACTTCATCTTTATAAAAACATGAATCTTCGTTTCGTGAGTTTTTACGATCGGTAACCACCCCTCTCTGGAATATATAGATACCGTTATCTTCGTCATTACAATAACAATTTTTTCTTTTCAACGAATCAGCGATAAGATCGCATGTGCTTTTTTTGTTTGTAGTCTTTGTAACATCTACATAACAGGTGTCACGTTCTTCAATACGCGATATTTTCGTACAGATACTATCATCGCTTAACACCTTCGCAACATCTAGGAAACAGGTATCGCGCTTGGCTAAATTTACTACTTTCGCACAAAGGGATGTTTGGGTCTTTTTCGAACCAGCAAAAACAAAACAATCATCTCGCCTGGAAGTATCATTAATCTTTTTACAAATATATGTGCTTTGAAAATCGTATTTTCTCGTTGCAGCATTCCTCTCGAAACATTCTATACGTTCGTCATTAACTTTTCCATTACACTCGGGGGCGGCTAATAGAAGAAAATAAGAAATGGCAACTCCTACAGTTAAAACAAGCACTATCGTGATACCAGTCCAGATCTTTTGAAATCCGAGGGTTCCAAAGTTTAAATGCGTATAATATTTTTTCTTAATAGTATCCTCCATACTTTGAATATCGAATATCTCTAACTCATACGTCCTGATTCCTGATTCGTTCGTTTGTACACTCGGGTATCATATATACCATTGGTTGAAATCCGTGAGATAAAATCAGAAATGACATCGAAAAATTCTGGTAGTAACCCGTTGTCCTGCACACCATTGTATCAAATCTACACAGTTTACTTTGGTAATTTAGTCAACAAAGCCCAATCAAGGCACGAATTCCGGTCCTTTATTTCTAAACGCCTTTATAAATCTATCCACCCGTTCATCCGAATATTCAGAAACGCCGAATTTATCCAAATGACCCCAGGCAACAAGCGCAACGTCTGTGTCGTTCTTGACACGGGGAGTAACTATAATTTTCCTTCCCCATTTCTCGTAGAAATTCTCAAGCTTCACGCGGACGTCATCCGGTACATCGGGTTTATACGAAATCCATATCCCGCCATGTTCCAAATTATGGATCAGGATTTCATCCGCAAGCTCTTCTTTATAAACTCCCCATTCAGCCGGACTTGAAAAATGCGGGCCCGAGGTCGGGGGGTTTGAATTATATGTATGCTTATGTTCCGGACCTACGTGCTCCCGGCCCTGATCCGTTATAACCATTCCGGGAAGATTTTTGCTGGTCCACTTATTCCACCAAACAAGACCGAATACTAAAAGTGCGATAACCAAAACTACGCTTCCTACCAAAAGCGCTTTTTTAAAATTTTTTCTTCGCACTGCCTCGAGAGCACGAAGTTTTTTTGTGTCACCCCGGGATATTTGATTTTCCTGATTTTGTTCCAGCATCATGTTTTAACGATACTCAATACGATTTACGCCTCTTAAATATATCATGTATGTATCTCACTGTGAAGATTTCCTAGTTCGTGGGTGTGTTGATGCGCCAGCGCAAGCCCTCCGTAAAGCGCGCTCATCTCTCCCAATTCCGAGCGCTTGATTACCGGAAGCTCCGGAAAAACCTGCGGGAGCTCTCTTAAATGCACATTAATTCTTTCAAGCGGAATCGGGTTTACCCCGTTTATAACCGCGCCTCCCAACACCACAATATCCGGAGACCAATGAAGAATGGAGTTATAAAGACCGATCGCAAGCTCACGGGCAAGACCGTTTAGGATTTTGGCGTCATCCATCTCCGCCGGTTTTTTCGAAAACCTTTTTCTAATCGCCGTGCCGGAAACAAGAGCTTCAAGGTTTTGGCCATCGGAAATTATCTGCTGCCCCGGCTCAAATCCAAAGATGCGATCGTCTATTTTCCCGCGCACAACCCTTGCCCCTCCTACACCGGTGCTTACCGTAATGTATACGACGATCTCTTTTCCCCTACCGGCACCAAACATTGCCTCCCCAAGCCCGGCAAGCGCGGCATCGTTTTCAAGAGTCGTTTCCACACCAAACGTTTTTTCCATCTCCTCTTTTAAGGGGTATCCTACCCAACCGGCCAGATTGGGGCTATGGAAAAGCGCCGTCCGCTCACGGTTAAAGATGCCGGCAATCCCGCAGACAGCCAGATCAAGTTTCCTATTTCCTCCGGCCTCCCTAGCCGCATCGGCAAGGACTTTAATCCCCTCAACGACAGTTTCTGGCGTTTTTAAAACCAGCGGCGGCTCGATACTATTGCCGTCGTAGGAAACCGCCAGCCGCATTTTTGTTCCTCCGATATCCAAGAGTAAATACATTTATTCGTTTATCCGAAACGGACTCGTTATTCGTTGATTAATTTTTTAAATTCCTCCACCATAGGCACCTGTTCGGAATCCACATTATAAAACTCGGCAAGATAATAAGAAACCCAATCGGCAAGGACAAGCGCGGAGAAAATTTTCTCAAGAGTATTCTTCCCCTGAAGCTCGGCCGGCTCAATCACAAATCCCCGCTTGCGAAAAATTTTATCCATTACTTCCATCCGCTTCTGAACTCTCGGATGGTCCCCAGCATCTTTCAGAAGAATAAAATAGAAGGGGCGGGAAAGCTCTTTGGTCCGCGGGGCAGGATCAAAGCCGGTCATTTCATTATGATTTAGTTCGGGGAATACATTATAGAATGCGGGGATTTTTGCGGTCTCGTTAATCTTTATTTTCCAATTAAGTGCAAGGGGGGCATTACGCGAGGAGGAATAAATTATAGGTATAAACCCGCGCAGACGCTCGGCAAGTGCGGCTCCTGCGGTCTCCAGCACCCCGGGATCAAGAGAATAAGCAAGCCCGCTTGATTCCGCAAGCAATTTTTCCTCACCCATGAGCTTTAAAATAGCCCGCAAACTGTATCCTAGGGCGGAGCGCGGCTGAATGCCGGTATCAGGCATCACGACATAAGGTATTCCGTCTTTTTTGGCATCCGCGAGCAGTTTTCCGCCGACAGAAACCGCGGTGACTGAAAGTCCTTTAGCGCGGGCAGCATCATACGCGTCGAGCGTCTCCTCGGTATTGCCGGAGTATGAGCTCGCGATCAAAAGCCGCGATTTTAAATCCGTTTCCGGAATCTGCGGAAGGCCATAATCCGTATGCACCAACACGTCCAAATTCGGATCAATAATTTTCACCAAATCCGCCGCCAGGTGCGACCCGCCCATTCCGGCAATAATGAATTTATCGAATTTCCTCCATGCCGATTTATTCTCGATTATCGGCTCGTAGTCAAACTGCTTATTAAAGTTTTTGATTACGTCGTAGAGCATATTTCTATCTTACTAGAACTAAAGATAATCCAACAGCCGTTCGTAATTAATAAACCTGAATATCCAATATCCCCAAGGTATAAGGAGCTGGAGGCGATTCGTCAAGAGAAGAATGCCAAGCGCCATAAGAATGAGGCCGGAAATGGTGGAAACCACCCAGAGATACTGCGAAATTTTCTGAATGGACTGCGTTGCCCAGCCCCAGGCATAAGCCACCGCGAGAAACGGAATAGCCAGGCCTGCGGAAAAAATCGCAAGAAGAATTGCTCCCTGAAATGCAGTAACAGATGTAGTGGCGAGTAAAAGTATCGATCCGAGCACGGGACCGATGCAAGGAGTCCAGCCGAAAGCAAAAGCGGATCCGAGAAGAAACGAGGAGGTCGGTTTACCCCGCTCAAAACCAAAGAGAAGCTTAGGCTGCCACTCGCGTTGAAGGATTGGAATCTTAAAGACGCTTACCCCGTTAGAAATAAGCCGCTCCAAGCGGCTACCGCCGCGCCAAAGGCGAAGCGGATTTCTAACGGGGTAAAGCATAAAAAGCCCGAAGAGAATAATGAATATTCCGGCAAAGCGTGCGAGCCAAATCCGGTAAAGAAAGAGCGTCTGCCCCAAAAATCCCACTGCCGTCCCGAAAATAATAAAAACAAGAGAAAAACCGATAACGTAAAAAAGGCCGTTCAGAAAAACTTTTCTGCGCGCTTTTGCGACCTCACTCCCGCCAGAAACCCCGCTGATAAAACCTAAATAGGCGGGTACCAAAGGGAAAGTGCAGGGAGCTAAAAAAGTTAAAAGACCGGCAATGAAAGCGGGGATGGCAAGGGCTGTAATAGATAACTCCATAAATTATTCTAAGAAAATCCCAAACACGAACTAACAATACGTGGTTAGTTGGTCATTAAGGCATGGGTGCTTGATCATTTATTAGGTCAATTAGGTTAATTTACAAGCCAAAGGCTTGGCTTGTACGGCGTCTCATCTCCTCCAATTTCATAGGGCCGCGTTTATGGTATTTGATAAATCCGTCTTTATCCACAAAAATGGTCTCCGGCATCGAGAAACCGCCGATTGATTTATAGAAAGAATCCGACGGGTCAAGCAGAAATGTAAGTTTTCCGGTAACTCCCACTTTGTCCGAAAACGCTTGTGCGGTCGCAAGTGTTTCCCCCCGGTCTATAGCGATAACCACCAGCTTGTCTTTATACTCTTCTTGAACCCTGGCAAAATCAGGCAATTCATCCACACAAAACGGACACCATGACGCCCAGGCATTTACCACGACCGGTTTCCCAAGAAAATCGGAAAGTCGCATTTCATTTCCCTGATAGTCAGTCAATACGAGATCCGGGGCCCTTCTTTCCTCTACGGCCGAGGGAGCATGTACCGTTCCTCCGCTGAATAAGAAAAATAAAATAAAACCAACGGCAGCGAAGGCCGTTGCAGCAAAGGATGCAAAAACTCGCCTATTCATTGAATTCCCAGTACCTCTTTTAGCCGCGGCTGGTCAAAGCCGACGATTATCTTATCATCAACCTCGATGACCGGGACCCCCATTTGTCCGGATTTAGTAACCAATTCATTTCGCGCTTCTGTATCAATTACCACATCCTTCTCTTCATAAATCACGTTGTGCTTCTTAAAAAACTCTTTTGCCATCTTGCAGTAAACGCACGTAGAAGTTGTATAAATTTTAACTTTAGGCATAAGTAAAATTATTTCTTCTTTAGTTCTTCTTCAATTATCACCTCAAATTGGACATACGGCAGGGCTCCCGGAATGAGCCGTCCGTTTACGAACGTCCCCGGCGTACCCGAAACTCCGGCTGCCTGCCCATCGCTTTGGTCTTTCTCTACTTCTGCTTTATATTTTCCGGAGTCAAGGCAGGAGTCAAACGTTACACCGTCAAGGCCGATTTCCCTACCCCACTGCTTCAAGTCGGTGACAGTTATACCGGTAATGGTCCCCGTGCCGCGTTTTGCCTGCTCTTCAAAAATTTTGTCGTGCATCTGCCAAAACTTCCCCTGATCGTCCGCGCACTCCCCGGCTTCAGCATACTTTTGCGCCATTTCGTGAAAGGCAAGCGGAAAATCACGATAGACAAAACGCACTTTACCGGTTTTAATATACTTTTCTTTAATCTGCGGAAGGGTATCCTGCCATAATAGACGGCAGAAGGGGCACTGAAAATCGCTGAATTCAACCATCGTTACCGGCGCATCTGGGCTCCCCAGCATCGGATCGTCATCGGTCAAATCTCCCCTAAAACCTCCCGCGTCAACTGATTCTCCGGGAGCGGGGGCAACGGGTCCCTTTCCCAAAGGCGCAGGGCCGCGCAGATTCGCGCCGGTAGAATACATAACGGCGCCGGCTATAAGGACTCCAGCAACAATGATTGCGCCCGGCACCAGATAATTATTCTCGGAATTTTGCTCCTTATTTTCTTCCATAAATTTGGGCTGATCAATTAAACTTTCTTTAGCACCACCTCAGAATACTACCGGTATAGTGTGTATGTCAAATCGGAAATCCTTGAGCTCGTCGCGGTATGATGCAATCGGGGCCTTGGTTTCGATGAGTTTCGCAAGATGGGGCTTGTCCTGGAAACGATTAATAAGAGATACGCCAACCATAACTCCATTCCGCAGAAAGAATCGCTCATACTGATGCCTTTTCTCATCAAGGCGCACCACCGTCTCATCCGGCTCTTCAAAATCTCCGAGCGCCGTTAGCTGCCACCCGAGATTGGTAATGGAGTATGCGGAAACGTTGCGGAATGGCTCACGCTGTCCCAACATGTTTAACCCTACCCGCTTCCCCTGCAAGAATGCGTTGGTCCAATTCCCAATGAGACGAT
Source organism: uncultured Candidatus Saccharibacteria bacterium (assembly GCA_964585475.1). Lineage (GTDB taxonomy): Bacteria > Patescibacteriota > Minisyncoccia > Sungbacterales > HO2-52-23 > CAZPDF01. The sequence continues at coordinate 10,598 of CAZPDF010000008.1, forward strand.
ATTTGCTGGAGATAACGTCATAGAATTCGGCAACGTCGCCTGCGGCAAACACGCCCTCTACGGAAGTCTCGAGAAATTCGTTCGTTCTCACGCCCTTCCCGCCTAATTCAAGTCCGCTTCCCTCAAGAAACCCGACATTCCGTTGAAGTCCGATGCCAAGCGCGATTGCATCGCATTTGATTTCACGCAAAGCATCTGTCTCTACCCTAATTATCCCCTCCCGTACCGTAGCTTCTTTGGCCGTATCGCTAAACTGCATGGTGATGCCGCTTTTCTCAAAATTGGCCCTCATTAACTCCCCACCGTGAGGATCAAAAATTTTTGAGAAAAAATACGCATCCCGCACCAAAAGAATGGGCGATATTTTATTCAGGGTAAATATTTCTAAAAACTCAAGACTTATAAAAGAGGCCCCCACGACCAAGGGTTGTCTAAAATCGTCCAGGACCCCAAAAAGCCGATCGGCGTCATCCAAGGTCTGGAGACGATAAATATGCTCATCTTTTATCCCAATCTCCCACGGCTTAACTTTCCCGCCGGTAGAAATAAGGAGCTTATGAAACCCAAGGACATTGCTGCTCGTAAGCCCCACTTCTTTCCGCTTGGTATCCAGCCAGGCCGCCTCGTCGGCAAGATACAAATTGATTTCCTTCTTTGAAAAATCATCAATTCTCCGCAAAAAAAGCTTGTCGCGCGGAATTCTTTTTTTAAGATACGCAGGGAGAAGGACGCGCGAATAGAGCGGATGCTCTTCGCCCGATACGATGGCGACGGAGGAATGCGGATCGTTCTCGCGTATGGTTTCGGCCGCCGTCACGCCCGCGATTCCGCCGCCGAGGATAAGATAGTCATATTGTTTGACCATAATAATAAGATAACCCTTTGCGAGATAAAACTCAAAAAATCAAAACAGCTCCGACTCGAGTCGGAGCTGTTTTGATTTTGAAGTTACGGTCTGTAACCTCGTCCGCGATTTTCTCTCCGCGGATTCATTTCGCGGAAACAATCCCGGCAGTAGACGTCGCGTCCGGCAGTCGGGGGGAACGGCACCTGTGCGGCATTGCCGCACTTGGAGCAGGTGATGTCATACATCGGACGATCACCAAACCCTCCCGCGCCTCCGCCACCTCCGCCTCGTTGATCTTGAAAAGCCACTTTACTAAATAACCAAACCTATCTTCTGCGTTGATTCAGCGTCCTCATCAGCGAGGCATCAGCGGTTACATACACGAAACGCTGAAATAACGCTGATCTTACGCCGACAAGAATAAATTTGGCATTTCTATATGTAACGACCCGCTCTTCTTAAAACTTATGCCCTCCCAACTTTTTGCAGCGAAGTGTCTATTTGCCGTAGGATTTCGTATACCTTTAGCTCCTTATTCTAAATAAGCTGAAACTATCGATGCAAAAAGTTGGGAGGGCGAATGGCCTTACAAGATCAGCGATAACTCGTGATATATAAGACCCTATTATGTTTTAATACTAGGCTCTACGGGAAGTATAGCATACCCAAGAAAATAATGCAAATGTGCTTCGGAATACGCCCTTCTCGGGACGGCTATCGCCCACCCAGCGTGCGGGCTCACCTCATGGATTTTGCCTCGCTCTCCTCGCTCAGCTCGAAACCATGCCCGCTCGGCAAAATCATGCCCTCGAAAGACGTATTCCTTCGCTTAAAATTACTGAACTATTAACCGGACAATTTATAAAAAAGGTCTGGTTTTTTCCAGACCCTTAGATGTCCATGGTGATTCCACCGCGTGTTAGATCCGTGAGGGACTGATATCCCTTTTGATCACCTCCCGCGATAGCATCTTGCTTGGATTTCTTGTATTCATCAACCGCCTTGCCCTGTACGTTCTGCCAGCGGATTACCGTAACCGGTGAATCATCCATAAGATCGGGGTAATATTTGCGGAGCCCATCAGTCATGTCATACCTATTTTCGTATCCTGCCGACTTCAACTCCTCCACCGCTACCTCCCTACATGTGGTGTAGCGCTTGTTCACAATCATGGCCGCAACACCCCAGGGCTTAATGTGACAGCAAAGCCAGAGAGTACAACCGGAATCATAACCCTCTCTGTGGCCGGGGCGGATCGAAACAGTAATTTCGCCTTTGGCAATTCTTTCCCGCTCTTCATCGTTTGGCGCAACCGGAAGCGCGTAGTAGGGCTTTTTGATACTCATCGAAGCGCCTCCACACGATGAAGGGGTCGCAGCCGATTGATATCTCTATCAAAGAAAGAGAGCTTGAGCGTAAAGAGTAAAATCGCCCGCAAAATCCAGTTGGTGAAGGGGTATACAAGCACTTCTTTCGCACAGCCGCCGATATGCAGTTCGACCTCGGTAACGATGCCAACCGCTCCGATAGGCAGCATCACAATGTCACCAACCTCAACCGTAAACTGGTAGGTATCTCTTTCCATCTCGGGAAACCTCGCTAAAAGTAACCTTTTCAAGCATACGCAGGGCAAGTTTCCGTGTCAAGGGCCTAAAGTATCCTCACAATATCCCGATACGTCACCGCGATCATAAGAAGAACAAGCAGGGCAAATCCAAGGGTATGGGCAAAATTTTCGACTTTGGGGTCAATTCTACTACCTTTAATTTTCTCAATGGCAAGAAAAAGGATCCTTCCTCCGTCAAGCGCGGGGATCGGAAGAAAATTCAATATGGCAAGATTTACCGAAAGCAGCCCGACAAATTGTATAAAATAAGAAATTCCGAGTGAGCGAGTATCCTCGGCAAAAAAGAAAATGCCTATGGGGCCCGAAACCGCAGCGGAGGTTTTCCCCTCGACCACAAGTTCACGTACCAGCATCCAAAGTCCCTCGGCGGTAGCCATAACACTTCGCCCGAGAATGCGCGCCCCCTCAATCGGAGCAAGGTAAAATGGGGTACGCCGGATAACAAGACGTGCCAAGGCAATACCGAGCGGGCCCTCCCCTTCCGGGGCTTGCAGGCGCGGAATAGCGCGGATTTCTTTCGTCTCTTTTGCGCGCCGCAAAATTAGCGTAATTTCTTCGCCCCGGTACGCATCCACAAAATCTTTTACATCCTTTTCCGAACCAATCTTAAGCGAGATCCCCGCCCCTTTCATCTCAATTATTTGATCCCCGAATTTAAGCCCTGCCCCTTCGGCCGGGGAACCCGGCATAATACCTATGATTGATACCGGCGCGTCTCCCTCACCTTCATCGCTTACCTGCGGAGTGCCTATGGCGCTTCCCACGCTGAAAAAAAACCAGGCCAAGACCAAATTCATAAAGACTCCGGCGACGAGTATGGTAAATCTCTGCCAGGCCGGGCGCGATATAAAACTATCTCGAGACCCCTCCCCTTCTCCGTGCTCGCCAAAAATTTTTACGAATCCGCCAAAAGGCAGAAGGTTAAATGAATACCTTATGCCGTTCTTCACTCGTGAAAAGACCCTTGGCGGAAACCCGAATCCGAATTCCTCGACTTTTACGCCAAATTTACGCGCAGAATAAAAATGCCCCCATTCGTGAACTAGGATGAGTAAACTTATTACAATAATTACGAGGATTAAAGTAATCATATCAGTATGACAACGAAAAGAAACGTCAAAGATACAAACCATTCGGTAGGAGTGTTAGACCGGAGCACCCCCCAATATTTCCAGCGACTCACCGGCGCAAAGGGCTGATGTTCATAATTCATAAATCCGTCCATAGTGATGTGTAGAGCCTGAAATGCCGGAAAAATCCACCAACGAACGGACGGAACAAAAAAGGATAATAGTATTCCCAAAATCACTCCGGCTGATAGACCAAACAACGGTTCCTGAATCCAGCTATGTTGTTTAACCTCGCCGTGTGTGGACTTGAATGTAAACACAAACGTTTTTACATCATTCACCCACTTTCTGTTCACCAAAAAATGATCGAGGTCAATTGCCACTCCCATGAGAAGAGCTGTCACCATTTCAAATCCCCATAGGCCAAGTCCTTTTCCTACCAGTAGTGTCACCGCAAGATGAGAAGTAATAAGCATAACTAAAAGCGTAGGTAAAGAAGATATTCCACATTCCCCTCGCTCCCCTGAATTGGAGATTCCATCCAGTCGATAACCCTCCAGCCGCTATCTTTGGCCCATGTGATAAAATCTTTCAGCAATTTCTCTCGCGCCACCTTATCTTCTATAACGCCGTGGTGCAGGATTTTTTGATCACGCGTCTCGTACTGCGGCTTGAAAAGCGCAACGACCGACCCACTTTTACTTAAAAAACGTCCCACATGGGACAAAATATCACGGAGCGAAATTAGAGACACATCAATGGTAACAAGGTCAACGACTTCAGGCAAATGAGGGGTGTCTCGGACATCCGTCTCCTCCATCACCACAACCCGCGGATCTTCCCTAAGTTTTAACGCCAATTTACCGTGCGCGGTATCGATCGAATAAACTTTCTTTGCACCGTGATTCAGCAAAACCTCGGTAAATCCTCCGGTTGCCGAACCGATATCGGCGCATATCCTTCCGGTAACATCAACACCAAACTTATCAAGCGCCGCTTCCAATTTATACGCGCCGCGTCCGACATATTCCGGCAAACCGCGAATTTCAATTTTTGCGACTTCTTTTATTGGCTGGGAGGGAGAGATCGCCCTCTGTCCATCAACAAAAACCCTTCCTTCAGTCACCAAAATAAAGGCCTCGTTTTTATCACGCACCCGCCCTTTTTCAAGTAAAATATCGTCAAGACGTCTTCTTTTCACAAAAGTTTGCGCAAGGTATCAATATCTATGTCGGCTTGAACCAGAATACGTTTCAAAGTTTCCACTGGTAAATCCTTATTATGCATGGGGATTGTCACGCGCAACTCCTTGCGATACCTATGAAATAAACGTGCATGACTTCCTGTTTGATGATTAATATAAAAATCGGCTCTCAGGAGAGCCTTAATCATTACCCTCGGCTTAAAAACCGGGTAGTAACCCATAAAATTTATACAGATACTGCGATTCGTTCTCTTAGGGGCGCGGTGTCTTTGGGCAATAAACTTCGTTCTTTCGCAGCACTCTCCAAAAAACAGCGCAGCGCGTCTTTGGCCATCTCTCTTGCCTCTTTCAAAGTTTTCCCAAAAGTGCAAATCTCTGGGATTGCAGGAAAAATTACATTATAGCCCCTTCCTATGGGCTCCAAAAAAACTGTGTAGGTATAAACTTTTTCACGTCGTGACTTTTTAGCCATAACTGTATGATATCATAATTTTATGCCGCGAGCAATGCTATGTGGGGAAGCAATTCTCGATCTGCTTCAAGCAAATCGCAAGCGGCTAATTCCTTGGCCTCAACCCAACGCATGTCTTCATGCTCTTTTAACTCCGGCTCGCCATTTACTACACTGCAGAGAAAACTGTGGAAAAGAAACTTTCTCCCGTCCGGACGATGGTAATCAAATTCCCAACGATGTATGGGTTTTTTAACCTCTACATCAATGCCGAATTCCTCTTTGATTTCCCGGACCAAGCATTGCTCGGGCGTCTCCTCCGGCTCGATTTTCCCGCCCGGAAACTCCCATTTTCCTCCGAATGATTTACTGGCGGGTCTCTTGGCAATCAAAAACTTTCCATCTTTTTCAATAAGTCCGGCGGATACTTTTATATATTGCTCCATGACTACTTTCTATAATTATTCCCTTTATCCATAAAGCGCGGTCGAGACGTTTTTTCTTCATTTTCTTCTCCCACGCTTATCAAAGTTTGCGTACTATTCCCTTATTCGCGCGAATAAGCGAATAGTATTTCTCTCCTGCCACACCGCTCACGACACTTTTTATATTTCATCCACTGCGCGATCTGCCATGCTGACCTTCATCAAATTATCATTATTTCCCTTTCTTTCGTCGCTCCGATCTCCTCAATTTTTTTATTTATCTCATCCACTATTTTCTGAATTTCGCCCTTCTGTCGGAACTTTTCATCCTCCGAAATCGCTTTCTCTTTTTCTTTTCTGTCAATCTCCCTTAGCATCTCCTCCCGCTCGCGCCTCACCTGGATCCGCGTATCTTCAAGGTGACGACCGAGGAGTTTCAAAAGTTCTTTTCTCCGCTCTTCGGTTAATTGCGGAATGGAGACCCGGATGGCATCGCGATCCGTAACCGGATTTAAGCCGAGTGAGGAGCTCTGTATTGCTTTTTCAATCGCCTGAACCGCTCCTTTGTCCCACGGCTGAATCACGAGTGTCCGCGGCTCGGGAGAGGAAATCGAAGCAACTGCTTTTAGCGGCGTTTTTGTTCCGTAGTAATCCACTTCCAGGTCCTCAACCAAGGCCGGCGTTGCGCGGCCGGTACGTAAAGAAGCCACCTCGCCTTTGAGACGCTCAAAGATTTTTTCTAATTTTTGTCTAAATGTATTTATTTCCATAAGAAAACTTCACTAGCGAGTACTGATGCGGTCGAGCCCAGCCCTTGAGAAATTATTGTCGTGAGCGAGGAATATGTCTTTCGAGGGCCTTTTGCGACCGAGCGGGCATGGTTTGCCGCCAAAGGCGACAAGAGCGAGGGAGCAAACCGGAGGTGAGAACTCCTCGCTGGGGAGTTCGATAGCCGTACCGAGAAAGACATATTCCGTAGCGAAAATTCTTTTCTCAAAGGCGGGGCGAGAGAACCGCATCAGCGAGCTAATATGGCAAACATTATCTCTGGCTTCAAAGGATGCATAATTAAACCCCGAATACGCAGTTTTGTCGGCAAAATATCAATGCTCCAATTAACACCTCCGTCCTCGCTTCGATGAAGCTGATTGGAGGCGCCGGCAAAAATAAGATTACGGTTCTTCGGATGTACCGCAACCGCGCTAATCGGCAAGGCCTCCGGCGGAATAAGCAAATCCAGCTTCTTCCAGGTGAATGCGCCGTCTCGCGAGCGGGTAAGCCCCTCCTTGGATCCGGCATAAAGCGTTTCAGGATCATTGGGGTCTAAGATCAACGCCTCTAACGCTTGACGTCCCAGTGCGGAGAAGGCGCTAAACGGATTCAGATCGAGGGTTGGAATTATATTTTCTTCTAGGCCGGTGCCTCGCAGGCGATCGGTAAGGTCGGTCCAATTCTCTCCACCGTCTACTGACTTCAGGAGATTGCCACTGGAGGTAATCACATACATCTCGCCAAAGATAAGCGGGTGTATGATGAGACGCGTTATCGCTTCGGTAAACCGGCGCTTAACTCGCCAGCTCCGACCGCTATTTTGCGATTCAAGAATCCCGCCATCGCCGGTGACAATGAGAACATGTTTCTCATTTTGCGGATCAAGGTATATGTCGAATACGCCTGCTCGCGCAGCTGGGGACAAATATACTTCAGAAAATGTCGTCCCGCCGTTTTCGCTCCGCAAAACCAGCCCCCGTCCACCTTGGAAAACCGCAAGATATATGAGATTCGGGTTTTCTCGACCCAGCGCAACTTTATAAACATCGCTGCGCAGATCAAGCACCCCGGTGCGATCGGTCAGCTTATGCCAGGATTTACCGCCGTCTATACTCCGCCAAAGTCCGGATGACTTGGCGCCAAGAAAAACAATATCAAGATTTTGCGGATGGAAAGCAAAGGAAAGAATAGACGAAGGGAATGAGTCCCTTCGAGAGACCGCCGACACGCCCTCCCAATTTTCTCCCCCGTCCGGAGAACGGAGCATCCCCTCGCCCGCCGAACCCAAACTGCCTCCGCCGACCGCGCCAAACTGGAATACCTTAACACCCGCAATATTCAGTACAAATGGGATTATAACCACCAGCCCAATGAGAATAATTATTGCAATAAGAGTAACTTTTAAGGCCATATAAATCTACCAGTTAATCAAACAGATTAAGTGAATTAAGTAAAACTGAGCGGGCTACTAACGAGGTCAAGTAGCGAGGTTTACTTAACGAGCTCGAGGAACATAGCGTCAAGGGCAAGACGCGGGTTGACATTGGTGGTATCAAGCAAATATGCAATGCGATTCACGCGTTTTAACTTCTCTAAATGCGACCCGACGTTTTTTTCGTCTGTATGCGCGAGCAGGCCCGCTCGAAGACACGACGTAAGGTGGTATAACGCACTACGCCGTCCGTGTTCCTCTCCTGCAACTTTTTCTACAAAACGAAAAACGGACGGAACGTCTCCTCGGACAAAAAGTCCGCTGACCTCCTCGGCGAGTTTCCACTCTCGGGCAAAATAGTTTTCTTCGGCAAGCGAGCGCAAAACGATGCCCGGCCGCCCGGCCGCCAAGGCCAAAATTTCTTCTGCCCTGGACGGAGATTTTACGCATTCCTTGAGAAACTGGACAAAAGTGACGTTGGGCAGAAGAGAAAATCGGATCGGCTGAGCGCGAGATACAATAGTTGAGGGGAGAAAATCGGGCGCAGAACTTACCAGAATCATTAACGTTTGCTCTCCCGGTTCCTCGAGGATTTTCAACATCGCATCCGCCGCATCGCGACTCAGCTTCTCGGCATCATCTATAATGGCTATTCGCCATGCGTCGCCTTCCGGAGCGAGAGAGAAAATACGTTTCAGTTCCCGTATATCTTCTATGGGAATATCTTTTCGCTTGTCTTTTTTAGAAACAAGCGTTGAGGTCGGACTTAATATAATAACGGAGGGATGGCGATACTCGTCAATCCATTTGCAATCTCTACACTCATTGCATACATCGGCAAGCGATTTTGGTTTTTTCTCGCAGCGGAGGGCTTTGGCGAGTAAGGTAGCCAGCGTAAATTTACCCACTCCGTCCGGCCCGTAAAATAAATAGGCGTGGCTCATCCGCCCACGCGCAAGAACCTTATTTAAATAGTCTATTTGTCGCTCGTGACCGAGGATCATATCTTAAGCGAATTATCGAGCCCAAGCGGATAAAAAGAAATCCCCTCTTTTTCTAAGGGTTCCCGAAAGTAATCATAGACCCTATCGAGAAACGCATCCTTAATAAACGCATCATGGATAGGAATTACATATTGGGGTTTTACGCGTTTAGCAAATAATACTGCCTCTGGAAAACGCATCCAAGAACCCACAACTGGAAGCGCCAGAACTCTGGTTTTAACGTTTTCTAACGAAACGCAGTCGCCTGGATGGAAAAATACGTTGTCTATTTTAAAACCAAGATTGTAGGGAGGCGTGCTCCAACTGGGCCCATGTGGCGCTTCAACGGCTTCAACTGTAAACCCCTCAACGGTTTTCTTCTCGCCAGCGGCTATCGTATCGTATGAAATGCCTAACTCCTTTAGTTTTCCTCCTATCTCCTCGTGGGTTAGAATAGTCGCGGGCTTCAAATTTAAAATACTTCTGAGGATTTCTAGATCAAAATGGTCACGATGCCGATGAGTAAAAATTATAACATCCACACCGCCAATATCTTCAGGTGAGATTTTCTTCTCGAAAAACGACATATCGCCCGGGTCAATAAGAAGTCTTCGTCCCTGTTCCTCAAGTAAGATGCAGGAATGTAGGAATTTTTTTATTACCATTTCCTCTCGACGAAACGATAGAGCGAGTTCGTATACTTTTGAGACAATGAGAGGACAAAGTTGCTGGGTTCGAACGAAGCGAGAAACTTTGTCCGACCCTTAGCGCGTCAGCCGCTGGATGGGACGAGTCGTGTCAAAAAAGCATATGAGCGAGCAAAACTAGCGTTTCGACATTATACTCCTCTTGTAAACATCCAGGTGCTCAAGCGCGATCCCGGTGCCTTTAGCAACACAAAGAAGCGCGTCCTCGGCAATATGGGCGTTGACCCCGGTTTCCTGCAACACAAGTTCATCAATATTGCGAAGAAGGGATCCGCCGCCCGTCATCACAATTCCCTTATCCATAATGTCTGCGGCAAGTTCAGGGGGAGTATCATGAAGCACAGATTTTATAGCGCGGATAATCTCGTCAAGTTCGTCAGATACCGCATCGGTAACTTCGGCCGAATGGATTTCAACGGTCTTAGGAAGCCCCGACATCAAATCGCGCCCTTTAATATCCATCTTGAGAGACGCGTCATCAACCGGAATGGCCGATCCGATTTTTATTTTTATTTCTTCGGCAGTTCGGTCTCCAATCGCCAGGTTATAATTTCGCTTGATGTAGTCGGCAATGGCTTGGTCAAGCTTATTCCCTGCAACTTTTACTGAGGTTGAGGCGACGATTCCTCCAAGAGAGATTACCGCAACATCAGTCGTGCCTCCCCCTATATCCACCACCATGTGACCGGCCGGCTCATTGATCGGAATGCCTGCGCCGATTGCCGCAAGCACCGGCTCCTTTACTACGAATGCGGCTTTCGCCCCGGCCTGTACCGCCGCTTCAATCACCGCTCTTCGTTCCGTTGAGGTAACGCCTGCCGGAACAGAAATCATAACTTCGGGCCGGAAGAGCCGCACTTTCCCGCTGGCTTTATTAATAAAGTAGCGGAGCATCGCTTCGGTCACACGGTAATCGGCAATAACGCCGTCTTTTAAGGGCCGGTAAGTGATTATGGTTTCGGGTGTACGTCCTATCATCTGGCGCGCTTCGTTACCGACAGCCAGAACCCGATTCTCGTCACGGGAAACCGCAACTACTGACGGCTCATTCAAAACCACTCCTTTTTTAGGAATAAAAACGAGGGTGTTGGCAGTACCTAGATCAATTCCTATTTTTCTTACAAACATGCCAATGTTGTTAAAATTTACGAGCTCAATGCGAAGTAAATTTTACTTACAACATTGAGCACCCAGCCCTTACTCTACTTCGGGATTGAATTATCCAAGACAAAGGTCAAACTGTAATACCCTTGTAATGATAACAAGATTCAGCAGTAGAGTAAGGGCTGGGTAAAGGTCTTGTCACTAAATTTTCTTCGCGCTTTGCGCTCGAAAATTTAGACAAGACGCTTTATATCCGCTCCCAATGCTCTCAACCTCTCATCTATCTTCTCATATCCCCTATCAATATGCTCCACTCCGGTGATTACTGATTTCCCTTCTGCGGCGAGAGCCGCAATAACTAATGCGATGCCCGCACGAATATCAGTCATGGCAATTTCTGCCCCGCGGAGAGTCCGGGGTCCGTTTATACGGACACTATGATTGAAGGTCTGCCCAAAAAATCTGCATCTTGCCCCGGGGCAATCGCGAGACACATCTATATCTGCACCCATTCGCTTCAGGTCCCTTACATAGCCGAAACGGTCTTCGTACACGGTCTCGTGTATTATTGACGGTCCTTCGGCCTGCGTCAAGAGAACACAAAATGGCTGCTGCCAGTCGGTCATAAAACCGGGGTGCGGAGCAGTTTCAATCTCCACTCCCTTATACGGCCCGGAACCTTTGAAGCGAATACCGTCTTCCTCAACCACAAAAGCGCCTCCTATGCCTCGTATACTCCCAAGAAACATCTGCAGATGTGAATCTCCTGCGCCCCGCACCAAGATATCCCCTCCGGTAGCCAGGGCGGCAGAAGCAAAGGACACAATTTCATTCCGATCCGGCATAACCCGGACCGTTATGCCGCGTAACCTGGTTACGCCGTCAATAACCATCTCCCGGCGCTTGGCATCACAACTGATACGCGCACCCATCGCGTTTAACATTTCGGTCAAATTCAGAATTTCGGGCTCCACTGCCGCATTTCGCAAAATAGTCCTTCCCTCGGCAAGAACGGCGCAAAGTATAACATTTTCCGTAGCGCCGACCGATGGGTATAAAAATTCGATCTCCGCACCCCGAATTCTTTCGGCCTCGGCGTAATAAGAATTGGTTCGCCTCTCAATCCGTACCCCCATCTTGGTCAACGCCTCCACATGGAAATTAATGGGGCGATGCCCGATGGGGCACCCTCCCAGAACCGGAACTTCGGCAAATCCGCGCCTATGCAAAAGCGGCCCCAGCGCAAGAATGGGAATCCGATTCCTTCGCGAAAGTTCCGAGACAACAGAGGTCTTTATCTCTCCAGTTTCAATCCGACAGCGATGGCCATCCTCAAAAGCAACCTCGCTTCCTATGCTCTCGCAAATCTCGCGGGTAATATCAACATCGGCAGAAAAAGGAGTATTCTCAATTACGCACGGTTCATCAGTCAGGAGCGAGGCAATCATCATCTTGGTTGCGGTATTTTTCGAGCCTCGTACATCCGTCACCCCGCTTAATGGCCGCCCGCCTTTTATAATAAACGTGTCTGACATGCACGAACTATACCTTACTTTAAGCCGCTTTTCAATGCGGAAATTTTCTGCTAAATTGGGACTAAACGATGCAAAAAACCAACAGGCGCCAACTTTTCTATGTCCTCGCTCTTATTTTCACTGCCACCGCCCCGATTCTAATCGCCTATTCCCTGGGCTACGGGTTCAATTTCTCCACAAAAACCGTAAGAAAAACCGGCGGCATTTTCATAAAATCAAAAATTCCGCAGCTTTCACTTTTTTTAAACGGAGCGTTTGCCAAAGAAACGTCGCTTATCTCCGGCGGGGCGCTCCTGACGAGCATCGATCCCGGAACGCATATTCTCCGCATAGAAAAAATAGATCACCAGACGTGGTTAAAAACGGTTGACGTTTTTCCGGAGATGGTAACGGAATTGCGAAATATCTTGCTCGTCCCGCAAACTATTCCTCGCGCAACATCCACCAAAGAAGAAACTGCTCTTATCCTGCGGGGAGAGCCGCTTACCGAGCGTCTGCACCTCGGCAAAAAGGGAAATTTAATTTTCGCGTCTGCGGGAACCTCGACCGTTGTTGCTTCGGCCGTCAACTCTTTTGGCGTTATTGGTGAACAAGTTTTTTTTGTAAGCCAACAGGGGTTTATCGCTAAATTCAATCCGGCTGACGGCCGAACCGAAACGCTTGGTCATCCCGGATTTTACCTCTCGGCGGATCCGGTACGCTTTGTGGGTTCACCTGATGGAACAGTGATGATTCTCGATTCCTCCGGAGGGCTCTTCTCACTTGATACCGAGGGGCGCCTTAAGGCCATAGATAGCGGCATAAAGGAGGTCTGGTTTGATGGCCGAGGGAGGAAGCTGCTAATCGTAAAAGCCGATAAAATTGAGGTCCTCTGGCTTTCCTCAAATCAGTATCAACCCTTTGAGAAAGAAGGAACGCAAAGCACCGTGCTTTCTATACACGCCCCCGCTCTTAGCGCCCGCTGGTTTTATGGGGACAACGCCCATGTCGCAATCCGCACCGACGACGGAATTTATTTAACCGAGCTTGACGGCCGAGGGGGCAGAAATACGGCCGAGCTTATTTCCGGCAAAACGGACGATATCGCCACCACTTCAGATATTCCAAATGCGGTGTTTTATAAAAAAGGAAAGAATTGGTATAAAATTGGGCTTTAGCTCGAACACACGATTCCCTCGGCAATATGTTTTCTTGCCAAGGCTCTTTGCTCGCCAGTGTGCTTTTTCGGGACGGCTATCGTCCGCCCAGCGTGCGGGCTCACCTCCGCATTCGGCCTTGCTCTCCTCGCTTCGCTCGGAACCATGCCCGCTCGGCCTCACGAGGCCCTCAAAAACGCATTGGCTCGCTGGTCAGATTAAATCTCGAAAACATATTGCCTCGATCGCCTTGTTGCTCGCTGAAAATGTGGGCAGGTTTAGAAACACTCGACATTTCTGCCGAGTGTTTCTAAAAACTTGACAGGATATCCAAAAAATGATAAAAAGTAACTCTTCCCTTTTAGCGGAGGCGACAAATTGGAAGAAATACTTATGGCTAAAGGAAAAAACGAAAAGAAGCCCTTAGGTAAAGCCATGGTCGGAACTATCATCCGTATATTTTGGCGGCATGCTTGTTCATATCCATGGGCCATGATTCTAATGTTCGCGGCCGTGATAGGAGCGACCGCCGCCGAAATCACCGGCGCCTGGTATTCCAAAAGGCTCTTTGACACACTCGCAAATAAAGATCTCTCTCCGGAGTTGGCCGCCGCGGTCTTATTCTCGATTGTCGTCTCGCTCTTCGGCTTCGTCAAAGCGACGGAGTGGATATTCCACCGTTTTCAGGGATTTGCGAATCTCTATTTCGAAGCGAATATCATGCGGGATCTTGAAAACGAGTCGTTCGAGAACCTGCTTGGCCATTCCTACCGATTTTTTGCCAATAACTTCACCGGATCCCTGGTACGCAAAGTCAGGCGCCTGAGCCGTTCGTTCGAAGAAATTACCGATCAGGTACAAAGCAATCTTCTACCGCTGGCGGTTGCGATAATCGGAGTGCTGGCCGTGCTTTTTAACCGCAACCTGCTTCTGGGGGCGATACTCATGATCTGGGTTTTCGGTTTCATACTCCTCTACTATCGGATTGCGCGCTGGAAGTTAAAATACGATCTTAAAAAGGCAGAAAAAGATTCCGAAACAACCGGCATACTTTCTGACGCCCTAACCAACATCGTGACGATCAAGCTTTTTTCTCATTATGAGTACGAAAAGGGGCGCTTCGCAAAGGTGCTTGGCGAATTTACGAAACTGCGGATCTTTACCTGGAAGGTTAACCAGATAACCGATGCCATTCAGGGAGGGCTTATGCTGGTTATAAACCTTGCCCTGGTTCTTACTGCGGTCAAACTCTGGAAAGACGGACGCCTAAGCGTGGGGGACTTTGCGCTTATTGAAGGAGTGCTTCTCGTGCTCTTCCACCGCATCTGGGATTTCGGGCGAGTGGTGAGAAGAATCTATGAAGCATTTGCGGATGCGTCAGAAATGGCCGAAATTCTGGATACGCCCTACGATGTGAAAGACCTTCCCCACGCCACACCCTTGGTGGTCACGGAAGGAAAGATCGAATTCAACCGCGTAGAATTCACTTTCCACGGCACGCGAAAAATCCTGGATGACTTCACCCTAACCTTGAAACCCGGCGATAAAGTGGCGCTCGTCGGGCCGTCGGGTGCGGGAAAAACAACCGTCGTCACTCTTCTCCTGCGCTTCCACGATGTCACTTCGGGTGAAATCCTCATTGACGGACAAAATATTTCGCGCGTTACGCAGGAAAGCCTTAGGCGGCATATCGCCTTGGTTCCGCAGGAGCCGATATTATTTCATCGAACTCTAAAAGATAATATCCGCTATGGGAAACTTGACGCAACGGACGGAGAAGTAACGGAGGCCGCAAGAAAAGCGCGCTGCCACGAATTCATCTCGTCCCTGCCGTACGGCTACGAAACGTACGTGGGAGAACGCGGAATAAAGCTCTCGGGCGGCGAAAGACAGCGAGTAGCAATTGCTCGTGCCATACTTGCTAACGCCCCCATCCTTATACTGGACGAGGCAACCTCAAGTCTTGATTCCGAAGTGGAAGCGCTAATTCAGGAAGCTCTCCGGGAACTTATGCATGGAAAAACCACCATCGTTATCGCCCACCGCCTTTCTACCGTTAAATTGATGGACCGCATTGTGATCATTGAAGAAGGTAAAGCCGCTCGTGAAGGAACTCACGAAGATCTGCTACAGGAGGAAGGGCTCTATAAAAAACTCTGGGAGATACAAGCAGGAGGGTTTGCGCCCGCATCATAAAACCGCATATCCGGCACGAAAGTGCCGGATATTTTATTTCTATCGCTTCGCCCGCTGCAATGCTTTGGTGCGGGGCGGACTTTAGGATTTCCAAAATAAAACCGTAGGGCGAACCTACGGACCACTGATGGGATTATTTCACAGCTTTCTCAAGTAGTGCCCCGAAATCTTCAATATCTTCTTCGGTCGTATCGAAAGAAGTCATGAACCGCACTTCTCCTTTTTCTTCGTTCCATACGTAGAAGAAATACTTCTCCTGAAGTTGTGGGATAATCTTTTTGGGAAGAACCGCAAACACGGAATTTGATTGCACCTCTTGGGTTATCTGGATCTGCGGAATCTCTCGGATTCGCCAAGCAAGCTCTTGTGCCATTTTATTGGCATGAGCTGCATTCTTCTGCCACAAATCATCAGAGAACAGGGCAGTAAACTGTGCGGAGATGAACCTCATCTTTGAATAAAGCTGCATTCCCTGCTTGCGGATGTATTTGAAATTGGTAGCAAGCGGTTTGTTGAAAAAAACAACTGCCTCGCCCAACATCATGCCATTCTTTGTCCCACCGAACGAAAGGGCGTCAACTCCAGCTCTTCCAGTAATGTCGTTTAGGCCTACCCCAAGACTCACGGCTGCGTTGGCAATTCGCGCTCCGTCCACATGAACGAGCATACCATTCGCATGGGCAAAATCAGTAATCGCCTTTATCTCGTCTACCGAATAGACCGTGCCATACTCCGTCGCCTGCGTTATCGACACAACCCTTGGCTGCACGTGGTGTTCATCTCCAACCCCATGAGCGTGCTGCCGAATCTGCTCCACGGTAATCTTGCCGTCTGGAGAAGAAATGGGTATGAGTTTACATCCCGTGAACTTTTCGGGGGCCCCGCATTCGTCAACATTCATGTGGGCTACAGACGAACAGAGAACGCCATTAAAAGAACCAGTCATTGCCTGCAGACTCAAAACATTTGCAGAGGTTCCACCATAGACAAAGAAAACTTGTACATCGCCGAATAGCTCCCTAAACTTTGCGGTTGCTTCTCTGGTCCATTGATCATCGCCGTATCCTATGGCATGACCAACGTTGGCTTGTTCAATTGCTTTCAAGACAGCGGGGTGAATACCTGCATTGTTATCACTGGCAAAACCCCGTTCGGTTTTCAACTATTGCCCCCACGTTTCTATTAAACGAGCCGAAACAAATATAGCGCACATCGTGCTATTTGTCCATGGCAATGCTATGGCTTGCCGTGAATTCTAGGGTTATTTCCTTCACGCAAATCTTTAAGCCACCTATCAGGATCCAGCTTAGACATATCTGCAGCACTAAGTTCATACCAGCATTTATCCTTTAGTTCCTTTCTTACTTGGTCCAACTCGTCAAACACGCCTATCCGTAGGGGTTTTACTTCAAAAGGACGACCAGGAACAATCATCTGTGCCTGAGGCAATTCAGATTCAAGATCTTTCCATTTTTTCCCTAGGGATTTGCAAATATTTTGTTCCATATCTATCTTTTTTTGAAAGAATTTTATTTATGATCTCCCTTTTTTATTTTTTCTAATTTACCAGAAAAATTAAATCTGTGCCCCGCTGG
This sequence comes from uncultured Candidatus Saccharibacteria bacterium, assembly GCA_964585475.1. Classification (GTDB taxonomy): domain Bacteria; phylum Patescibacteriota; class Minisyncoccia; order Sungbacterales; family HO2-52-23; genus CAZPDF01. Next base: position 27,681 of record CAZPDF010000008.1, read on the forward strand.
AGCAAGATTTCCCCGCTTATCAAATTGATCAAAATCCAATTTCCGCACTCGGTTAAGCTCCTCAACCGCCTCTTTGCCAAGTAAGGCCGCGAGTGCATCTTCGATAGCAAATATTTTTCTGGAAGCCATAATGTGTTCATCCCCATATGAGTCGGATTTAGTGTTATCTTTTTCATCATACATCTCCATAGATAAATAATGGGAAGTGTTGCTATGCTCTATGGAATACATATAGTCGAGCCAATCGTTGCGAAGTTTTTGAATCATCTCCTCATTGTACCGATTTTCACCAACAAGTTTATTATACCAAATTCGCATTAAATTACGGTAGATATAAATATCTCTATGTGTGATAGCGTCTGGAAAATCTATTTCTTCTTCTAGTTTTTTCTCGAATCTCGTTTGCGCCTTAAATACAACCTCCTCCGTAATTTTTGAATTTACCTCATCCATATTTTCCGTAGTTGTTTCGATCGCGCGTCCGCGCGACCTGCTTGCTAGCCACCAGACAACCACAATTATTACGATAATCCAAAAGAATGTCATTTGTGTTTAATCTATATTTTTCTTTGATTCATTTGCAACCCAATCAAAACGTTCTCTCAGGCCATTAAAATTCGGCGGTAAAATCTTTTCATATTGCAACCTGCCCACCACAATAGCTGAATGAATACCAATATTCTTAGCAAATGTCTTAATTGGCCCGTATGAGAAATCTCCTCCTTTTACTACTGTATAAATCCCTTGATACAGATCGGGTGGAATAAGCGTATCTGCGGCAAACTTATCAGCCTCAATTTCTTTTTCTTCCTTTACAACATTCTCCTTAAAATCTACGTTAAAACTTTTCTTTTCGTGCGAAAGAATGTGTCCTATTTCATGAAATAAACTAAACCAGAAAATATCGTTGTATTTATGGCGAATAGTTAGCTGTATTAGTGCTTTATTCGGCGTTAACCAACGTGATACTCCATTCATTGGTGCGTTCTTGAGATTTGGAGTTAACACCAAAGCTACTCCACATTCTGCAAGGATATTTCTTAACTTCTGTTGAAAAATTTGTGGCGGTTGAAGCGTAAGCGCTTTTAACTCTGGCAGAGAGTTCTTAAGTTTTTCTGCATCAAAATCTTTGGTCACAATCTGTTGTCCAAGTAAGGTGCCACGCCTTAACCACGCTGCTATCGCTGGACGAGAATACTTACGCTTTGTGGAAATTCTATACAAAGAACCAGCTGCCAAAATCTGATTTTCAACAACGTTATCTAGAGAGGTGACACCAAAAAAGGATAGCAAATTTTTAGTTTGTTCTGCTTGTTTTCGGGTTTCAGGAACCCAGCCCCACTTGATCATTTCACGATAAGGATATTGCTTTGCGTGCTTAATTTCGATATTCAAATGATCATCGCTTTGAGTTCTTGCGATGATATCTCTATAATTTGATTCCAAGTTATTCCAAAAACGTGCAGGTATACTAAATGCCTGCTCTAATTGCAAAGCGGTTTCTGCAGTAATTGCTGTTTTCCCCTTTATAATTTCATTAATAGTCTTTACAGGGCGACCAATTCTTTTTGCTAATTCAGCTTGCGTCATACCACGCTCTTCTAAGGCTTCGGCAAGAGTCTCTCCGGGCGGTGTTGCCATCGTGGGAATGTATTCAATTTTTTGATTTTTATCAGCCATGATAATTGGTGATTTCTTGAATTTCTATGGCAAAAATTTTGTCCCATTTGATCGATCCATTCTCGGTATAGTCAGCTGGATCTCCGACGGGCGTAAAAATAATTCTTTGAGGCTCAACCAGACTTACCCCAAACTGACCCTTCCGATTTTCGCGTAGCTCATGCCATCGCCCTGGAGCATTCCTCAAATCATCAAGAGAAACTGCTGCATATGCCTGTTGTAGTCTAAGATCAATCTTCTTTGCCATATCAAGGCCTCTCGTAGCTTTGCGTGTTTCAGATGAACAAAGCTCTTCTTCAAGTTTCTTATTTGCAAATGTTATCTTCATACAAGTTATGAACTATTCGACCTTTATGGTTATGGTTCATTAATTTAGTTATATTTGTGGTTAAGGGCGACATAAACGTTAACCTTTTAGGTTAATGTTTATATATTAGCATAGTATAGTGGGTTTATGCAATAGGTTATCCACATCCTTATCGTTCACTATGTGCGCCCGGAATTTTTGATGAATCTCCTTAGACCGTTCTTTGCTGATCGCTGCGTAGTTAAAAAGAAAAATTCCCCGTTCTCGGGGAATTTTTCTTTAACGCTTCGCCCACTGAGGTGCCTTCCTTGCCTTCTTTAGTCCGAATTTCTTCCTTTCTTTCATGCGGGGATCACGCTTCAAAAACCCTGCGCGCTTAAGACGCTTTCTGAAATCGGGGTTGAATTTTATTAGACAGCGCGCAAGACCGTGACGCACGGCTTCCGCTTGCGAATGCATGCCACCCCCGTAAATTTTAACCGATACGCGGAAACGGCCGAAAAGCTTCATTTTCTGCAGGGCATCTTCGACTATTTTTTGAAGTTCGAGCGTAGGAAAATATATATTATAGGCCCTATCATTAACCACGAAATCTCCGGCTTTGGTGTATAGCCTGACCCGCGCCACCGAAGTTTTCCTGCGTCCAACCGCCTCAAAATAACGATCCCGTCCTGCGGGACGAGGCTCGACTGCGGGGACGACGTCCACTGCAGTTTTTACTTCCTGGAGGATCTCCTTCGGCGGCTCTTTTTTGGTTACGGAAACTTTTTCTTTACCCCGCTCTTTGGGAGTGCCCTGCGCTCTTGGCGTAGGGGAATCGCCGGCATTACTTTGCTGCGAGACGTAACGCCCCGTAGGCAAAGGGCGGGGCTTATGCTCGGTTTTCGGTTTCTTGGGATTAATCTTAGCCGGTTTTTTCTTGGCTAGGCCTCCTTCGGCGACCGCCATCTCCCTAGACGGTTTTACCGCCAGGATCCCGGCGTCTGTGACGCCTAGGGACCGACTAGACCTGGGGATTTTTTCACTCTTCTTTGCCGCCTCTTCTTTTTTTATAATTTTCTTTGGCATGTAGATTAATTTTCCCCTCGCTGTAGAGTTAAATTTTTAATAATTCTCCTCCTCGATCTATTTTTGGGAAGCATACCCATTACTGCGCGGCGGATAACGAGACGCGAATCACGCAACACGAGATCGGCAAACTTTTCCTCCTTCAGTCCTCCGTGGTAGCCGGAATGTCGGCGATAAAGTTTTTGCGCCGGCTTCCTGCCGCTTACGCGGATTTTATCGGTATTAAAAACACTTACCTTGATATCGCTTGGGCGCGCAGGATCAAAACGCGGATCATTTTTGCCTCGCAGTTTAACCGCAATCTCCGTCGCAAGACGGCCAAGTATTTTTTCTGATGCGTCAATTTTATATTCCATATTCGCTTCGCTCCTAAGCATGATGCAAATCTACAAATGAAATGTTCACCCCGCACCTTTTCTACTACGGAATCCTCCATGCGTAGGAAAGGGGCATTACCGATTCACCTTTTTCGTTACCACTATAAGTCAATAGTAGAAAAGGTGCGGGGCGGGTCTACAAATATACGAATCGTATTTGCATATTCGCATCATTCGCATGAGATTTACATATTAGCATCACACTTATTTAACTAATTCGAACAGTGCCATTCTTGCGGCATCCCCACGTCGAGGGCCCAATTTAACTACCCTGGTATACCCACCATTCCGCTCCGAAAAGAATTTTCCATGCTCGATAATTTTTTTTAAAACTGCGGCCGAGAAGAATCTTGCAAAATATCTCCGGTCGGCGAGCGACACTGCTTTTGCGCGAGTGATAATTTTTTCGACGAAAGGACGTAATTCTTTGGCTTTGGCTTCGGTCGTCTTGATCCTACCCAACACAAAAAATGAAGAGGCCATGCTCTTCATCAGTGCCTTTCGCTGGTTCCTTTCCCGTCCAAATTTTCTTCCTTTTTTTAAATGCTTCATGTTCTTCCCCGTCCCAGCTTGGAAATTTTATTTGTCTTAAGTTGCTGGTCTCGGCTATTTCTTTTGCAAACCATCAGGAGGCGCGGCGGCATGGTCTCGCCAAGGGCGAGCGCCGCGCCGGATGCTGAGCGAGGTCGTCGCTGGACGACCGAGTCGTGTTTGCAAAAGAAATCGCCGAGAAACTCAGCACCTACTGTTTCAGTGTAATCCCTAAATTTCCAAGCGCCTTCTTTATCTCCTGTATCCCCTTCTCCCCCAACCCTTCAACATCACGCAGGGTTGATCCTTTTTTCCTGACAAGCCCACCCACAGTTTTTATGCCGGCTTCGCGCAGGGAATTTAAGGTGCGGTTAGATAACTTTAGGGTGTCAAGTTTAATTTTCAAAACATCCTCCTCTGCCGTTACTTCCCCCACTACGTCTTCCGCTACAGACGGGGCACTCGCGGATACCGCCGCAACTCCACCGCCTTCAGCAAAACCCTCGGCCAAAGATCCAAACTGTTGAACCAATATTTCGATAGCTTTCTCAAACGCCTCCCTGGGGCTAATTGAGCCATCGGTTTCAATATGAAACCGCAGACGATTATAATCCGTGCGGTCTCCAACGCGCATATTCTCCACCTCATAGTTAACTAGTCTCACCGGGGAGAAAGCGGCGTCCACGGCAATAGTGCCCACCTCCACCTTCTCTTTGGAGCGCGCCTCAACCGGCACATACCCCAAACCCTTCTCCACTGTTGCGTCAACGTTGAACTCTGCTTTCTTCGAAGTAAGAGTGGCGATATGGACTGTTGGATTCATCAATTCCACCTGCGATGGCAATTTAAAATCCTGTCCGGTAGCTTCTTTTTCGCCGCTTGAGGACAATGAAATAGTAAGAGGGCCATCTTCATGGAGCCGGAAACGAAGTTGTTTGACGTTAAGAGTAATTTCCACTACGTCCTCGGCCACTCCTTCCAATGTCGAAAACTCGTGCCCCACCCCAGAGATTTTTACGGATGTTATAGCGGCCCCCTGAAGAGATGAAAGAAGAACCCTCCGCAGGCTATTGCCTATAGTTTGGCCATAGCCTGGGTAGAGACCCTCTATCTCAAAGACAGCACGGTTGTCTTCCTCAGAAACGATTTTTGGTTTTAATGGTAACGGGATTGACATCCCTAAGCATGATGCAAATCTACAAATGAAATGCGAATCTACAAATATGCTGATCGTATTTGCATATTCGCATCATTCGCATGAAATTCGCATATTGGCATCACATTTATCTTGAATAAAATTCTTTTATTTTCGTGGTATCTACTGTGGAACCGATTTCTTCCTGCTCCGGATAGCCAACCACTTTTCCGGATTTCTTTTCTTTGTCGAGACTCAACCACTTGGGCGTCTCTATTTTCTTGAGTTTGAGATCAATCTCAGAAAATAATGGGGAACCGAGAGAGCTTTCTTTGATGGCTATAATTTGGCCCTGGCGCACACGGTAAGAGGGAATGGTCACGGACGCGCCGTCCACTGTAATGTGGCCGTAACTTACAAGATGGCGGGCCATCCGCCGGGACCCTGCGAACCCTAATCTAAACACTGTGTTATCCAGCCGTCTCTCGATCGTCTTCAGGAAACGAGAACTAAAAATGCCGTGCCCCAAAACAGCTTCTCTAGCGTATCTTTTGATATCCTTATCGTCAAGTCCGTAAAGATACCGAATTTTTTGCTTCTCTCGCAAGAGCTCTCCGTATTCTGAAAAACCGCGCCTCCGTTTCTTTCCGTGCACTCCGGGCGGATAATTTCTCCGCACCGTAGCGCATTTGGGCCCAACACAACGGTCCCCTTTCAAAAACAGTTTTTCGCCGAGACGTCGTTCAACTTTTTCTAATACTTTGCCCATGTTGTCGAAAATTTAGAGCTCCACGTTGGAGCGAAGAAAATTTCGCTACAACATGGAGCACCGAGCACTCAATTTATTATTCTGCGTAAAATAATAAATTGAGTGCTCGGTAAAGATTTGGCAGCCACAATTTGTTCGCGCACCGCGCTCCAAATTGTGGGCCAAGCCCTTTATACCCTTCTTACTTTCTTTGGACGCGGCCCATTATGCGGAATCGGGGTAATATCTTTGATGGAAGATATATTAAGGCCGTGGTTGGAAAGCGATCGTATGGCTGAATCTCTCCCGGACCCTACTCCGCTCACGCGCACCGCAACCTCTTGTACCCCCAGCTTCTTTACTTTCTCGCAAACCACTTCGGCCACACGTGCTGAAGCATAGGGGGTCGCCTTTTTGGCTCCGGAAAACCCCAGGGATCCGGCCGAAGACCAGCCGAGGGCGCCCCCTTTCTCATCCGTAATCATAATTAGGGTATTATTGTATGTGGCCTGAATATGCGCAATGCCGCGCGTAATCCTTCTCTCGCGCAGACTCACTTCCGGAGCTCGTTTCTCCCCGCCCTCTTTCGACGAGATCGCCTCTTCTGATTTTTGTACTATACGTTTTTTGCCCATGTTGTCGAAAATTTAGAGCTCCACGTTGGAGCGAAGAAAATTTCGCTACAACATGGAGCACCGAGCACTCAATTTATTATTCTGCGTAAAATAATAAATTGAGTGCTCGGTAAAGATTTGGCAGCCACAATTTGTTCGCGCACCGCGCTCCAAATTTTGGACAAAGCCCTTTAGGTTGGTGATCCTGCTGGCTTTCTTCCCGACCCCATGGTCTTACGCACATTTCCCCGCCTGGTACGAGAGTTGGTCTTGGTTCTTTGTCCTCGCACCGGAAGACCTCGCATGTGGCGCAGCCCGCGGTAGGTCTGGAGCTCTTTCAGGCGTTTGATATTGGTCATGATTTCGCGACGCAAGTCGCCTTCAATCCTATAGTCCTTTTCTATAATTTCCCGGATTCTATTTACTTCCTGTGCCGTCAAATCCTTAGCCCGTTTGTGCTGATCAACCTGAGCCAATTTCACGATTTTCTTGGCAGACGGCAAGCCAACGCCGTATATATACGGCAGAGCGTATTCAATCTTTTTATTATCTGGAATATTTACTCCTGCAATACGCATACCTTAAAGAAGCTCCTTTTTTCAGATTATGCACCTATCTTATTTCGAGACCATGATGAGGCCGAGCGGGCTTGGTTCCCCTCTTTTCGATCGAAAAGAGGGGAGAGCGAGGCCAAATCCTGAGGTGAGATCGCTCGCTGGAAGCGATCGATAGCCGTGTCGAGAAATAAGATAGGTGTGGAATCACCCCTGTCTCTGTTTATGCTTAGGGTTTGAACAAATAACAAACAGCCGACCCTTCCGTCGGACGATTTTGCATTTCGCGCATCTTTTCTGTACCGACGCATGTACCTTCAAATTTTCTCTCAAATCAATCTCTAATTCCCTTCGCGAATATTCGCGAATTAAATTCGAGTATGATTCGGGTCTTATTTTAACCTATGCACTATCCTCCCCTTGGTATCATCATATGGCGTCGTCTCAACCCGTACCCTGTCTCCAGGAAGCACCTTAATAAAATGGAGACGCATTTTTCCTGATAAATGCGCAAGAATATCGCGACCGTTGTCGAGCTTAACACGAAATAGGGTGCTCGGCAAGCTCTCAAGCACCACGCCCTCCACAAATACTTTGTCCTGTCGCATGATCAAAAATACCTTACTATGCCCGGTAGTAACTCTTCGGCTGCGGCTTGGCCGCTAGAATATACGTGTAGTTTACCACGAGGACTTATTAGATTTACCCCGTATGTCAACTTCGACAGTTTCTTTGGCTACCCTGAATGAGCTGACAAGGTAGATGTTCAAAACAGGATTTAAGTTCACCTCCAATCGGATGGAAACGAAAGCGGCAGTCGAAGTTGTATTACGGGGTTTACTCATGCCCTATTTTGAAATTCGGAGCCGCATAATGTTATTTACTGCCGAAGACTACTACCGGGTATGGTATCAAAAAGATACCGAAGAGTCAACCCCGCCGTTGAAAAACACTTCCCCAATGCTTAGATGACCATATTGCCCTTAATACCACAATTATCGAAACACTCTTTAACCACCATGATTTTATGGCGCTTTGCGCCGGTGTTTTTCAACGGCGGGGTCAACCCGGTCACGGCCCCTCGACCACTACTTTTACCTTACCTATACTCTGGGGGGCCTTGGAACGCCAAGGAGGAAAGAAAGAAAGTCGGAAGGCGGCGAGATCATTTCGCCCCTTCAACGTCTCGATGATCGTGCCCTCCTTCTTGCCGGATACAATCTCAGCCAACTCGGTTTGATTTATAATCGACTTCACTTTAAGATCGCCGCGGATAGTAACCTCCCCCCGCCCTTTTGCAAAGTCAATGCCGCGAATTTTATAATTAAGATTGGCGGTCTCGGGAATAAGGTCCTTGGAGGTGTCACCCTTTAGCACCAGCTCGCGAAGAAGCAAGAAGATATCTTTTTCACGGAAAACAAGCGCGCGGGCCTCGGCTTCCACTTCAACGGTAAATTTATCTCGCTGTGTCCCCTCGCGCGGTGCCGAGATCTTTTTTATTTGAATCTCGCGAAGCGCATCAACCAATTTGAATTCGGGCGGAATTTTTCTGGTAAGTTCCTGCAGCAGCTCTTCATAAATTTTTTTGGTGGCTACGATTTCAGAATTTTTTAGATCGTCTCGGGAAACAACGCGGGCCTCCCCCATGAACCCGCCGGCAAACCCGGCATTGGCGACAGCGTAGAAGCCCTCGTATTTTGGCGTACCCTTGAATCCCGGAATGTGCAGGGTCAATTCCCCGTTGGTATTTCCCCCCGGCCCGGGTTTATCGGCCACAAGTTCGATTTCAATAAACTGGGGGACAACTTTTCCCTCCTCAATTTTGGCACCTGGAATGGTAATAGCTTGCCCTAGCCGATAGAGAACTCCGCCCTCGGCCAGAAAGCGGGTAGAGGAAACAAGCTGCTGGGGAGAAGAACTAAATTTATTAAAAATCTTTACCTTCCCTCGCGCTCGCTCTTCGATAAATTTTTTCCCGGTCGCCTCAAATTCCTGTAAAATCTTGCGGTCAATTTCCAGTCGCTCGGCGGGGATTAGACGTTCTTTTGGCGCCGTTCGCGCGACGGACGTATCAAAAGCCGCTACTATATCCTGCAAAGTGATGCTCTCAACACGCGGCTTGAGAGTCAAAGTAAGACGCGCTCCGGCCGTAGATAGGAATATCGCCGCTACTACAATAATTACCAAAGCGGCTAAGATAGCGCGGCGAAAAATCCCGGGGGACGTTTTTATGCTACGGCGTTCGCTCTCAACCGCAGGAAGCTCAAGGGACAAAAATGTGGGGCGGGATGTCGACGGAATTTTCCCTCTGAACCAGCGCATAAGAGAAATGCGCTTACCCCCTTCTTCGTTTTCCGGCCGAATAATGATTCCTTCATCCGCCTTTGGCGACTCGCTCACCACAATTCTTTCTTCATGGATATTCTCACGAGCTAGATTCTCGACTCCTGTCGCCTCTTTAATCGTCGGGACAAAGGTGGCAATCTTCGCTGCTACCTTATCCTCCGCGCGGGGCTGTTCCCGCGCTGCTGCTCGACTCCGTTTATCTCCAGACCCTTCTTCTTGAGAAACCACGAGGGGTTCCATAATGAAGCGTCCCGAACGGGCGCCTATTTCACGAACGGTTTTCCGTCTGATGCCGTCCGATAATTTTTTGCTCTCCCTCGGCTGCATATATCGGGGTTTACCCCGTTAGAAGTCCTGTCGCAGAAAAATTTCTATAAAATTTTTCTGCGTGAGACTAAACCGGGATGAGATTTAATAAAAGACATAAGCTACGCGCAATGGTTTAATGGACAACTCGACTTCTAACGAGGTTTACCATAAGGATTCATGGTGGAGTGAATAAGTCATAAGCGAGGCAAGGCCGACCTCTTCCGGTCCCCGCAAAAAACCGCCAAGCGTATCGCCTTCGAAAAATTCTGAAGCGTCAAGCAATTTGAGAGCAGGGGCACTCACATATGTATAATCCTTGCTCCAGGCAGGATCCCGGAGAAAAGACATAATTTCTGGCAAATTCGCTCCCCCGCCAAAAAGCAAAATCGTCTCAGGCAACGGACCCAGATGATAAAAAGACTCTATGGCACCCATGTAGAGTGACGACCAAAGCTGCGATTCCGTGCGGAGATACTCCCGCAATTGATTCTTTTTAGCTTCGCTCACCATTCCTTGAATGTACTGGCGTCTCACGTCTTCGGCTTCGGGGAAAGAAAGAGAAGTAATTTTAGCAATGCCGCGCAGGAAGTGTCGCCCCCCCAGAGGAAAAGAACTAACTCCTACAAGCTCTCCGCCTTTTACAAAACCGAGATAAGTTCCCTCTCCTCCGACATCCACCATCAAAAAATCGTGTAAACCGAGGACCCTACCAATAGCATGGTACTCGGCAAGAATCAACGGCATAAAAGTAATCGGCATTCCTCCCAAGCTCATTTTCATCTCTTCTAACGCTTGGCCCACGTCATCCGAAAAATAAAGCATCAGCGTCCGATAACTTAAATCCTCCACGCTGGGAAGCCGCAACAGATTATCCCCTGGCCTTTTTACATCCGCCGCGCTTCCATCACTCAGCCACCGCCATGCTCCGTCTTTTTCGAGTCGGACCGCATAGCCGTTGATCAAAATATTGAGAGGGTAAGCCAGAACCGCGCGTTCTTGATCGCGATTTTGTAGAAGAAGCGTTTGAAAATATGATCCGAGGTCTTTTCGAGAAATATTTTTTACTTTTCCGGGAGGGCGGATGCCCAGAACCCGAACGGCCGGATGCGTGATATTGGAGCCGAGGCCAACGGTGATCTCCTCCGGCACCCGCTCAAGTTGCCTAACCATGGTAAAAAGAAGTTCTCGCAATTTCACCACCACCCGTTTCTCGTCATGAACCAGAGGAAGTTTTAACACCATCTTTTTCAAAATTCGCGGCGGAGACGACCCCTCTTTTGAAAAAAGCATGGCTTTTATGGAATGCGAGCCAACATCAATTACCGCCCGCAAGGAGGGTTTTTTCTTAGAAAATAGGCCGAACATGCTCATATTTTCAGTATATCAAAAATTTGAAGCATGAACTAATGGATATTCATATATCTATTCAGCTGTTGCCCTTATCCTTCTCACTCCAGCACTACTAGATTCCTCCTTGATAATTTTGAAATACCCGATCTCGCCCGTATGTGTAACATGCGGTCCTCCGCAAAGTTCTTTGGAAAATACCTCTCCGGTCTTAGGATCAGACACCGTATAAACTTTCACCCGCGCCGGATACTTTTCCCTAAAAAATCGAAGCGCTCCGGTCTTTACTGCCTCCTCGTAGGACATTTCTTGAAATTCCATTTTCGCGTCGTGCCGTATAACTTCATTCACCCAATCCTCAACTTTCTTAATCTCCTCCGCAGTTAATTTTCGGGGAAAAGTAAAATCAAAACGGGTACGCTCAACCGTAATATCCGACCCTTGCTGTTCAATCGCCGGACCAAGAACTTTTCGAAGGGCGGCATTCAAAAGATGGGTGGCGGTATGGAGTCGGGTAACAATTTTTAGTTCCCTCTCGTCAGAGGCCTTTAACTCTCCCGTATCAAGCAGGAGCCCGTGCCCACCGAATTTTCTTTCCTGCCCCGCGCGGGAAATTTCCTGATGTTTTTTAAAAGCTTTTTCAACTGCTTCATTAAATTCATTCTCGTCAAATTCGTAAAAATTGTATTTTAAGTGCTCACGAATAATTTCTGCTGGCAGGCCGTAAGTCTGATGGAGGTCCGCTGCTTCTCTGCCAACCCGTTGACCTGCAACAAACGGGTTAAACGGTTTCCCCCGAACAACTTCCTGCGTCTGCGGACCTGGATATCTCTTTTTTAACTCATCCAGTCCTCTTTTAAATGCCCTTGTGAAGACGTCTCGCTCTTTTCTAAATTCCACAAGAGTAATATCTTGCTCCTTTAGAATCTCGGGATAAAACTCTCTATATATATTAACAATATTGTGGATAATTCCATTCAATAAATGAGGCGGCAGTTTACATATTGATTCATAAGTAAAAATGCGTCGCATCAAACGACGTAAAACGTAACCAGCTTCTTTGTTGGAGGGCCGAACACCATCAACAATAAGAAACGAGCTTCCTCGGGCGTGATCTATAATAACTCTTTGTTGTACAACAGACACCGACAATGGAAGCATGTTGAATGACTCAAAAAGCGGAGCAAAAAGATCGGTTTCGAAAATATTCGGTGCATTCTGTAACACCTTTACGAGCCGCTCAAAACCCCAACCGACATCCACTCCCTTTTGGGGAAGCGGCGTTAAACTTTTATCTTGGGCGCAGAAATACTCCATAAATACTAGTGTCGCCACTTCAAGATCGTCCACATATACTTCGTTGGCCGCACCACACGGCCCCTCGGGTCCTGCTGGCCCCCACACATTATCAGCTCTTGGGCCCTTACGAATCTTTTGTTCAGGCAAAAACTGCAACCAGGCGTTATATGATTCCTGATCAAAAGGGATTGCTTCGTCTCCCGCAAATACCGTAGCCGAGATACGATCCGGCTTTATGCCAAAAACTCCAGTAAGAAGTTCGTAAGTCCACTCTATGGTTTCTTTTTTAAAATAATCTCCGAACGAAAAATGACCCAGCATTTCAAAAAAAGTGAGATGTGACTCGTCCCCTACTTCGTCAATATCTGAAGTACGAAACGCTTTTTGAATTGAAGCAGTGCGCCTTGTGCCGAAATCTTTCATGGGATCAGCTTTCCCCAAAAAGTAGGGTTTAAACTGCTGCATTCCGGCAGTAGTCAACAGCACCGACAGGTCGTCGGGGATAAGCGAGGATGAGGGGACTACGACGTGTCCCCTTCTCTCAAAAAAGGCAAGGAATTTTTTTCTTATTTCCTGCGACTCCATATATAATGTATTCAACCAAAAAAGGACGAGTTTGTCCAAAAAAGAAATGCCCCGCACTGCGGGGCAGAATGGGTTTTTTGCTTTTTACGTAGGAGCCCTGTATCGGGAGCGAAGCTCTTCGATCACTACTCTGATTCTCCCATCTTCGTCCACTAATCTTCTAACTTTGCCGTGTGCATTAAACACCGTGCCGAATAACTTCCTCCGCAGGCATCTCGTAATCTCTTCGAATGAAAGTTCTAAATCCCGCTCCAGAAGGTACGCCACAACCCCTCTTACCCAAGATACTCGCGGTGTTGGAAATCCAGAGAAAAATTTATCTATGCCCACTTCATACGCTTGGCATACGACCTGAATAACGGCATCCGGGGAAACTTCCTGGAATACGTGTCCCTCCGGTAACGGGTGTATCTGGATAGTGAAATTGGGTAGCGGCTCGGGAGATGCCTTACGGCGGCGCCGCTTTTCTTCCTGTCCTTCATGGAGCGCCCGTAACTTCCTGCTTCTGGTCGGAGATTTAAGTTTTCGGATGGCTTTGGCCTCAATTTGCCGTATGCGCTCACGTGTTACCTTAAACTCCTTGCCAATTTCCTCCAAAGTATGATCGGAGCCGTTAATAAGACCGAAGCGAAGACCAAGCACTCGCTCCTCCCGCGGCGTTAATGTCCCAAGGATCTTTCGCATGCCTTCTGCTGTTTCCCCGCGTATCGTCTCCTCGTCCGGAGACCCAATTGAGGTGTCTGGCACGAAATCACCAAGATGGCTTTCTTCTTCATCGCCAATCGGCGTCTCAAGCGAAATGGGGTCCTGGATTTTTAGAATTCTAATGACTCTTTCTTCCGGAATGGCGAGTTTCTTAGCGATCTCTTCCGGCCGCGGTTCGCGCCCCAATTCCTGAACGAGACGACGCGATACGCGGTGCAGTTTATTTATACTCTCCACCATATGGACTGGCACGCGGATAGTTCGAGCTTGATCCGCCAGGGCCCTCGTAACTGATTGCCTAATCCACCACGTCGCATAGGTAGAAAATTTAAAACCTCGCCGATAATCCCATTTATCTATTGCTTTCATAAGCCCAAGGTTGCCTTCCTGCACGAGATCAAGCAGCTGTAAACCGTGTCCGAGATATCTTTTGGCGATGGAAACCACCAGCCGCAGGTTTGCCTCGGTCATCTCCTTTTTTGCGCGGTTTATTTTTTGTTCGCCAAGCATTACCGCATTCAGGATGTGCCTTAATTTTTCCGCAACGCTTTGTAGACGCACCCTCGATCGCGTCCCCGCAGACGAAAAACGACTAGAAAGAAGCGACATTTTCTCTTCCACCCGAATAATTTTTGTGGCGCTACGCTTAAATTCATCCACCCACTTTAGAATGCACGGGAACCAAAAATCTAATTCCTGAAATTTTTTAACTGCCTCGTCGGTTTTTCCGCGAAGAAGAAGTTTTTCCGCGACCAGAAGCCGTTTACATGCTTCTTCCAGCATTTTGCCCTCCTCTTCTTCCGAAACTTCGTCTTCAAATTCGATCAGGTCTCTTAATTTAACCTTACCAACCTCGAGATCGCTTCGTAGCATCCTGATTTTTTCGATTCCAAAAGGATTGCCGAGAATTGCATGTGTCAGCCCATTTCTGCCTTCTTCCATCTCTTTCCCGAAAAAAACTTCATCCTCGCGGGTAAGAAGCGGGACTTGCCCTATCTCCTTAAGATAAAGACGCACCGGATCTTCGGACATACTCCGCAAACGGCGCTCGTCCCCGTCCAAATCTAAATCAGAATCGGCTTTCTTTTGCGAACCTCCGCCTACAACTACTTCTTCAACGTCAGCCGCCTCTTCTTCATCAGTTGATTCCTCATCCAGCGAACCCTCCTGCTCGCCGTCTTTCTTGGGAAGCGCTTCGTCTTGCGACTTACGCTTGCGTCCTCTTCGTCTTTCAGAAGATAGAGAACCAGTTTGCGAAATTTCAGGTGCGGCTTGGGGCTCGTCTACTGCGTCAGAGTGATGCTTTCCGGGGATCGCGACCCGAGCAAGAAGGCGGGCCAGAGTAACACGAAGCGCCCTATCCTCTTTCACTTCCCGGGGAAGCGCCTCAAACATCTTACTAGTAATAACTCCGCCGCGGTACACGCAGCGGAGCAGTTCCTGAACCTCCGGCTTTAAAAGCAGGCGAGAAACCTTGGTAGTCATTTCCATTCCCTTATCTCGGCGCGGCCGAAACACCACCAAACGTCTCTAGAACCTTCTTCGTCTCTTCATCTAAACCATACTGGACCATGAATGTATTCATCTCTTCTCGAAACGCACCCATCTGACGCTTGATTTCGTCGTTCTGTTCCTTATATCTTTTCTCGATTTCGTCGAGACGCTCTTGCGGTGTCTGCATTTCATCCAACTTTTGACTCAAGCTGATAAGGTGTTGAGCCATCGCGCCCAGGGCGGATGCCAAATTCTTGAAAGAAACACCTTGGCCATTCTTACAGTGCTTTCTCGCTTTCTTGGTCTTTTTGGTTGATTCGGCCTTCTTACCCAGACCTTCCACCTTCTTTTCCTCCGTACCCTCGACCGATTTTGGAGATTTACCGGGTAGGCACCAAATGGTCTTTCGCGGACCAAGCTTGTGCCGCTCAATCTTTTTCTCGCCTATGAGCACCGTAAGCGCGTGATTCAGGGCGGGAAGCTGGGTTGGTGAAGAATAATTATCAACCTTTTTACTTCCTCCGCGCTGGGCTACCGCTCGGGTAAATTCTATCTGCGGCATCCATCCGCCCGATGAACGAAGCTCAACCAGGGCATAATTTCCATACTCTCCAGCCACCTTCGAATTCCTCGTGATCTTCTTCATGGCATTCCCTCAATGTTGTCAAATGGCCATACGTAGTCTACGGCACGGAATATAATTCGTCAACCCCTCGACTTCTAACGGGGTTAACCATACGGCAATATACGTCATTGGCAATTCGTAATTTAAAAAAGACCGATGGCTCGGTCTTTAATTCGTGACAAATGTCTTAAGGGCGCTATTCCTTAACGGATGACGAAGTTTTTTTAATGCCTTCATCTCGATCTGACGAATGCGCTCTCTGGTACGTCCAAACATTTTACCGATCTCTTCAAGCGTATGCTCCTCGCGGCCAATACCGAAACGCAGACGAATAATTTCCTCTTCTTTAGGAGACAGGGTGCTTAAAACGCGCGCTACCAATATTTCTTTATTTTCATCCGTTACCCCATCAATAGGCAGAGGAGCTGTTCTGTCCCAAACCATATCCTTTAGTTCGGTTCCGTGTTCTTCATTAACCGGCGTCTCCAAAGAAATGACCTCCCGCGCCGCCCCGAAGAGCAATTCGACCTTCTTTAATGGAGTTTCCGTGGCCGTGGCCACCTCGCGTTCGCTGGGAATACGTCCATACTCGTTGGCAAGGCGCTTCCGCTCTTTTCGAAGCCGGTTTAATGCCTCATGCATGTGCGCGGGAAGGCGTATCGTACGCGAGTGGTCGGCAATTGCGCGCGTAATGGACTGTCTAATCCACCAAGTAGCATATGTGGAAAATTTGAAACCAAGCCGATAGCGGAACTTATCAACCGCATTTATCAAGCCAAGATTCGCTTGCTGAATCAGATCAAGAATCGCGAAATTGCCTGCTCCGTTGTAACGCTTGGCGATCGAAACCGCAAGCCGCAGATTTGCTTCAACCAACTCATGCCTGCTTTCTCTAAGAATCTCCGCTCTCTCCGTTACAAAATCAAGCAGCTTCTGCGTTTCTTTAGACCGCGCCCTTGGCCTGGCGCCATTCCTAAGCCCCTCAACCATTTTATTCAGCCGCGTAGATTTCAGAGGAAGGCGCAAAAATCGCTCTTTGATTCTTGCCCGGAGGTTCCTCCCCTCTTCTTGCAGTTCTTTGCGACGCCGTAGCGATATCCCGGCCGTCTTAAGCAATGCGTCAATACGCTTGATTCTCCTATGTGCTCTTCGGATACTCTCGGCCAACGAAAGGGCTACTCGTGCCTCTTCCGAATCTTCGTCGAGTTTCTCTCCGAGCGAGGATGCTAGAAAATACTCCTCAAAACCCGCCTCTCCTTTTTGGACTTTCCGCGAAAAATGCAGAACTTCTTCCACGACGGAGGGAATTGCGGCCAGCGCCAGTTTGAGCTGATTTTCGGCCTCTTCCATACGCCGGCCAATTAACACTTCGTCCTCCGCAGTCAGGAGATCAATACGGCCGATCTCTTTTAAATACAGCTTAACAATATCCTCGCTTTCCTTCTCAAGCGGACCTTGATAAATGTAGTCATCAAAAACCGGGGGCCCGTCTTCAACAATTTGGGGGGTGTCCTCTTCGTCAGAAACGGCATTTAGCTCGCCTTCAGCATAAAATGCATCGGATAACGCCCTGCCATTTCCGGCTGCCATTTTTATTCCTCTTTCCAAGGAACAAGTTGACAATAGAGTACAATACTTATGATAATAATGCAAGACTAGACGATAATTCCTCCGCCAAGCATCTCTCCGCCTTGGTAGAATACGACGGATTGCCCGGGAGTCACCGCGCGCTGTGGTTCCGCAAAACGTATTAAGTATTTAGTATTATGTATTATGGGACGATTCTCACCCTTGATACTTGATACTTGATACTTGATACTAGCCCGCTGAAGCGGTTGTCTATACCTAATCCTTGCTTCACACTCAAGAGGAAGTTGGGGGGTTTTACCGGAAATCCAATTTACATCCGTTGCGACCGCTTCGGGTGCGAAAAGATTCTTGTCGTACGGGCCCTCACCCACGATCAACTTATTATTATCAAAATCCTTTGCGGCAACGTAATAAGGAATGCCGCCGCCGATTCCGAGTCCCTCGCGCTGTCCCATGGTATAAAATGAAAGACCCTCATGCTCCCCGACTATCTTCCCGGAAGCCGTAACCACCGCCCCTCGTTTCTCGGGTATATACTTTTTTAAGAATTCGCGGATATTAATCTCTCCGATAAAGCAGATCCCCTGCGATTCTTCTTTTTCCGCAGTAGGCAGCCCGAATTTTTTGGCAAGAATTCGCACTTCCGGTTTCATATATTCGCCTATGGGGAAAAGACAGTGCTTCAATTGCTCCTGTGTAAGAGTCCATAAAAAATAACTTTGGTCTTTGTTCCCATCTTTCGCTTTTAGCAAACTTTGGACTTTAGACTTTGGACTTTGGACTTTCAGAACATAATGCCCCGTTGCCACAAAATCCGCCCCTTGCCGAAGCGCCCGCTTAAGAAACACCCCAAACTTAATGTGCCGATTGCACATTACGTCGGGGTTAGGAGTTCGCCCCACCGCATATTCTCGAATCATGTATTCCACCACTTCACTCTTATATTCTTTAGTAAAATCCCAGGTTTCAAATGGGATATCGAGTTTTGCCGCAACCCTCATCGCGTCATAACGATCCTCTTTAAAATTGCAGGGAATATCCGGGTCTGACCACATTTTTATATGAATTCCGCGGACGTCAAACCCGCGCTCTTTTCCGCCGGAGGCGGATCCGCCTTTGGCGGAAAGAAGCGCTGCCGTAACGGAGGAATCAACACCGCCGGACATTGCAACAAAAACTCTTTTCTTCTTTGCGACTTGACTTTTCATAACTTAATAAGTATACTACCCAAAGTAGTTACGTACTACAATATATGCATTCTGGGGGAGCTACAGATGCTGGACGTATTTACCAGAACCGTCCTTTCAAAATCGGGCCTGGCCCTGGCCGTCATACCGGAAGACCTTGCCATTTTACTCCTAGGCACGGTGGTGGAACGAGGGAAAGGATTTTTCCTTGAAGCAATTGCAAAAGAGGGCATCCTTCAGGCCGAAGGAGAAAAGGAATTGAGAAAATTGATTTGCTCAACCAAAGAAGGGCAATTGTTCGTTAATCCATTCTTTTCTTTTTCTCTTCATCTTGGAATAATCGCCGTGGTCACGGATGTTGAAAAGACGCTGGACAGAGAACTCAACCACAAAGAATTATGGGCAGCATTCAAAATTCGGCTTGAAGATATATTTTCCCAAGACCTTGCCGATCGGCTTTTCGAGTATTCGCTCCATAATTTCCCGTTTTTCAAACCTCAAACGCCTGAAGAATGGAAAAAGAAAGTCGCAGAGCATTTTGAATTTCGTGAAAAGACATGGGGTAGATATTTCGGACTCGGAGCAACGCCACCCCTGACCCAACTAAAAAGACATTCCGGCACCGAAACCTGGCTTGAACCCTGCCCGAAGTGCGGCCTTAAGAAACGTTGCGACAAAAATACCAAGAATTTCCGTTGCAATCCGCCGCAAGGGTGCGGCTTCAACAAACCCTATCCATTCCCATCCGCCTGAAAAGGCGGATTTTTAATCGTTTGTTTAAAAACAAAAACCCGTCTCTCATCGAGAGGGTTTTCGTAAACTCGGTGAAATTAGCTTATCTAAGCTACTTTTTGCCGAGGATCCTGAACATCTTAGTGCCGCACTTCTCGCACAGTCCGGTCATTGCTCGGCGCGGACCGCCTTTGCCCGGCATGGCAACCTCCTTGCCGTCCTTCATGTTCCGCTTGGCGCGGCACTTTACGCAATATGCTTCGACTGGTAAAACTGCCATAGTTATTCCATTGTAGCTTAATCCACGAAAAAGATCAAGCCCCGTTAGAGATCTAGTTATCCACACTCCTTTCCGATCGTAATTTTGTTCGTCGATCAGTTATTGCGCCACAACTTTTCCTGACGCTTTTTGAACACTGGACAACGGCCAATAAGAGGTGAAAACAAATGAGTCGTCGGCAATAAATTCAACCGTCGCCGTCCCGCCGGGTTTTACTGATTCGGTCTTGAATTTTGAACTGCGGAAATCCAGTCCTCCGTAATAGACACTGGTGGCTCTTACGATAAAATGAATTTTCACTCGCGAGCCCTTGAGAACGGTGATCGTTGAATTTGGATAAAATCCATAATCATCGGCTTCCAGTTTGAATTCATAGAATGCAAGCGCAAGTGGAGTTGGTTCAGCAACACCCGGAGCAGTTCCTGTCCTCGGTTCAACAATCGAAGAAACAGGGCATTCGCCTGCATATTTGACTTCTACTCCGGCTATTTTTGCCATACACGCATTCCCATATGTTTTTCCGTTAGCGCCGCAAACCGGATTAAATTCTTGGGTGCAAAACACTCCTTCGATTGGTTTTGCTGTTTGTACTGGGCAAAGGGCGAATTCACAATTGGGCCCAGTTCTGCCTACCGCCGAACCGTCAGGGCATAATTTTGCTTCTTGAGTACAGGCGGGACCAAATCTCCCACCGCCCGTCGCGGGACCGATACATACCCATTTGCCGTTACGACAATCTAACATCTCTCCGCGCAGGCAAGCTGGCGCCTGAACATCATCACAGACAGTTCTATTATTAGTTTCGGGGAACACTCTCTTTTCGGCCTCGGGGAACGCTTTTCTATCTGCTCCTTCTGTGTCCGTGCCTGGCACTATTGGCATTGCAGACGATGGTGCCGCCTGCCTCTGCTTTATAGTTATAGCTTCAATCTTATTGATTTCACGCAAACCGTTTCTTGCGAACACCTCCGCGGAACGCGCTTGACCAAACGCTTCACCATACTTACCTTCTGCAAATGCCGTTTTGGCGCGAAGAAGGTGCGCTTTAGCATTTGCGAGCATGCCGCCAGCCTGGTCTAACCCTGCTTTCATTCTGTCGCCGAAATCGGTCTTGGGAGTTTGTCTTTCTATCGTCATGTTCGTGGAAATACGCGCTGGAGTCGGGTCTATTCGTATGGGTCCTGTTTTCTCACTGCTCGCAGAGCCTTCTTCGTTCACAGCAACTCCAGATGCTCCTTCGCCCGTACCAACTATTTTTCCGCTGTTCGCCCCGCCGCCTTTAGTATTTATCGCGTGCTTCGCGCTTAATACGCCTGGTTCATTGATAGCGAATTCCGCCAATTCGGATTCAAGCTCATTGATTTTGGCTTCCGAGCGTTTTATTTGCTCCTCCGCTTGCTGTTTAATATCTACTCCTTCAATTATGGTTTTTTCCAAATCTCGGATTGCTTGACTTAAAATATCTACCACGCGCCCTGATTGATTATCCCTGATAACTTTTGCCTTCTCTTCAGCTTTTTGTCGTAGTTCTTCAAGAATAAGTAAATCTCGCGCTGTGTCTATCCGAAAATTTGATGCCAACCATTTTTTTTGTTTAGTAACGACACTGGAATCGGCAGTAATGACCTTTTCAAAGTCGTTACTGAGTTTGTCCAAAAAATCAGCACGGACTTTTTCCAACTCCAGTTCTAATCCCCCCCCCTTCACGTCGTCAGGTTTGCTGGAGGTCCTCACCTGGGTCTTAAGGGTATCCTTAAGGCCGCTAGGACTGCGAAAGGTATCTTCAAGATCGTCAATGAATTCAATAGAACGAAAACGTTTGAGGTCGCCACCCTTTGATTTTTCCAGGACCTTTTCCAATCGCGATGCGAATTTTTCCGGCTCATCTTTTTCTGAAGCAACCGCGATTGTTTTAAGGATGCCTTCTCTGGCAAGTTTTACATTAACCGCATTGATGCCTTTTTTTCCTTCGCGAAGTTCAAATTTGACCTGGTCATCTTCTCTAATCTGGTCAATAAGACCTGATGCGTGCACAAAAATCTCGTTGTGCTTCACCAGCCGATCAACTAATTTGGTTAAAAGAGCGTCAACCTTGGGATTTTGAGAGGTCTCTTTAAGCTTTTCCATTCTCGTCATCAAGCGCGTCTGACTTTTTTCATAATTTTCTACGGCCTTGCTGATTGCCGCGGATCTCTCATTGAAAAACTTAACGGTGCCTTTTTCCATTGCTTCAGCACTCTCCGGATTTGTTTCCTGAATTTTTAATATTTCTGCCGCTTTTTCATTGAGAATATCCAGTTCAAATTCCGCTTTTTTAACCGCGTTAAAAGTAAACGCACGTACAAATCCTCGGCGCCATTCTTTCAAAAAATAAAATCTGTCTCCTGGCACCATTCCCGGATCTTTAACGCCCAAATCTTCAAGGGTTATTTTTTCTTCTGCCATCACAAAGTCATCTTCCGGCAACTGCATCAAAACGGCAAAAGTATTTTTATATTGCTCAAAGTATTTCTTAAACCTTTTGAAGAATTCTTCCTCGCCGTCGTTATCAGGATTATCGTCGTGGTCGTCAAACGGTGGTTTTGCCCCAAGAACATCATAACTATAAATTTTCGCGTGGAGAAATTCATGAAGCATTTGTTCATACAGCTTCCAGCCACTCGATTCATTGTTGTCAATTGTTCTTAGCCGCAAATCCTGCCCGCAAAAGAATTTGACCTTGATTACTTGGACACCGTTTACTTTCTTGTCGGTAGTATATGTATACGCAGGGTGAGAGTTATAAATATTTTCCGCGTCTTCTTCAAGTTCTTTGACAGTTTTATCTTTTTCAATGCCATCACGATCATCCTTGTACTGCTTTTTAAATCCATCTAAATCGTCAATATAAATTTCAATCGGTACGGTCTTCTTGGGGCCGGTCTCATCAGCAATTTGTTTATCAAGACCTTTGACGGCATCCCCCGCCAAAAACTTAGCAAGCGCCTCTTTGAATTCTTTATAAATATCATCCGGAACCGCGCTTTTGTCGCATGGATTGTCTTTGGGCGTATTGTCCTTGATGCCGATAACAGATAGAGCGTACGCTTGACTGGCGAATAGTAAAAAACCGAGAAAAATTATTGTTATAAATACCGTTTTTTTCATAAGGCTATTTTGGCATTATTCTTAAAATTTTTCAAACGAAGAAGATGGAATTCGTCCCGCCAGCGTCTCTTCCATGGCAATTTTATTTGGGTGTGGTAGGAATCGAACCTACGGCCTCGTTCTTATCAGGAACGCGTTCTACCACTGAACTACACACCCATCTCCGCATTTTTAGTGCGGGGTCAGTGACGGCTCTTCCGGAGATCGCTTTCATAATACGCTTCGCGGGTTTTTTGACTGCGATCCCGCGAAACGATTGTCAATCGTTTCGCCCACTTCGCTTATGCGCGCATATTTTTGGTACTGGGGTCAGGACGCGTTGTTTTGCTTTTGTCAGCAAAACCCGGGGAAATTTTTAACGCTCGCACGGCTTCACCGGCTCGCTAAATTTCCCGCGAAAACCTGTAGCTTTCGCCCACTGAACTACACACCCAAAATTTCTCTTCTCATCGATTTCATCACTGATATTATAATAACCCCGCACTCATTTTGCAACCCCAATCTGCGCCATTTTTCAATCAAATATACCTTCCTGCCGAGCTGTCGCGATGCGCTTCGCCCATTGAAGGATGAGCCTATTCGGCTCGCGCGCATCGCAAGGAATTGGAGTACAAAATGAGTACGGGGTTCTAATCTTTGTAGCTAAATTTTCTACGCAAATAGCTTGAAAATTCAGACAAAGATTGAAAAAAACGCAGTTTCTGCAAACTGCGTTACCTTTCAATAACCATAGCGGTTGTTTTGCTTGTCCGTCGCCGGAGGATAGTAGTTAGGCGATGGAAGAGGAAGACCGTGCTCGGCAAGGCCGCGGCAGATGCTTTCATACATCGCTTCCTTCTGCACAGGATGGACCCGCATGCCGAAATCTTCCGCGGCATTGATGTTCACTTCGCGATCATCGAAAAAGAGGCACTGCTCGGGTCGAAGCTCTTTTTTATGTTTTTCATAGTAAACCGAGCAGGCGCGCGCAAACGAAATTTCAAAAATCCCCCGATCGGGCTTCAAGATATGATCCTCCCAGGAAAGCACGTGGAATGTAAGAACTCTCCCGTTTCTCGCGATCGTAGGAAACGCCCCCTCAACATAATCCCACTGAAGCTTGTTTAGGTTGGTCACGAGACCAAGCACCAAACCATCCGGTTGTTCAGGACAATCTATTTCTTTTCCGTCCGGATTCCTCATTTTGCGTCCGCTCAAGAAATGGAGCAAGGTTCTCATCCGTCCCTCAAACTCGAAAAACTGAAGGCCTTGCACAATGCGGTCGTCCCGAATCCAATGGGGAATTTCAAGACCATTACGTATGCCGTCAATAAACCCCTGCTCGTCCAACCACCCCATATCTGCCTTATACGCAAGATTTTCAGGGCTATAATCCCGGCCAACCCCTCCGTAAAGCAACTCATTTACGCCTTCTTCGCCCTTAGAAGAAAGTCTGCCAAGACTTTTCGCGACAAGATCGGAACGGTAAACGGAGAGTGTATCGCAAACGTCGTAGGTAAGACATGCAATTTCCGGTTCCCGATTAGCCACATTCAACTCCGCCAATCAAGGTACTCTGCGGCACTTTAACATGGGTGGCTGTTTTTTTCAAATCAAACAATAATAACCGCTTCCCCGCCGCAAGCGGCGGGGTTTTCTGCCAGAGAAATAAGCCGCAGAAGCGGCTACCTTAAGAAAATTAAGAAGCGAGCTCAATACGCTTTTGAAACAATGGGAGGACAAAATTGCTTGGTTTCGTGCGAAGCACGAAAATTTTGTCCGACCTTTAGTGAGGCGACCGCAGGAGTAGACGAATCGTGTTTAAAAAGCGCATTGGCGAGCGCTATTCCTTCCAGCTGTTCCGACCCCAGGCAAAAGCCCAGTTGTCTCGGTTAAAGTGTTACCTGCCCGCCGAAGCGAACAGTCCCGCGTAGGCGGGTCCGAGACCAAACACTTTTCTAGTTATCTTGTGAGAAGATAACGACGACCTAATAGATCAGTGGCTTCCTGCAAGACAACGGTAAATCCTGAAAGATAAACTTGGTTGCCCAAAATTTGGAAACTCTTAACCTATTTCATCCCTAAAAGGATATGTTCCATCGACAGCTTCCGCTACCGATGCCTTGTTACGACTTCATCCCAATCACCGAGCTTAGGTTGATGTAGCATACGCTACCCTTCGCCCACTCCCGGCTTTTTTGATGTGACGGGCGGTGAGTACAAGATTCGAGAACGTATTCAACGCGGCATAGCTGATCCGCGTTTACT
>CAZPDF010000009.1:0-39160 GCA_964585475.1 uncultured Candidatus Saccharibacteria bacterium
TAACAAAATTAAAAAATGGACACTTTTCGTGTCCACTTTTTGGGGTACAGATCAAGTTGCGGATTTTTGTTTTACATTGACTTTGAACTTTAGACTTTATCCCAGCCCCCTTCTCTTAATTATCTCATCAATAATCCCATACTTTTTCGCCTCCTCCGCATCCACCCCGCACCTTTTCTGCACTGCGTCGCACCAACCACCTCATCATTGAGCTATATTAGAGGTTGACTCTGTACAGAGTAAGTGCCGAATTCGCATAAGAATTCGGTGCTCGCGAGGTGGTCTAGTGCAGAAAAGGTGCGGGGTCCATTTTACTTGCTGTTTGTCTTCCGTTTAATTATTTCGTCTATGATTCCATACTTTTTCGCTTCCTCAGCGTCCATGTAAAAGTCCCTGTCGGTATCTTTCTCCACCTGCGATAAAGACTTTGCGGTATGTTTTGCCAAAATCTGATTCAGGCGGTCTTTCAAACGGATGATATGCCTTGCCGAAATTTCAATCTCCACCGCCTGTCCCTCTATTCCCCCTGCCATCACCTGATGAATCAAGATCTCTGAATTTGGAAGCGCAAAACGCTTGCCCTTAGCACCCGATGATAAAAGGAGGGCGGCCCCCGATGCTGCCATACCGATACAGATGGTGGATACATCTGGCTTGACGTACTGCATGGTGTCGTAAACCGCAAGAGTGGCCGGCACCGATCCGCCGGGTGAATTTATGTAGAGTTTTATATCTTTTTTGGGGTCCTCGGATTCAAGAAACAAAAGCTGCGCAATAACGGAATTGGCTACAGGATCCACAATCGGTCCCCCCAGAAAAATAATCCGCTCTTTCAGGAGCCGCGAGTAAATATCATAAGACCGCTCGCCAAACTGCGATTTCTCAATGACGGTCGGGATTAAATATTGTGAATATATTTCATCTTCCATAATATATCAGGGCGCTACGATTGATAGTCCTTTTATTCTCTTGAAGTCCTTTACATTTCGAGTAACCAATGTGGAATTGGTCAAGATGGCTGAACTTGCAATAACCGCATCGGCGAGCTCTATTCTGTATTTCCTTCGGATCTCCGCAGCCTGTTCCGCGATAGTTAAATCCAGATTTAGCAAAATCGTTTGACTTAAGAAACTTTTGAATCTCGTAATGCCTCCGGGCAAAATCAGTGGATAGGATAAAAACTCTAGCACAACGATACTCGGAAGATAATAAATGTCGGACCGATGTGATTCTAAGAAGCTTACGATACCCGGATCTTCCGCCGCATCGTAGATAAGAATATTGGTGTCCAGCGTAAACATAACCTAGGGCAGTTTACGATTCCATTCTTTTCTGATTTGGCGTTGCCACACAATAGGGTCCTTTATCCTTTTACCGCGCCACATGCCGCGTATCGCTCTCCACGCCTTTAAGTCACGGCGCACTTCTAGGGTTCTGCTTTTCGGTATCGATATTGATTTTTTTTTAGGAATCGTTATGGTGGGCATATGTTTTAGCCAGACGAGGCCTCTTTCTTATTCCTTTTAACCGGTTGATCTTCAACCACCTGCAGCATTGCCCTCATACCTTTCTCCATCCCCCGCATATGGCCCAGCGTCCTGGAAGCCATTTTCCCCGCAGGGCCCCAGTCTTTATTTCTGAGCATGTTATAGATCTCGAACAATTCATAATCCAGATCGCCCTTAATTCCCGTCCTTCCAAAATACTTGCGATAAAAGTCACCCAGTTGCATAGCCTCCTTCTGGAGCTCCTCAATTGCAACTTTGTGAAAGGCTTCTACTCTGGAAAAATCTTCCGGGTTTTTTAACGAGTCTAACCACTCAAGCTTGTCCAAAATACGTGGGGAGCCAGCCTCCCAGTCTTTCAACATCTGATAAGCTAGGGTGTTCTTCTCATATCTCATCTCCCGGTGCGCCGCCCTTTTTTGACCTTCGGTAAATATAAGCCTTCCTTCTGGGGTAAATTCTGCCCCATTCTTTATCACCTCCGTGTCCGAGAGGGCTCTCTCTTTATGCAACTTAGCTTGCTCCTCGGGGGTGTATTTTTCTGATCTTCCTTCCATAATTTTTATGCGGTCGAGGCTATTTGAATTTCAGACAATGGGAGGAGCGATTTGCTGGGTCTCCGCCGAAGGCGGAGAAATCGCGACGACCCTTAGCGAGTCCCGCGCTGGACAGGACGAGTCGTGTCTAAAATTGAAATAGCCGAGGGAACCGCACTATACCTTTTCTAGAAATTCAAATACCTTCTCGTTTCTCAATACTCCTCTAGTATACTCCCGAAGCGACTGCGGGTCAACCCCGTTAGAAGTCCGATGCGCTCGCGCATCGGCGGACATCTCCGCTGTCCGACTTCTAACGGGGTCAATGTTTTTCTCCGCTTCTTCGATCGTCTTGAATTGGCTGAAAAGTTGCTTGGCGCGCTCCTCTATCTCCGTATCTGACGGCTCAATACCCTCAAGTTTTGCAATCTCGCGAAGACAAAGCGCAATTCTAACCCGCTTTTCTGCTTCGACTTTCCAGCCCTTCTTTAAATCGTCAGGCGATTTCTTAAGATGCAGCAGATAGTCCTCCCATTTCATGCCCATTCCTTCAATTCCGCCCCTGAACTCCTGAATTATTTTCCCAAGCTCCGCCTCTATAAGCACGTCGGGGACTTCAATCTTGGCTCCTGAGGCGATGCCCTCCGCCATTGAGACCCTTAGGCGTTGCTGCTCCTTTTCTCTTTTCTCCTGCAAAATTCCTTCGCGGATACTCGCTTTGGCCTCGTCCAGGGAAGAGAAGTTACCGAAACTCTTGGCAAATTCGTCCGTAAGTTCCGGCAGCTGACGTTCCTCCACTTTTTTGAGGACCACTTTGAAATCGAGCGCTTTTCCCCGAAGCGTTGTATCATGCCAAGTTTCCGGAACCACGAGAGTAAAACTTTTCTCATCCCCGGCTTTCATACCAATGAGTTCGTCCTCAAAACCCGGAAGGAACTTTCCTTGACCCAAAATAAGGGGGTGATTTTGGGAATCCCCGCTCTGAATCTTTACGCCGCTACTATGCACGTCAAAATCAACCTCCACGCGGTCGCCGGTCTTGGCCGCGCGTTCAACCGTCACAAGCTTCGTCCGAGAATCTCGCATCCACTCAAGCGCACTTTGAACCTCCTCCTCCGCAACTGCAACCTCGTTTTTACCTTTTTTAACTCGGCTGGCGATGGCTTTATAATCCGGCAGTAATACCTTCGGGAGAATAGCAAATTTCACCTTGTACTTTAATTCGTTTCCGGGAGCCAACTTCGTAACCGTGACCTCCGGTCTGCCTATGGGCGGATAATCTTTGGATAACTGCTTACTATTAACCATCTCCTCCAAAACTTGGGGGTATGTTTTGCGAACGGCAAGGTCGGCCGCCTTTTCGTAAATCGTTGACTCACCCACGCGGTTTTTTACCATATCATACGGGGCCTTGCCCTTCCGAAATCCCGCAATCTCGACTTCTTCTGATATCAAAGAAGCCGCTTTCTTAAGGTGCGGCTCGAGTTCATGAGTATCAACCGTAACTTCAATTTCCATTTGTGAATTAGGCAAACTAGTTATTGAATGATACATGGCTTAGAATGAAAGACAGTAATGCTCTTTTAAAGGCTAAATAATGAAGAAGTGGCTCGATAAGCTGCTTTTGGGCTATATAATTGAAACCGCGATAATGATTTTCGTTGTAATTGTTGCCTTCATCTGGCAATTCTATGATTCTTTTTACAACCGCTTCTTTTTCGAGTGGGCGGTGGGGCGCTCCCTCCCGTGGGCCGGTTTCGCTTTAAGCGCCCTGGTGGCCTTGCTCCTTGGCTTTATCGCGCAAACGAACCGCGGCTGGGAACTTATCAGCGGCTTCCTGAATAAAATCCCTTTAATGGGATTTGTTGTTAACATTGTCGATCAATGGAAATTATTCTGGGAGCACGCCAAGAAATATGGGGTAATTCTTGCGCCTTATTTCCGAAAAGATTCCACGTTCTGGCCGGGTGTCGTTACCAATCTTCTTCCGAAAGATGAAGGGGGATACCTAATCACGGTAACGTTCGGCAAGATAACCGGCCCCGAACCGTCATTGCTTCTGGAGGAAGAGGCCATATACCTTTATCTTACGCCGAGTGAAGCAATCGCATACATGTTTAGCGGAGGGCTTGCGCTAAAAATGGTGGGGCGGAAACTAAAACGGGTGACTCTCGGAGAATACATCCGCGCCAACCCCCGGCTTATCGAAGACATAATGAAGAAAGATGATAAAAAGAGAACGTAATTCCAATTCAAATACGATTGTGGGTACAAGGCACTACGAATGTGGAAACGAACCAAGAAATTAATCCTCGT
The DNA here is from genome assembly GCA_964585475.1 of uncultured Candidatus Saccharibacteria bacterium. GTDB lineage: Bacteria > Patescibacteriota > Minisyncoccia > Sungbacterales > HO2-52-23 > CAZPDF01. The sequence goes on from CAZPDF010000009.1 coordinate 4,358, forward strand.
CGAGATGACGAGGGTTTTTAATTAAAGCAGTCGCACGATCAACAATGCAACTATATTAACTATTTTAATCATGGGGTTAATGGCGGGTCCCGCAGTGTCTTTGTAAGGATCGCCAACCATGTCTCCGGTAACTGCCGCTTGGTGAGCCGGAGATTTTTTGCCGCCATAGTTTCCCTCCTCGATATATTTTTTCGCATTGTCCCATGCGGCACCCCCAGAGGTCATAGAAATCGCCATAAAAAGGCCGGTTACAATGGCCCCTACAAGTAACCCGCCCAGACCCTGGGGCGCGTTCGAACCGAGCGCCAAAACGAGCAAAATTGGGAACGCCACCGGAATCATGGCCGGCAATATCATCTGGCGCAGGGCGGATTTGGTCACAATGTCTACCGCTTTGTCATACTGGGGCCTTGCTTTTCCCTCTCCCGATTCCGCAAAGCGGAATCGCGGATCCTCGATCCGGCTTTCGCCGGATCGGGACATGATGCCATCCCGATCTTTTTGAATGCTTTCCCAAAGCCCGGGGATTTCTTTAAATTGCCGCCTTACTTCTTCAACCACTCCTTGCGCGGCTTTACCGACAGCACGCATCGCCATCGAGGCAAAAAGATAGGGCATCATGCCGCCTATAAAAAGGCCGACTAGAACATAGGGGTCTGCTAGATCGAAAAAAACCGCATGTCCGAAACTTCTTAACTCCTCGGTAAAGGAGGCAAAAAGAACCAAGGCGGCAAGACCAGCCGAAGCAATGGCGTATCCCTTGGTGATGGCTTTGGTGGTATTTCCCACCGCATCCAGCGGATCCGTTACTTTGCGTACGCTTTCCGGAAGTCCGGCCATCTCGGCAATGCCTCCGGCATTATCGGTAATGGGGCCGAAGGAGTCAATCGCGACAATAATGCCTGCCATCGCAAGCATGGTCATGGCGGCAATGGCCACGCCGTAAATCCCCGCAAAAAGAAAAGCGATGAGCGTACCGGCAGAAATTAAAATTGCCGGAAGGGCAGTCGCTTCAAGAGAATAGGCAAGACCCATAATGATGTTTGTTCCGTGGCCGGTGAGAGAGGCGCGGGCGATTGATTTCACCGGACGGAAACGCTTGGAAGTGTAGTATTCGGTAATTAAAACCATACCGGCGGTAACCAAAATCCCCATGAGAGCGGCAACAAAATAAGAATTTACCTGCTCGCGTACAAGCATGATGGAGAAAGCCGGCCAAAGGAGGACCAGCGCAAAAACGGAGGAAACAATAAGCCCGCGGTAAAGAGCGCCCATAATGCCCGTGGTGAGCCCCGTCGAACCAGAGCCTCCTTCACGTACTCGCACCGCAAAAGTGCCTATGATTGAGGCAATAATCGCAATACCGCCTATAACCAGAGGCAGGTTCAGGAACACTTCCTGCCCGGGAAAAATAAGAGAGCCAAGAAGCATCGCGGCAATGGCCGTGACAGCATATGTCTCGAAAAGGTCGGCCGCCATGCCTGCACAGTCGCCGACATTGTCTCCGACATTATCGGCAATAACGGCAGGATTTCTAGGATCATCCTCCGGAATTCCTAATTCTAGCTTCCCAACTAAATCCGCGCCAACGTCAGCGCCCTTGGTGTATATTCCTCCGCCGAGCCTGGCAAAAACCGAGATTAGCGATCCGCCAAAAGCAAGGCCAATAAGCGACCTTACATCTTGCGTCACATAGTAAAAAAGGCTCACTGAAAGAAGGCCCAAGCCCACCACCAGAAATCCAGTCACCGACCCGCCCAGAAACGCCACGCGAAACGCTCTGGCCAGGCCCGTTTTGGCCGCCTCGGTCGTGCGGACATTAGTGTCAACCGCAGTCATCATGCCTAGGTACCCGGCCAGAGCCGACGCGAATGCTCCAATTAGAAACCCGGCCGCGGTTGACGCATCAAAGACGCGCCAGATAATTGCCGCTAAAATCAAAGCCACTACGGCCACCGTGAAATTCTGACGCTTGAGATAGGCGCGCGAGCCGTCCTTTATCGCCTCCCAAATTTCAATTTGCTTGCCCTCGCCGGTCGGATATTTTTTAATAAAATAAATCAAAACCAAGGCAAAGACGATGGAGATGAGGGAGGTGACAATGGGAAATAGAATCATGCAGTTATTCTAATTGTTCTAATTAACCTAAGCAGATCCCAATACCTTAAGGTCTAATGTGTAATAACGTTCTTGGCATTCTGTCATTAGAGATTGGGCATTGATTAGAATAATTAGGTCAATTAGGTTAATTAGTTATTTGGCGTCTTTTTTCTTTTTTTTGGTTTTTCTTTTTTTACCGGCTCTTCTTTCTTTTCCTCTGAACTGATAGGAACGGCTTCCTCTTGGGGCTCAGCCTTAACCGCTTCCGAAACGACTTCAGAAGTACTTGTAGTCGCTTCTTCCACTTCAGCTTCTTTCGCCTCAGAGGTTTCTTTGTCCGCTGCTTTTTCTTCAACCTCGGCAACTGCCTTACCTTTCGATCGGACATCAATTTTCCAGCCGGTAAGTTTTGCGGCGAGCCTCACGTTCTGCCCGCCCTTGCCAATGGTTAGCGACAGCTGCTCCTCCGGAACAATTGCCCGCGCCTCGTGCCGGAAGGCATTAAGTTCCACGTCAAGAACTTTGGCAGGGGAGAGGGAATTGGCAATAAATTCGGCCGGATCCTCCGCCCATTCAATCACGTCAATTTTTTCTCCTCCCAGCTCATTAATTACGGTCGATACCCTAATTCCTTTCTGGCCGACAAGGGAGCCCACCGGGTCCACGCCCTGCTCATGCGATACGGCGGCAACCTTTGATCTTGATCCCGGCTCCCGGACAAGAGCTTTTATCTCTACGGACCCTGCCGCGATTTCCGGAACCTCGAGTTCAAAAAGTTTTTTCAAAAGCCGCGGGTGAGAACGTGAAAGAAAAACTCCGGGACCTTTGGGGTTTTTTTCCACTAAAGTTATCACGGTCTTTATTCGTTCCCCGACCCGGTATCTCTCATATGGAATCTGTTCCTCCGGAGATAAAACTCCGACCGTGCGACCAATATCAACAAATACATTTCTTCCCTCTACTCTTTGTATAAGCCCGCTTACGAGTTCTCCTTCTTTACTTTTATATTCCTCGTACACCGCCTCCCGCTCAACCTCCCGAATCCGCTGGATAATAACCTGTTTCGCGGTTTGGGCGGCGATACGGCCGTATTCCTCGTGGTATTCCAATGGAAATTCAAGCTCCTCTCCCGGCGCAACATCCGGCTTTACGGCGCGGGCCTCTTCAATCATCAAATGTTTTTCCGGATTGAATCTGACTTTTTTCTCCGCCTCCGCTCCTTCCGGAGCTACGGCGGACACGTCCTCAGCCTCCGCATGCTTGACGAACGAGATCTCCTTCTTCCCCGATGCTACCTCGGCCAATCTTTTCTCTCGTTCTTCCTCCTCGGCTTGGACTTCTTCCTCCGATTTTATCATCGTACTATCCACCACGATCTTTATCTGCTTCAGTACAACTTTGCCGGTCTCAGGGTCAATTTTGGCATGCACAATTTGCCCGCGCTTTCCGTAATCGCGTTTGTATGCGGCAGCCAGGGCCATTTCAATTGCCTCAAATATTTTTTCCTTGGCAATGCCCTTCTCGTCCACAATCTGTTGTATGGCTTGGGTGAAAGATTTTAGATCCACTGTTGTTTAAAAATTCTAAATTCGAATATCTAAATTCTAAACAAATTCCAAATTCGAATGTTCCAAATTCCAAACGTGTTAAAACTTTGGGATTTGGAATTTCAGACTTGTTTCGGATTTAGGATTTCGTGCTTCGGATTTTTATTTAAAAGGGCCCGTTTCCACGGACCATCATCAAACATTGCCAGTATAGCTGGCATCCGCAGGGCTTGTCAAGAGGAAACTTGTATGTTAAGTTTACCCCCGGATTGTTGACAAAAAGAGGAACTTCCAATGTCCGAACGACCGGCCTGTCTTCTTCCCGAAAACGTAAGGCCCCAGGAATATAAATTGCATTTTAGGCCGGACCTGACAAATTTTACTTTCGAGGGTATCGCAGAAATAGATATCGAAATCCTCGAGCCTAGTCAGGAAATAATTCTGCATTCGGCCGATCTTAAAATCGACTCCGCCCTGCTTTACCTTCCCTACTCTTATCCAGATTATGTCCGTAAACCCAAAGAAGTTGCCTTAAATCCAGAAAAGCAGACCCTGACTTTAACCTTCCCCAGCGAACAGCCGGTTGGTAAAGCCACCCTGGTAGTTACTTTTTCCGGCGAACTGAATGATCAGCTCTGCGGATTTTACAGAAGCAAATACCATCTGCCCAGCGGCGAGGAGCGCTATATGGCTACCACCCAGTTTGAAGCGATTGACGCCCGCGGCGCTTTCCCTTGCTGGGATGAACCTGACAAAAAAGCAGTATTTCGCGTATCGCTTACTATTCCACGAGACCTCGTAGCCATCTCCAATATGCCAATCGTGAGGGAAGAGAACGTGGCCGGTGAAATGAAGCTTGTAAACTTTGCGCCTACGCCCCGCATGTCAACTTATCTTCTGGCCATGCTGGTGGGGGAATTTGAATGGATTGAAGGAAGAACTCAAGACGGAGTCCTCGTACGAGTATGCACCACGCCGGGAAAAAAGGAATTGGGGCAGTTTGCGCTGGATGAGGCCATAAAAACACTGGAATTCTTTGGCGGATACTTCGAGACAAAGTATCCCTTACCCAAATGTGATCTCGCGACTGCACCCGATTTTGGTGCGGGAGCCATGGAGAATTGGGGCGCAATTACTTTTAGGGAGAATAATCTTTTGATCGATCCTAAAAACTCCGCTTCTACGACCCTAGAACGCGCTTCACTCGTGATACGACACGAAATAGCCCACATGTGGTTTGGCGATTTAGTAACCATGAAATGGTGGGATGGACTTTGGTTAAATGAGGGCTTTGCCGATTTTATGGAGTTGGTCTCCGCAAGAGCACTGCATCCGGAGTGGAGACCCGAAGATAAATTTGTATCCGAGGACGTGATTGCGGCGCTCCATGCCGATGCGCTCAAAAGCTCGCGGAAAATCCACGTGCCGGTGAATAGCGACGAGGAAATCGCTGAAACCTTTGACGCAATTGCGTACTTCAAAGGATCCGCGGTCATTCGAATGTTGGAGCAGTTTCTCGACCCCGAAGTTTTCAGGCGCGGCATTGCCCGATACATGAAAAAACACGCGTATGGCAACACCAACCCCGAAGATCTTGCAGCCTCACTTGAAGAAGAATCCGGAAAGCCGATAAAGCACATGCTGGAGGAGTGGATCACCAAAGTAGGATATCCAGTGATTCGATGCGAGAAACTTGGCCACGAAAAAGGAAACACCAAAATCCGACTTTCTCAAGAAAGATTTCTGTATGAACGCGACGCAACGGATCAATCGCTCTGGCCGGTTCCGGTTGGAATTAGAAGCTCGCGAGGCGCCGAAAAGGAATTTGTGCTCCTGGATGATCAGGAGTCGGTTTTCACCCTCAAGGGAGAAATCTCCGGCGAGGACTGGATCAAACTCAATGCGGATATCACTGGTTTCTTCAGAGTCTACTATGCGCCAGAAGAGCTTCTTAAATTCCGCCCCGCAATCGAAACTGGGACGCTTAATGTTCGAGACCGCATGGGGCTTTGCGATGATACATTTGCGCTTGCCAAAGCCGGTCACTACCCCACTTCGGTATTTCTTGACCTCCTCTCGGCGTATAGAAACGAAAAAGACCTCAGAGTATGGCTTATTATCCTTATGCATCTTGAGGAGCTCACACTCCTGCTTACCAAAGACCCGGCCGCAGTTGATCTGCAAATGTATATTCGCGCGCTTCTTTCGCCCATTGCCGATCGTCTCGGGTGGGATGAAAAGCCCGGGGAAGAACACCAAGATAAAATCCTTCGCGGCAAAATCCTTAAGGCGCTCGGGCATGCCGGAGACCGAGAAACCATGGAGCAAACCAAAATACGCTTTGTCAAATACCTTGTGAATCGCGAGAGTCTCGTACCGGATCTACGAAGAGCGGTCTACGGAATTATTGCCTCAATTGGAGGTCCTCTTATGCACACCAACATACTGCGCCTCTACCAAGAAGCATCGCTTCAGGAAGAAAAAGAAAGGTTGCTTGGAGCGCTCGGCGAATTTCAGGATCGCGAACTTTTGCTCAAGACCCTCAACTTCTTCTTAACACCCGAGGTTCGATCGCAGGACGTATATATTGCACTCCGCACCATTGCGAAGAACCCCCATGGCCGCGACCTCACGTGGCAGTTTGTGAAAGAACAGTGGGATAAATTCCATAAGATGTACGATAAAGGAAAGCTGCTGGGGCGAGTAATTTCGGCAGTATGCAGCCCCCTCGCTTCGCTCGACGATGAGGCGGATGTACGCTCCTTCTTTGAAGCACATCCGGTCCCAAATGCGAAACGCACTATTGAGCAAGCCCTCGAATCAATCCGCGTGAATGCCCGCTGGCTTGAGCGGGACAGAACCAGTCTTGCCGAATGGTTTGCAAATAGATCTTTCTAGTTTTTGAAAAAGCCGATCCTACGATCGGCATTTTATTTGTCGCCAACTTAATCTTACCCGGTTTATTCAGCCCCACCGTAATATTAAAAAACTTACACGATCGTGTAAGTTTTTTAATATTCGGCTGGACACCTATTTAAAATTAAAGACGTCCTTGAGATCTTCATCAAAACTTATGGCGTCCGTTTCAATGAAGCGAAGGTGGCCGCCCACGTTGTATAATCTTCCCAAAAATTTAATCTCCGCGCGACAAGAGTAAGGAAAAACGAAAGTACTCTTTTGCAATTGATAAAATCCCATATTCTTAAGAGATTTTCGCAGCCCATCTCGCGCCCACCTATTCTTTTCCGGAATATCAAAAATAACTATTCTCCAGATGTGATCCCACTTCCCGTGGGGAATAATTTTCAGGTTTCCCAGCGCGCGCCTCACTACCTGCGCTTTACCAATCTCGGTCAAACGAATCTCCGCTATTTCCCCTTTGTCGTCTTTTTTAACGTCAACGTACCCGCGCCGCTTGAAATAACCGACCTTATTTTTAAAGTCTTGCTGGTTGAAGTAGCGCCGCTGCCGGCCCAACCGTCCAAATGCGGAAAATACATTCGGCGCGACTGCTCCGACAATAAGAACTCCGCAAACCGCCGCCATGCCTAGTATCGTTAGACCGAGTACTGTGCCGGTTTCTTTTATAATTTCGTAGCGCTTTTGTTTCTTTCGATCCCGCTCGATGGATTTCTCCATCTCTTCCCACTCTTTCCTCAAACATTGAATAATAAACCCGCGATTTTCTTTAATATCCAGCGCGCGCCGAATCAGTTTATGGTCGTATTTTCTTTTGAAAATTTTACTTTTCGACCCCATATTAAAAACTTACACGATCGTATAAGTTTTTACAAGACGGCAAATAGCTTAAAAATAAAAAAGCCGATCTTTTAAGGTCGGCTTTTACTTTTTCTCCGGCACCATAAGCTCGAAAAGTTCAACTCCGGTTTGGACCATGGCCGCGTCAATGATGTCTGCAACTAAACCCGACTCGGGAGAAACCACTTTCTCCAAAATTTCGCCATCGACTCCTAAAATCTCTCCCAGCACCCCTCCTTTTTCCGCCCAATCTCCGGGAGATACGCAATGCCTGAAGAATCCGGCACGCTCGGCCTTGGGGCCCGGAAACCGCGAGTGAATCCCGACGCCCACGCGCATCCTCGACGGATGCTGCCATAATAAATACTCCTGCATGGGTACTACCTTCAAGCCACGCACCACATTCCAAAGACCACTATAGATCGTCGCCTCTCCAACGGATGGCGAATAAAACACTCCCGGCACCTCTACGGTAAAAGAAGGAATTCCAACAGAAAGAATTCGGGCCGAAGAAGAATTATCAAGACGGTCCTTCACGTACTCTTCCGGTGGCAAGTCAAACACCACGCCTACTCCAAATTTATCGGCATAATCGCGGGTCCTACGGCAAAGATCGGGCGGTGCGGAAACACGTTCAAGAATCACAAAGGGAAGTGATAACGGATTCATCGTATGAAGATCGATCACAAGATCCGCGCCCTCACTCCTGAAGAAATTTAAAATCGCACTTGTAATTCGCTCGTGTATCGAGCCCTTGGGATCACCCGGGAAGCTCCGATTTAGATCCTTTCCGTCTACACCACGCTCACGCCTTGCCAGACCAAAGGGATTGGCAAAAGGAAGCGCCAAAATTCTACCGCAGAGATTACTCGGACTAATTTCCCTCATACTCTCAAGGAAACTCAAAAGCCCTCCCACGCTTGAAATCTCGTTTCCGTGAATACCGGAAATTAAGCCAAGCGTGGGCCCGGGGCCCGCTCCTATGATTTCAACGAACGTAAGATTAACGTTTCCTAAAATCGTCTCGCCAACCGGAACCTGAATCTTGGTCATTCAAGAACCTCCGCCTCAAAGTCCGATCATATTCGTACCACAGATTCTTGCCAAGAACAAGTTGCTTGAGGATGCCGGTTGTGCTACAGTCGGGTTAGAATTTTCTGGGTCTTTGACATAAAAGAAAGGTGGTGATGGCTCGTGAGCACTAAAATTTCCCGCACGATTGATAGAACGGAATTGGACAACGGAGTAAGGGTACTTTCCTCCTACTACCCCGTGCGAACCATTGGAATCGGCTTCGGCCTGGATCAAGGCTCGGTCTTTGATCCGCCTGGTTACGAAGGACTTCGGCACAGCGCCGAGCATCTTCTCGTAAAAGGTGCTCCGGGATACCCGTTCCGCCGCGCCGCGCGACTTCTGGAGCGACGCGGATCATTCGATGCTCATACCACGAAATTTCAGATTCTGGTGCCGTATGTGATGCCGGCGGCCAAGCGGTTTCGAAAAAGTTTTGGCCAATCGTTCCGCGTTCTTGCGAAACTCGTCGCCCTGCCCACCTTCAACGAGAACAACTTTGAACTAGAAAAAGAGGCGATCATTCGGGAGATCGAAAACTACGATGCGGATCCTGCGGAGCATGCGCGCGAGTACCTTGGTCGAACGCTTTTTGGCACAGATCATCCGCTGGCTAAAAGCACGCTTGGCAACAAGGAGACGATCCGCGGACTCAAACGGGAAACTATGACGGCTTACTGTCAAAATCTTTTCGACCCCAAACATGTCGTCGTCCTGAGTCACGGCCATCTCAGGCATCGAAACCTGGTGCATGCGGTTGAAGCGTTTTTTCGGCGGTATGAGAAATATCTGAAACAAAATCCTCTTCCGCCCTCTCCGTATGCCTCCGATGCCGGATACCATGAAACGGTAAAGCTTCTTTTACAAAAGAGGCCGCAGGAAGTAATACTTCGCCCCGAGCCGCTGCGGCTGCACCAGCTTCCGGAAGAACTAGGCGGCGTTGCGATCGGATGTAGAGCCCCAGCACTTCCTCATCCGCAGCAGTTCGCGATGGAGATAGTAAAGTACCTTTTGGGCGGCGAGCTAGTGGAACGGCATGCCTATATGTCCGGAGATCTTTTCTACGAACTGCGGGAAAAGCGGGGTCTCATCTATCACACCGATGAGATTGAATATGAAGTTTCTCCATGGTCGGGCTTCTTCTACTTCTGTTTTAAGACGAACCGAGTGCATCTTGAGCGGGCGGAGGAGGCAGCGCTTAATATTTTCCGTGGATACCGCCGCGACGGCATCGCTCGCTCTCGTCTCGAGGATGTACGTCAGATGGTTGACGCGCATTACGTTATTCTTCGTGAAAACGAGGATTTTCAGTTTCTCTCGTGGATGCTTGATGCGGAAATCGGCGGTCAGCCGGGAAGTCCTGATGAGTATGTAAAACGGATTAAGGCGGTAACCCGAAGACAAGTAATGGATGTGGTTGAGGAATTTCTTGACCCTGACCGAACGATGGTCCGTGCACTTGTCTACCCTGCTCCTAACTCCGAGCCGCCTGCAGAGAACGTTAAGGAAACACCACAAGATTTAAAAATACGACCTCCTGATTAAGGAAGGTCGTTTTATTTTTGATCAAACAACCGGCGCGATAGGACGAAGAAGGGTTGCCGGATTAATTCCTACCTCTTCGCAAGCTCTTCTGCCGTAATCCGCCAGAGATTTTTCGTAAGTGCGGTATAGCTCCTTGAGAGCGGCAGAAGAAAAATCTCCTTTCCCCCGCGCGAGCATAAGAAGCCCTATGGCGCCAAGATACGAGTCAACCTCAAGAGCGTGATAATATCCGAGACTGGAAGCACTCACCTCCAATACGGTTTTATTCTGCCTAACGCCGATGATCGGAATCCCCGAATCTTCCGCCCTCATCATGGGAATTCCTCCCATACAGGATGCCGGACAAATAAGGGCCGAGACGCTGTTAAAATGCAGGGCTTCTTCGGACTTGTATATGGCGCGGGAAGACACGGGACGAGGAGCTTGCTGAAGCCCGCGCAGAACCGAGCCGATGTAAAAAGGCACTGCCGCGTCTCCGGCTGCGGCCGGATTTTTTACAATTCCCCTTGATTGCAGGAAATCCACTTCGGCTTTAGTAAGAAGCGGCGCGTGGGCCGAAGGAAGACCGAATCGAAACGCAAGAGAACGCGAGATATTGGCCTCGACCACGCCTACCGGATTGGGAAAATCGCCGCCAAAATATTGAGTCCAATAATTTTCCGGAGTATCCACGAATGTGAACACCGCAATGGCGCTGGCGCCTTTGGCAATCAGGTGTTCGGCGGCCCGGAATACGGTCTCGATGTTCTTAACTTCTCCCGTCATGGCACCACTCTCGCGGCTTACAACCGCCCTTCCGCCGACCGGTTCATCCGTAATTTCCACCCCGGCGATATGCAAACCGCAATCCGCGTAAAGAGCACTTACCTGATTAAGCGCAAGATCAATGGCCCATTTATCGCCCGACCCTTGGTCAATGATTACGCCAATTTGGTTTGCCGGAATCGGCTCAAGCAACACGTTGCCTGAAGCAAATTCATCAAGAGTAAATCCCTCAACATAAAACATCCTTTCCGGATCAATCGGGTTATAAGGCCCGCCGTTGCAGGTGTTCGGGTGCGTTACAACGAGAGCGCCGAGACGCGAGAGCGCCATATTCACCGGCATAGCATCGCCGAGCGAGCCGCCTACTGCTGCTCTTACGCCGGTTGGGACAATATGCATGACGACCATATCGTGCGCGGGGAGTTGCTTTTTCCGCAAAAGTTTTGTAGGAAATGCGGCGCGGCTCGAGCCGCCTGCCAACACCGTTCCCTCCACATCAAAACTGCTACCGGCTTCATACTTCGCTCGAACCACGGCCCAGCGGAGCGGCTCTCCTCCATCAGCACGAATTTGGGTCCGTATGGTATCGTCCCGAGAACGATTTTGACGGCGAAGAAGATATATGTCGCGCAGGTAAATATTCTTCATCAGGTGCATTGGATATACCTCGCTTTTGAAGGTTCTTTCTGGCATTAAATTAGCAACCTCCCGCTTAAAAGTAAACCCCCACACCAGTAGTTTGCTGGCGCCAAGCTAACCCTGCTTAGAAATTGCAAAATAGCGCTACGAATTAAAAAGCGCCACCCTTAATTAAGATGGACGCCACTTTAATGACAAACTATTGGTGTGGGGGTAAAGACCGCACATGCCGTGCGGACTTAGCTATGATTTCGATAGCGAGAAAGCGGTTCAAGCCGGGAATCTGTTTCCTGACGAGCCAGTTCATCCACCCGTATTCCTCGTAGCCGGGATTCGGTAAGAAGCCAGCGGAGATTGATTTCTACGGCGCGCTTAGCAAGCGCTACGCATTCACCGTCCGAAAGCCCGTTATGGCTTGCCCAGGCCATGGAGGCGGCACCGATATTCACCGTAGAATCAAGCGGAGCAATGATGCCGCGCTCGTGAAGAATCCTATACGCCTCTTCAGTAATGCCGCTGTTAGTGCCGGAAAGCACGATGGGGGCCCAGACCCGCCGCGCGTTTTTCTCATCAATCACGGGCTCCTTGGTGGCCGCAAGTATGAGTATATTAGCCAATTCATAAAGTTCTAGTCCAAGGTCAATACGCTTGGTCCTTTTCCCGTCAACCAGAGACAAAATTCCGCCTCCGGAGTTACTGCCGGCCTCAAGCAACAAGCGAGGATCAATGCCGCAAGGGTTTCGGATGGCTTCTCCTTCGGGAGTACTTTTGTTTGATACGACAGCAATCCGCGGTCCATGGTATTCGGGGTCCAGGAGATGCTGCACCACGCCGCGTCCGACTTGCCCAAAGCCGGAGATGGAAATGGAAAGATCGTCGCCCCACGGATGATTTCGCAAGGGGTCCAGCTCCCGCAAGTATTCGATAGCGGTTTTAGCCGCATGCAGCAAGATAAGGCCGGTCGCGCCGATAGTTTCATATTGAATGTAGCCAGGCCCCCCGGTAACACAACGCCTGTTTCCGCTAACTTTGCAGATTAGTTCAAGATCTTTTTCGTTGGTACCCGAGTCCGCGCCGCCGATAAATGCGTCCCCCAAAAGCGTTCTCTTCTTTCGGTCCAAGAGAAAAGTAAATTCACTCATGGCAATGGTCCAGTCCCGTATAAGCTCTTCCCGGTTACGATAGCTTCCCACAAACCACATTGCCTTTCCCCCGCCCGGTCGCGTAAAGGGAACTTTTTCGTTCCGCGGATAACACCAGTGATGTTTTAAGGTCATGGGACGCGCCAGATATTCATGGAGAGAAGCCAACGCCCCGCAGGGCTGTTTTTTCAGCCAGGCCTCATTAGTGACCTCACGGATCCCTCCGTTCCATACACGTGCACCGCCGTCCTGCACGCAAAGCGAAGAATTGTCACCCGCGAATCCGCCATGAAATTCTTCGGTTTGCTCATTGAAAACGCCTATTACCAACTCCGGTCCATATTCATCGCCGAGGCCTTTGCGGTGGAACTTTTCAGTTAAATCCCGAGCTATTAACGCCATTTCTCACCCTCGTTTATAAAAGATCATAATAATTAGTGCCATAAATATGGTAATAATGCAAGGGGGCGGGGTAATGTGCATCAACTTATGTTTGAGTACATGCGCCTATATGCTATCCTGAAATAGATGCTAACGATTCTCGGAAAATTGAACCTGGCGGCCGAATGCCGTTCTATGCGCTTGAAGCCGTGGCAATGCCCTCCCTTTTTGGTGCTAACCATGGGCATCATAATTATCCTTTCCATGGTGGCCACCTACTTTATCGCCGCGCGCTATACGGAAGAACCGGAGATTGCCGCATTAATTGTTATCGGCATTACCGCACTTTTTCTAGTTACAGGAAATCTTATCGTCAATGGATTTAACCGCATTGCCGAGGCCAACCGCATGAAATCGGAATTCATTGCGATCGTCTCCCACCAACTTCGCTCGCCTCTCTCTATTTTCAAATGGACTCTGGATATTTTTGATCGAAAATTAAAAGAGTGGAACGACTCTAGCATGGAAAATTTTTTGGGAACCCTCCATGATACAACCGAAAAAATGATACGCCTGGTAAATTCGCTCCTGGAAGTAAGCCGGATTGATGCGGGTACCTTTACTCTGCATAAAACGCCAGTGGTTCTGGACAAACTCACCGAAGAAATTTTAAAAGATTTTCGCAAATACGCCGAGGCATCAAACATTACCCTCACCCTTGATTCGCCGCCGTCGCTCCAGGCGGTCCTGGGTGATAAAGAACGAATCGCCATGGTCATCCAGAACCTCGTGGATAATGCGGTTCGCTACACCCATGAGTCAGGGAATATTACCATTCGTATAGAAACCGAGGGGTCGCGCCTGCGCTGGTCAGTCCAAGATCAGGGCGTCGGCATTCCTGAAGCGGAACAAAAATTTATTTTCCAGAAATTTTTCCGGGCCGGGAACGTGAGGAACGAGCAGACCCGAGGATCGGGCATAGGGCTTTATATTGCCAAAATTATTGTCGAGGTCTCGGGCGGTGAAATTGGGTTTTCCTCCGAACAGGACAAGGGCAGTCGATTTTGGTTCACTTTGCCCATTTCGCAATAAAAGGTTTTTAGCCATCATGCTTATAGTTACCGCCGCCATCTCTTTACTATTTATCATCCTGGGGCTCTCTTTTTTACGCCTCTTTCGGGAGCTTGACCGGGAACGACGAGAAAAATCGAGCATCATTGAAAATCTTTCGGACGGACTAATTCTCTGTGACCGCTCGGGACGTATAATTCTCATAAACAAACGCGCGACCGAGCTTCTCTCCACAAAAAGCGATCCCGCAATGCAGGTTATCGTTCCTTCCGTCGCGGAATCAACCAACCGCTCTTACGGACTTCTTCCCGCGGTCCTTTTTCCGAAAGACGCCCCCGGCGGAATATTCAAGGACATTAAGACAACACGCGAGTATCGGTTTCTAGACCCGGTGGAGCTTTATCTTGAAGTTGACACCATCACCTCCATAGACTTTGGGGACGGGGAAGAAGCGCAAGTCCTTTTTCTGCTGCGGGACGTAACGCGCGATCGGATACTCTCGCGCCTAAAATCGGAGTTTATCTCCATTGTCGCGCACCAGCTCCGGACGCCGCTTGCTGCCATCAAATGGACATTTAGACTGCTTCTGGACGAGGACCTTGGTCCCGTCAATTCCAACCAGCAGGAATATATTCAGTCCGGTTATGACACGAATGAACGCATAATAAGATTGGTCAACGACCTCTTGAATGTTTCAAGAATCGAGGAGGGCAGATTTGAGTATTCTTTTGAAGAATGTAATCTCGTGGAGCTTGTTAAAGAAGCCGTGCTGGTTTTTAAAAATATCGCCATGAGTAAAAGGGTTATTCTGATACTGACGGATCCGAAAAAACCCATCTACCCCATCGCGGTTGATCGCGACAAAATCCAGATGGCGCTGCAAAACCTCATAGAAAATGCTCTCTACTATACCAACGAGAAGGGCAGCGTGACGGTGGAAGTTGGAGAAGGCGCTCGGGATCTTAAAGTAACTATCCGCGACACCGGGATAGGCATACCCGCGCATGAGTTAAAACGTCTTTTTACCAAGTTCTATAGGTCCGAAAGCGCTGTACGCATGCACCCGAATGGTTCCGGCCTCGGCCTATTCATTGCCCGCAACGTAGTCCTTAGACATGGCGGCTCAATTGAGGTAGAATCGGAGGTAGGAAAGGGGAGCACGTTTCGGGTGATCCTCCCCAAAGAAAAATCGTCCATTTCTGTCACCCCTTAAAAAGAGAACTCATAAAATCTGATGCGAATCAACGAATAAAATGTTCACCCCGCACCTTCTCTACTACTGATTTCTGGTAGTAACTAAAGAGGTGAATCGGTAATGCCACTTTCCTACGCATTGAGGATTCAGCAGTAGAGAAGGTGCGGGGCGGGTCTACGAATATGCGAATGCGGTTCGCAATTTGCATCATTCGCATTAAATTCGCATATTTGCATAACCTTTGTGCCCAAAATCCTGGTCGTAGAAGACAACGAATCCCTACTGGCAACCCTCAAGGCCAAACTGGTGAAAGAGGGTTATGAGGTCGCAACCGCCAAAGACGGAGAAGAGGCGCTCGAACGATTGAAGGAAAAACCGGACGGGGTACTTCTTGACGTCCTGCTACCCAAGAAAACCGGTATTGAGGTGCTGGAAGAAATGCAAGCCTCGCCCGAGCTTCTTACGATCCCCATTATCATCATCTCCAATTCAGGAAGGCCGGTAGAGATCGAGCTGGCACGGCGGCTTGGCGCGCGGGACTTTTTGATTAAAACCGACTTTACCCCGCAGGACGTACTCGCCAAGCTAGCCCTTTATGTTCCTCCGCCGATAAAAACTCGCGCCCCCGATTCTTCCGGGCGCGAATCGCGGGGACTGATCCTCGTCGTTGAGGACGATTCGTTCTTAAGAAGATTGATCATAGACAAATTGAAAAGAGGCGGATTCGACATTGGAGAGGCAACCAACGGCAAGGAGGCCATGTCTTTTTTAGCAGAACATATACCCGCCTTAATACTTCTGGACCTGATCATGCCGGGAGTTGACGGATTCCACGTACTTGAAGATATACGCAAGGACAAGCGCCTCAGCACAATTCCGGTAATTGTTTTGAGCAATCTTGGCGAGCAAGAACATATTGACCGCGCGAAGAACTTGGGCGCAAATGACTATCTGGTGAAGGCGCACTTTATTTTGGATGAAATAATTGATAGAATTAATCAAATAATTTCTAAGGTGCCATGAAAAAAATACTATTCATTGAAGATGAGTCGGCGTTGCAGCGCGCCGCGACCCAAGTTTTTCAGGAAGAAGGGTATTCCGTTCTTTCGGCGCTCGATGGAGACTCGGGGTTACGTTTGGCTAAAAAAGAGCTTCCCGACCTCGTGCTCCTAGATCTTATTCTTCCGAAGCGCGACGGCTTTGAGATTCTCACCGAACTAAAAAAAGATCCGCTCACCAAAAACATTCCGGTAATTATTCTGACTAATCTGGAAGGCAGTGCTGATGTCGAGCGGGCGCTTGAACTTGGCGCAAGTACATATCTTATCAAGACCAGCTACAAACTCATGGACGTGGTGGAAAAGATAAAGGAACTCCTGAAGTAAAGGGCTTTCTCTAAAATTTCGAGCGCACAGCGCGAAGAAAATTTAGCTAGAAAACCTTTACCGAGCACTCAACTTGTTCAGAAACTTAGTTTTGGGCAATACTGCGGTGGGGGGATACTATGTGTAGTCCTTAGTAGTTATGAACAAGTTGAGTGCTCGGTGCTCAATACCGCAACCAAATTTTGTCCCGATTTTGTCCGAGCGTAAGCGAGATTACAAAATCGAGGACCCCGCCCTTTCTCTACTGACGAGCATGAAAATAATAAAAGAAAAGGTATAACTGAACCGCCCACGCTTTCTTTACTATTGTATCAGTAGTAGAGAAAGGGCGGGGTGCTGAATGTTTCAGCTGCTCGCCAACGGCTCGCAGGAAACATTCGCAAATTTGGGCGGATATTGGCATGAAAGTAGAAGAATCTCAATTCAAGGCCTTTCTTTCTGACTCGGGTTTGGTGAACGCGGATGCACTAAAGAAAGCCGAGGCCGAGGCAACCAAAGCCGGGAAATCCCTCCGGGATATTTTGTTAAATAAGGGCTTGGTCAAAGAGGAAGAGGTAAAGAGACTGGAGGCCTATATCCTCGGGATACCCTTTGTTGATTTGACGCGCGAAACCCTCCAGCCCCAGATTCTGCAAATTATTCCGGAGCCTATCGCCCGCAAACACAATATTGTTGCCTTCAAAAAGACCGGAGCGAATCTTGAGGTGGCCATGCTTGATCCGGACGATATTCAAACCATAGAATTCATCCGGAAAAAGGAGGGTCTTAGGATCCTGCCGCGCCTAACCACCCCCGAATCAATCCAGCATGTGCTAAGACAATATCAGAAGACGCTGGAGGCGGAATTCGGCGAAATTATCAAGAAGGAGGCGGGGGAATTAAAAATTGCCGCGGAGGAGGGCGAGATCGAGGCGGAAGAGTTAAAGAAGCTGGCTGAAGATCTGCCCGTCATTCGCATCGTGGACACGCTGATCCGCCACGCTATTTTACAAACCGCCTCCGACATCCATATTGAGCCGGCTGAAAAAGAAGTGATCGTCCGCTACCGCATAGACGGGATACTGCATGACACCATGACTCTACCCAAACAAATCGCGCCGGGGATCGTGGCCCGAATCAAAGTAATGTCGAACCTAAAACTCGACGAACACCGTCTCCCGCAGGACGGCCGTTTCAAAGTTGAAACTGCAGATTATCGAATCTCTTTCCGCGTATCGGTTCTCCCGGTCTTTGACGGAGAAAAAATCGTCATGCGCCTTCTTCCCGAATCAACCAAAGGATACACTCTTGAAGAACTCGGGTTCTGGGGAGTCAATCTGGATAGAATTCATCGAGCTATTAAACGCCCAACCGGAATAATTCTTGCCACCGGCCCCACCGGGTCCGGAAAAACCACAACCCTTTACACCATTCTTGAAATGTTAAACACTCCCGGCGTAAACATCTCAACTGTTGAGGATCCGATCGAATACCGCATCGCCCGCATCAATCAGACCCAGGTACGCCCCGATATCGGACTCTCATTTGCCAACGGCCTCCGCTCTCTCCTCCGGCAAGACCCCAATATCATAATGGTGGGCGAGATAAGAGACAACGAAACTGCGTCACTCGCCATCAACGCTGCACTCACCGGCCACCTGGTTCTCTCCACTCTTCATACCAATTCCGCGGCCGGGGCCCTTCCGCGGCTGCTTGATATGAAAGTGGAGCCGTTTCTTATTGCTTCTACTGTTACCGCCATTATTTCACAACGGCTCGTGCGACGGCTCTGCCCGGAAAACGAGGCATATCGCTTAACGCCGGCGGAAATCACCACGCTTAAGCAGGATGCCGGCCTTGAACACACATCCGAGGTTTTGAAACGGGAAAAGGTGCTAGATCCCAAAACTACACTTGAGAAAATAGATTGGGCAAGGCCGAAGAAAACCGAAGAGTGTCCCGATGGATACAAAGGAAGAATAGGAATCCACGAGGTGCTCGAAATGTCAGAATCCATCAAGGAGCTCGTCGTAAAAAATGCCACATCGGATGCGATTGAAAAAAGAGCCCGCGAGGAAGGAATGCTAACCATGCTTGAAGAGGGATTTATCCGTGCGGCGCAAAAAACAACTTCGATCGAGGAAATATTGAGAGTAACGAGTGAGTGACTCGCTCGTCTGGTTCCCTCGGTATTTTGCTACTGCGACACGACTCGTCCCGTCCAGCGCGGGACTCGCTAAAGGTTGTCGCGATTTTCCTCGTTTCGCCAAGTCTGACTTGGCTTCGCTCGGAACCAAGCAAATCGCTCCTCCCATTATCGCAGTGCGCAAAACACCTCGACCAGACTGCTCATTAAAGAAGTTTCTTAATGAAATTCCGCTTTCAGCGGAACGAACCATGCAATTCGGCTCTCCCATTATCTCGAAAACATATTGCCTCGTGCCCGCCGGGAAGGTGTGGATTTAATTTCTGCCTAGCGCATTTATTTGTTACAATAACTCCGTTAAAACTCTAACTCCGAAACAAATTTAGGATAGCGTCTGTTTTAATATTTGGAGCCTTGAACAAGGAGATCCAGTGAGGACCCAGAAAACTAGTTATCAAGTAGAAACGTGGTCTCTTAGCTACACAGTTTTATCTACGGGAAAGGACTGTGATCGGTGTCTTGTGGGATATGTTGACTTTCAGGCCGTGGATGACAAAGAAGCTAAAACCAAAATTCTGGAAGTTCTTAGACGTAAGCTTTCCAGAGTGAAATGGACAAGGGACAGAACACTTTCTGTTATGGCTATGCCACCCATGAAAGCTGAGGACCCAAGAAAAGGCCTTGATGGAAACAGGATGATTAGAAATAGATACAGCTATTCAGGCAAAAGGATACTGAGAATTAAAAATCCAGAACTCGCTCTTGTACAAGGATACGGCCCCGAAGCCCTAGAGAAACTTCGCGATTAAATCAATCCGCATGGTTCGCCATGCGGTTTTTACTTTTATTACTATTCACTTTACTCCTCACGCACTACGGTGGACTTATGGCATAGAAGTACGTCTTTCGAGGGCCAGAAATTTTACAGCGAGCCGATATGCATTGTCGCGAAATTGCGGAGGCGAGGGCAACAAATGGTGAGAAAATGCGACAAGGGAAACCGAGGCTCCGCCCACAGGTGCGAGATCCTTCGCTACGCTCAGGATGACGTTCTTCTAAGAACCGGGAAACTCTATTTTCGAAGGGCGGAGAACACGGAGGGATTCCTGTCGCATTTTCGGCTCAATTTGTCCGAGCCGCAGCTCTTGAGCGAAACGCGTATCAGCGGAGCGCTAATGCGCCACCGTAATCGCCCAAATCCGCTTTGCGCCGGCCCCCCTTAATACTCTCGCCGCCTCCTCCATTGTTGCCCCGGTGGTTTTAACATCATCCAGAAGCAGTATGGTCTTATCCTTAAATATCCAGGGGTCGTCCACTAAAAATGCGTTTTTAAGATTCATGCGCCGGTCTTGAGCCGCCAGCTCAACCTGGGGTTTTGTATTTTTCCCTCTCTTAAACCCGCCCTCCTCATAGGAAATTCCTAATTTTTCACCCAAGCACCCGGCTATCAATGCCGCCTGATTAAAGCCCCGGGTCCGGATACGGCTTTTATGAAGGGGGATAGGGACGAGGATTGCATTCTTGGGGAGTGCAATTTCAAATTTTTCCAAATAAGCAGAAAGAATGTCACCGAGCACCCGGTCAAGAGTTCTAATACGGCCGTATTTAAACGCGTGTATCAGATCCCTAATAAACTCGGTTTCATAGGATAATGGAGATAAAAAGGCGTATATACTGGTCTTTTTACGACAAGATACACACGTGCGCCCAGCCGGAATCCGTGCCCTTGCCGGCCTTAAACTGCCGCAAACAAAGCATTGCGGCGGAATAAAAACCAGCTCGTCCCGGCAGTGCCTGCATAAGAAAAAACCCTCCTTCCTACAGCCAAAACAGGCAACCGGGAAGATAAGATCGAGGATGGTCCTTTTCAGATCTTCAAAAAAATGGTCCATAACGGCATGGGTATGCCAAAAAGGGCAGAGAGTCAACCCCGTTAGAAGTCTTGGCAGAAAAATTTAATTAAATTTTTCTGCGGCAACTGAACCGGTATTAAGCTAAACAAACGGCTCAGGCCCTACATAGGTGCATGATTGATAAAACGACTTCTAACGGGGCCAGCCCCCGGCCTTTAGACTGTACGCCAGCTGTGGATAACTAGCTACCGCCTGCTGACTACCAAGCTCATCATCTGGGAAAGCACGTGCTATAATTAGAGGTAAATGATAGATATCGCATTTCTTAAAAAGTTGCGTAGACCAACGTTCTCGTTAGATTTTTTTTCCGGTAAACCCGGGGCCATCGTCGGTATTGATCTTGGTGTCCATTCCGCAAAGGTGGTACAATTGAAATACGAGGGAGAACGCGCTCGGCTCGAAACATACGGCGAACTTTTGAGTGCCGGGTATCTCAAAACCATAAGCGGTACCGGAGGCGGGTTTCTTAATTATCTTGACTCCGACATTGCCGCACTCTTAAAAGATCTTCTCAAAGAAGCCGGAGTCACCACTCCTTATGCTGCGCTTTCCGTTCCGGCCAATGCGAGTTTTGTAACCACCATCACCTTCCCCCGACTGGATCGTAAAGAGATCGCGCAGGCCATTGAATTTGAGGCGAGAAAATATATTCCGATTCCGATCAGCGAAGTGGTGCTTGACTGGGACATAAACGAGCCGTCGGAGGAACGAAACACTACCGAAGTGCTGCTAGTTGCGGTCCCGCGAGAAGTCATTGAAAAATTAAAGCGGGTGGCCGATCTTACCGGCCTAAAACCGCATGTTATGGAAGTTGAGAATTTCAGCTTGGTGCGCTCGCTGGTCGGCCGGGATCCCGCCCCCACCGCCGTCCTCAATATGGGGTACCTCTCCACTACGCTGGTTATGGTTGACAAGGGGCGGGTAAGAGCGGCGCATAATTTCAGCCGCGGCTCGCAGGGCTTAACCAGGGCCCTAGAGAGCGGGCTCGGAGTAAGCGAAGAGCGGGCCGAGACAATCAAGCGGGAAGTGGGGTTATCCGAACGCATGGAGGAACGGGAAATTACCTCCGTCATCCAGCCGCTGATAGAAGCATTATTTATAGAGATTGAACGCACAATCTTACTCTATAATCGAAAGGCCGAGCGCAAGATCCAGAAAATTAATCTGACTGGCGGAGGATCGAATCTCAAAGGGATCACTGATTATACAAGCACGAAATTCGGCATAGAGGTTTTGCAGGGGAATCCGCTCGCGCGAATCGTAACTCCGGCTTTTCTCCAGCCGAAATTGCGAGAGATAGCGCCTAGTTTCTCAACCGCGGTGGGACTTGCACTTCATGGAATAACCACTCGCTAACCACTAATATCGTACACGAATTTTGCACGAACCTCACGAATAATAATTAGTGCTATTTGTGAGTTATTCGTGGACATGTTCGTGGTTCAACTTTGGCCGAACTACTTCCCAAACAACAAGGATACGCAGCCCGGGTCCGCGTCGAGCAGGGCGGTACGTTTCTATTCTATTTGAGCCTTCTCGCGTTTTTTGTTACTTTAGCAAGTTACGGCGGGCTAACACTGCTGGATCGCGCACAGGAACGAGCACGAGCGGAATTAACCGAAGAAATACAAAACAAAGAAACAGAACTTCGTTCCGAAGTGCTCGATCAAATCTACGTCTTGGAGGCGCAGCTGAAAAACCTTCGCACGCTCCTTTCCAATCACCAATTTCCATCGAAAACCATCACGCTGCTTGAGATGAACGCCCACCCGCGAGTCAAATTTTCAAATTTCAATTTCGTGGGCGGGTCAAGAAAACTTGACATGAGCGGAGAGGCGGCAAGCTATGGCGTTGTGGCGGAGCAGGTCGGCATTTTTGAGCGGAACCAAGACATTGATAGGGTTGAATTCGGCGGGCTGGCGCTCGCGCCAAATAACTTAGTAAGTTTCCGGCTGAGCCTGACCTTCAGGCCATCTTTACTTCAACTTACCCAGTAGTAGTCTTCGACAACATTCGTCTTTTGTCGAGCACTCAATACGTTGAGTGCTCGACAGCCGAAGTTCTACTACCTGGCTTAGCCAACCCCATTAGAAGTCCGTTCCGCCACCGACGGAACGGCATCCCGGCAAGCCGGGATGACTTCTAACGGGGCAAGCCGTCACATCAATGCCAAGATTTTTCCTAACCGTGCTCCTGCTTCTTGGGTCGGTTGCCACTGGCCTGTTTTATCTACAGCCCGAATGGATTCGTTTCCAAAAATTAAGAGGCGAGACCGAAATACTGCGCCAAATCAGCACGGAACTTGATGACCTTGTAAAAAATCGGGACTTGCTACTCGAGGCCATCAACAGCATTACCAAGGACGACCGCGACCGTATTGAAAAAGCCCTCCCCAAGGGGCCGCATTCAGGAGACCTTTTGGTATTACTCGAAAACCTTGCCGCCAAAAACCGCGTTAAACTCCAACAATTGGATATCACAATTCCGGCGGGTTCTCGACGGCCAAGCGAGACGACAAGATTGCCCAAGCAACCGCTCCCCGGTCCCTCTAACGCTTCCGAAATCGTACCCGCATTCTCTACCATGCCGCTCACGCTAACGCTGGCCGGAACTTACGAAGATTTTAAAACAATTCTCGCGGATTTTGAAAATAATCTCCGTCTCATTGACATCCAGGATATTACTTTCGGCGCGCCTGCTGGGACCGGAGACAAAAATCTTAAACAGGACACTAACTTCATCTTACGGGCGCAAACCTACTACCAATGAGCAAACTTACCATTTTTGTAATCCTCGTAGTTGTAGCGGCTCTCGGCGTAATCTGGTATTTCTATTTTTATTCTCCGGCCGCAATCGGACCGGGTGAGGAAGCCGCCGCAGTCCAGAGCGAATTTGAGGCACGCCTGGCTGATTTACGCAGGCTCAAAAATTTGCAAATAGACACTTCTGTTTTGCGCGACGAATTTTTCCAGTCTCTGGCTTATCCCGCAATCTCGCCGTCCGAAGTAACCCCCGGCCGACCCAATCCCTTCCTTCCGTTTTAAATCTTTACGAAATACGAATCAGTACGAATATACTAATAGATAAATCTCGGGGTGGTTGCCAGCAGTCCTTAGTAACCGGAGGATTCGTACGTTCGTAAAAATTCGTAATTCGTAAAGTTATGGCTAAATCCATCTTAGATATTCTTGCCGCCAAAGGCATCATCAATCTCACCGACGCCGCACAAATTAAGAAGGAGGCGAAGGAAAGAGAGATCGGAGTAGACGATGTCCTCTACACGCGTGGCGTCACCGAAATTGACGTGGCGGAGGCCAAAAGCGAGCTTAGCGGATTTCCGACGAGATACCTACAGGGCCAACAAGTCCCATTTGAGGCCCTGCATGATATTTCGGAGGACGCGGCGCGCCACTACAAGATGATGCCCCTCGGCAGACGCGAGGGGTATCTTGAGGTGGGAATGCTAAATCCCGATGACGTGGCGGCCCAAGAGGCACTCAAATTCATCTCCGCCCGCCTGAATCTACCGGTGCGGGTTTTCATTATTACACCGCCGGACCTTGAAACGATAATCAAAGAATACCAGAGCTTATCCGGGGAGGTTACCAAGGCCCTGGGCGAATTCAAGAAAGAATACGAAGCGCTCGGAGAAGATGTAATAATTAGGAGAGAGGAGCCATCCAAAATCGTTGAGGAAGCTCCAGTTACCAAGATGGTGGCGGTAATGCTGCGCCATGCCGTGGAGGGGAACGCATCTGACGTACATATTGAACCGTCACGCGAAAGATTGCGCGTGCGCTTTCGCCTCGACGGTATTCTCCATACAAGCCTGATGCTGCCCATGGACGTACACCCTGCGATTGCCTCCCGCATCAAGGTCATGACCAATTTAAAAATTGACGAAACCCGTATTCCGCAGGACGGAAGGTTCCACGCCCAAATCATGGGCCGCGAGATTGACTTCCGCGTTTCTACCTTCCCCACCGCGTTTGGAGAAAAAGTGGTGATTAGGATCCTGGACCCGGGAGCCGGAATCAAAACCCTGCAGGAACTCGGGCTGGATGGAAGGAACTTGACGCTTCTTGAAGAAAATATCAAAAGACCCTACGGCATGATCCTGATTACCGGGCCAACCGGATCTGGAAAATCAACTACCCTTTACGCAATTCTCCAAATTCTTAATCAGGAGGGGACTAATATTGTCAGTTTGGAGGACCCGATCGAATACTTCGTTCCGGGAGTGAGTCAATCCCAAGTCCGGCCGGAGATAGGATACGATTTTGCCACCGGCCTCCGCCATATTTTAAGACAAGACCCCGACATTATAATGGTGGGAGAGATCCGCGACAAAGAAACGGCGGCTCTCGCGGTGCATGCCGCCCTCACCGGGCACTTGGTACTCGCCACGCTCCATACAAACAATTCCATCGGCGTAATCCCGCGTATGATTGATATGGGCATTGACCCCTTCCTTATTCCGCCGACCCTGATACTCACCATGGCCCAGCGTTTAACCCGACGCCTTTGTCCGGATTCCAGGAAAAAAATAAAAATTGCCGGAAAAATGAAGGAGATCATTTCCAAAGAAATCGAATCCATGCCAGATTCTTTACGTGAAACCGTCAAAAAAGAGATGCCCTCCGAGATCTATCAGGCAGAGGTTTCGCCGACTTGTCCCAAAGGAACTAAGGGCAGAATGGGGGTGTTTGAGGTACTTTCCATGACGCCGGAACTTGAAAAAATAATTCTCACCGGACCTTCAGAATCAAAAATCTTGGAGGAAGCGAAACGGCAGGAGATGATAACTATGAAACAGGACGGAGTGCTCAAGGCGCTAAGGGGCCAAATTGGACTTGAGGAGCTGTTAGAAGTAATATAATATATAGTAATCAAAAGTCTAAAGTAAAAAGCTTAATTGAACATGGCCGATTCTAAAAAAAATAAAATTCTTATCATCGACGACGATCCTTTTATCCTCGAGATGTACGTGTTGAAATTTAAAGAGCAGGGGTTTGAGGTGGATATTGCCAAAGACGGCAAAGAAGGGGTAAAGAAAATGAGGGAGGATAACCCGGACATCGTGCTGCTGGATGTAGTGATGCCCGCGATGGACGGATTCGACGTGCTTCAGGAATTAAAAAAAGACAGACCCCCGCACCCCATGAAAATAATCCTCCTGACCAATCTCGGACAGAAAGAGGACGTCGAGCGGGGCATGCGGCTAGGAGCGGATGACTATATTATTAAAGCGCACTTTACTCCTTCCGAGGTGGTGGAGAAAGTGAACGGGTTGCTGAAAAAATAATGGGCTTTCTCTAAATTTTCCCATTTTCTCGAAATCTATGATTTCGTAAGAAAATGGAGAACCCCGCACTTATTTTACTGCTGAAACAGTATTTAATCTGCGGGGCAGTCCAGTACAAATTAGGCAGTCTTTAATAGACATCATTAGTAAAATAAGTGCGGGGTCGCATATTTGTTACTGCTCAGACTTCGTCTTCGCAGACAAATATCCGACAAAATTGGCATGCCTACTTCCAAACAATCTTTCGATGAACTGCTTTTCCAGGTGGTAAAGGAGAATGCCTCCGATCTTCACATTGCCGTGGGGCGCCACCCGACTTTGAGAATTGACGGGGTTTTGGTCCCGCTTATTAAACAAGGAATTATTACGCCCGACACCGCGCGAGATTTTATTTTCTCCCTACTCACCGACGAACAAAGGGAGAAGTTTTTGAATGAACTCGAGCTGGACCTCTCATATACTTTCCGGGAACACGCGCGCTTCCGCGTTAACATCTTTCACCAACGCGGATTTATGGGCGCCGCCCTGCGTCTCATTCCCAACAAAATCAAGCCGTTGGAAGAACTTAATTTGCCTCCCCTTCTCTATGATTTCGCCAAACGCCAGCAGGGGTTTTTGATGGTGGTGGGACCGACGGGGCACGGAAAATCCACGACTCTGGCCGCGTTAATTGACTATATAAATCACACACGCTCGGACCACATTATAACCGTCGAGGACCCGATTGAGTATTTATTTGTATCCGATCGCGCCATTGTGGACCAGCGCGAAGTGGGAATGGATACGTCAAGCTTCAGCAAGGCCCTGCGCTCGATGTTTCGCGAAGACGTGGATGTTGCCATGGTCGGCGAGATGCGGGATGCCGAAACCATGGGGATTGCGGTAACCGCGGCCGAAACCGGCCACCTGATTTTCTCAACCCTCCACACCAATAACGCCGCCCAAACCATTGACCGCATCATAGACACCTTCCCTTCTACCCAGCAGGGACAGATCAGGGCCCAGATCTCCTCTACCCTCATTGCCATTGTCTCGCAACGCCTTGTCCCGAGAGTAAGCGGGGGCCTTATACCGGCGGTGGAAATCATGATTGCGAATTCCGCCATCCGCAACCTCATCCGGGAAAATAAAATTCATGAGCTCGATCTAATTATTGAGACAAGCTCCGACCAAGGAATGATGAGTCTCAACCGCTCGCTCGTTAATCTCGTTCGCAAGGGGGAGATTACCATGGAAAATGCAGTGGCTTATTCCTTAAACCCCGGAGAACTAAAATCCCTCCTCAGGGGATAATTCAAAATGCAAAAATCAAAATGCAAAATTGACGACTCCGCCGTCATCCTGAGAGAGCGAAGCGACCGAAGGATCTCGGAGATCCTTCGCTTCGCTCAGGATGACACCCTGTGTCAATTTTTAATTTAAGGGCAGATTGACATGGCTACTTTCGAATACAAAGCCCGAACCAAAGAGGGCGAGGTCCGCTCCGGCACCATTGAAACTTCTTCCAAAGAAGCGGCACTGGAATTACTGCAGCAAAATAACCTTATTATACTTTCCCTCCGGGAGCGTACGCCCGGCCGCTTTCAGTTAAAAACCAGCCTTCCCTTCTTGGGCGGAGTCCGGCAAAAAGACGTGGTGGTATTCTCGCGGCAACTCTCAACGCTTTTTGAAGCGCAGATCCCCATTATCGAGTCGCTCCGCACCCTCTTGGGAGAATCGCAAAGAGAAAACCTTCGCAAGGCCATTGCCGAAATAGTGGACGACGTTGCCGGCGGCATGGCCCTTTCGCAGGCCCTCGCTAAACACCCCGATGTCTTTTCTTCGTTTTATATCAACATGGTGCGCTCCGGGGAAGAGTCAGGCAAACTCCAGCAGATATTCAGCTACTTGGCGGACTATCTGGAACGGAGTTATTACCTGACGGTCAAAGCCCGCAACGCCATGATCTACCCCGCTTTTGTCTTCACCGCCTTCGTTGGCGTGATTCTCGTCATGCTTGTAGTGGTCATCCCGAAACTCGTTGTTATTTTCGAAGACGCCGGCCAGGAGCTTCCGCTTTATTCGCAAATTATTTTTGGCATCTCGCTTTTCCTGCAAAAATGGGCCTTGCTTCTCATCATGTTTATTGTGGTGGGGGCGCTTCTGCTCTGGCGCTGGGGGACCACCAACGAGGGACGGCTTTTTTTCCACAGATTCCAAATCAGCATACCCCTTTTCGGGAGTCTTTATAAAAAGCTCTACATGGCCCGCATGTCCGACAATCTACGCATGCTAATTACGGGCGGCGTCCCCATTCTTCGCGCTCTCTCCATTACGGCAGACGTTATCGGCAATGTCGTCTATAAGAACGCGATGCTGGACGCGATTGAATCGGTAAGGGGCGGGTCCAGCATCTCATCTTCCTTCGAGAGAAATCCGGATATCCCGGTGCTCGTGGCCCAAATGATCAAGGTGGGGGAAGCGTCCGGCCGGCTTGATTTTATTCTTGCTTCGATCGCCCGCTTCTACCAAAAAGAGGTTGACTCCCTGGTGGATAACTTGGTGGCCCTGATCGAGCCCATACTCATTATCTTTCTGGGCCTTGGCGTAGGGCTTTTGGTGGGAGCGGTCATGGTGCCGCTGTATAATTTGGTGGGAACCTTTTAAAGGGCTTTGTCCAAAAATTCGAGCCGAAAGCGATGAATTTTTGGCAACAAAACCTTTACCGAGCACTCAAATTATTCCTTTATGTTTTATACGTATATAATTCGTAACCGCAAAACCAAGGAAACGTATATCGGCTTTTCGGATAATCTCCGGAGAAGGCTAAAGGAACACAAAAACAAAAATCCCGACCTGATTTACTATGAAGCTTACAAAAACGAAAAAGATGCTCGAAGCCGCGAGCGCCAGTTAAAAAAGCGCGGCCAAGCGATACGCTGGCTTAAATCCCGCATCAGGCATAGCTTACAGGGATAATTTGAGTGCTCGGTGGCATGTGGATAACCTCTCTCTTTACCCCAAAAACGGCTAGAGTATAATGAAAAAAGGTCGAGTGAATACAATTACTATCCAATGATTAAAAAATAGCTTAAATAAAGGGTATTAAATCCTTTGTTTTCAGCGCTCGCTCGGAAATGCAACCACGAGACGTTTGCATTTCACTCGCTCGCTTGAAAATAAGATGAAATTACGTAACATTATGCTTAAATTTTTCATGTCAAAGCGCGGAGACAATACTTTAGGGTTAAAACTGGGGTTTACCCTAATTGAGCTACTTGTGGTTATCGCCATTATCGGGGTTTTGGCCTCAATCGTGCTTGCCTCATTAAATACCGCCCGAAGAAAATCGCGCGATGCGAGACGTGTCACGGACCTAAAACAGCTTCAGTTGGCTCTTGAGCTTTTTTATGATGGGCAAACAACGCCTGCCTATCCCGCTTCAACTGCTAACTGCAGCGTAGCAGACCCAAGAGGCCTTCAAGCTCTCGCCCCCACATATATCCCAACGATTCCGCATGATCCCAACGCCGGTGCTCCGAACTGCTATGCATATGCGACCATAGCAGCCCCTATACTTGCGTATCATCTTGGAGCACTGCTTGAAGCTCCTATCACCGATGCATTGTTTACCGGAGATCGTGATTGTAACTCTGGCGTAGCTGGTGGTGCTACTGGTTGCGGAGCCACCATTTATAACAATCAGTTTAGCGGAATAGATTCGGCCGCGAACCCGATGTATGACGTAACGCCGTAACGTGGAGGTCGTATCCATTTTGCTTGCGGTGCTTTTTGGATTTAGCGTAGGAAGTTTTTTGAATGTGCTGATTATCCGGGGAGAGCGCGGCGAATCATTCCGCGGAAGGTCATACTGCGAATCCTGCAAAACCGTACTATCTGCCAAAGAACTAATACCCGTATTAAGTTTCATAATCCAGAAAGGGCGGTGCCGGAATTGCGGCGCCGCTCTTTCGTGGCAGTATCCGATTATAGAGCTTGGAACCGCTATTTTCTATGGTTTTGCCGCCTGGTATGTCCTGCCTTCTCTTAATTTTGATGTCCGGTCCCTTCTCTTGCTTATTGCCGTTTTTTCGGGAATAGGTGCTACCATAGTAATACTGGTATCCGATTTTCGCTTTGAAATCATACCGAACGGCGCCGTAATAGTTCTTCTGCTTATCGGATTTGCTTCGATCGCCATTCGTTACGCTTCGGGAGAAGTTATTTACCGGGACGTTGTAACGGCTATCGCCTTCTCCGCATTCTTCTCTCTGCTTTGGCTTATCTCCCGCGGTCAATGGATGGGTTTGGGAGACGGAAAGCTTATTTTCCCAACATCGCTTATTCTCGGATACCCCGCCTCTCTTTTAGCTTTCCTGCTCTCTTTCTGGGCAGGCGGGATTGTGGGGATATTCTTGATAATCGCCGGAAAACGGAGCCCGCAAAACCACATGCCTTTCGGACCTTTCATACTTCTCGGGGGCGCTATCGCCTATTTTTTCAGTGAAAAAATATTATACCTCGCGGGGCTTACCGGAATTCTATGATGAGCCGGTAGAAAAATATCCCGAAATGTCATGCTGAGCGAAGCGAAGCATCTCAACCTACGATATACCGAGGAATAAAGATCCTTCACGGAGCCTGTCCTGAGCGAAGTGAAGGGTTCAGGATGACTAAAAATGAGTTCTTCTACTGTCTCATGATATCAAAAACCGATCAAATGAATAGTACTAAGGCATGGCTTGTCCTCGGCGCTGCATCTCTTGGGGCCCTGGCCGTTATTTTTTACGGACAAAAAATGTTTCTTGCCGAAATCGAGGCCCCGCCCGGAACCGCAACGAATACCGAAGCCCCTCTCGCGTCCGTCGCCGAAAGCGCTTGGATAGAACTGGATTTCGGCAACGGTGCGAAGCGCCTGTTTCAGGGGGAACTCGGAAGTGCCTCTTATCCCTTTCTCCTGGCCCTGCAATCCGCGGCCGATAACGGAAGATTTAATATCCGGGCTCAAAAAGGCAAATTGCAAGAAATCGCGGACACTGCAGGCGCTTGGAGGGTCTATAAAAACGGACAAATACTTACGGATCCGGTGGACGACTTGGTCATATCCGGCGGAGACCGATACTCTTTGCGTGTTGGGGAATGACGGCTTTAGAATTGGACTGAATCAGCCAAAAGCGGGGATTTCCCCGCTTTTTGTTTTGGCAGAGAGGGAATATAATCAAAGTATGAGAAGATTTTTTCTAATACGGAGCGTGGCTATACGTAATTACGGTTTTGGCAAAGGATTCACTCTCGTCGAAGCCGTGGTGACGCTTGCCCTCGTCATGGCCATAAGCGCTATGGTACTTTTTAGTTTTTCGGGACTGAACGAGGGGGCGGCCTTAAACCGATCCGTGAAAGAACTTGCGCTCGCCATCCGCAAGGCCCAACATTCCGCGCTTTCGGTAACACAAGTTACTATAGGCGACCCTCCGGCGCCTGTGATCCCGCCCGCCATAGGAATCCGGTTGGTCAAGGGGCAGTCAAGCTATTTCTTGTTTGGCGACCTTAATCCAAGAGACAACATGTATACCCCGGCCTTAAACGAGAGAATACCGCGCTCCACCGCCACCACGACCCGCAACGTCCGCATAAACGAATTTTATGATGGGACCGGAACTCCGCTTAGCGCGGTCTCCGCTCTTCATATCACCTTTGCCTCGCCGGAAGCCACCGCTAAGTTCACCGATCAGGGCGGAACCGAAATCCTCAACGCGGTTCAAATTGAACTCCGCACTGCTTCCGGACAACCGACGCCAAAACGCATCGTCGTACGGACCAGCGGGCAAATAAGCATAAGATAAAAAAACCCAAAACCCTAAGCACAAAATCCAAAGCAAATCCTAAATGGACCAAAACAAAGATTTAAAACAAAGGTTGGAAATTTGGAAAATTAGAATTTTGAATTTGTTTCGAATTTCGAATTTAGAATTTAGAATTTTTAAGAAGCGGGGGTTCACTCTAATCGAAACCATCGTGTCTCTCGGGATAATCACCATGGCGGTGGTCGGACCGGTTTTTCTTATTAACCGAAGTCTTTACAGCATTTCATTTTCTAAAAATAAAATCCTCGCCGTAAATCTCGCGCAGGAGGGTGTGGAACTCGTAAGAACCATCCGGGAAAATAATGTTCTTTGTATCGCGGTGGTGGGGGTAGGATCCAGTCGAAGCTGGGACAGTCGACCCACCGGAGGAGGAAGTATTGACGGCAATAGCCGGACCGTGGACGTACTTCAGTCTACCGCGCTATCCGGCTGTCCATTTATCCAAACTCCGACTCTTAGCGGCGGCTGTAGTTCCCGACTAAATATCAATGCCAACGGGGTCTATACTTATAGCGCCGGTACTCCTACCTCTTTTCGTCGTTGCGTAGATATTTGCGTTAATCCCCCAGCTCCGCCCGGTCTTGGCTCCTGCGGAACCTCAGCGGATAGCGACCTCACCACCGCCGGTCAAAGGCAAGATCAGATGGACGTGATATCAACCGTAACCTGGACGGAAAGGGGTCGGCAAAAATCGGTTACGGCCAGGGAAAGATTGTATAATTGGAGATAAATATCGCTCGCTATTATGCTTTCTCGACACGACTCACTCGCTAAGGGTCGGGCGAACCGAGCAATTTCGTCCTCCCATTGTCTCCAAAGCATAATGGGCTCACTTAAAACATGAAAATTAATTGTAAAAATAATTCCGGATTTACGCTTTTGGAGATGGTGGTTTCCATGGGCATCTTCTCGTTCCTCGTGGTGTCGGCCATCGGCATTACTATCCAGGTCATGAAAGCGCAGACCAAAGCGGCCAACATCCAAGCGGTTTTAGATAACGTTCGCTTTGGCCTGGAACTTATGACCCGCGAGATGCGAACCGGAGATTCTTTTGTTACATCCGTGCCGTTTCTTAGCGGTTGCTCCGGATACGTCCCGTTATCGGAAATAAGCTTTAGAGATTTAAATCTAAGCCCCACTGAAGGCCGGATTTATTACCGTCGCAACGACAATACTATAATGCGCATTGCCTATCCCTGGCCGCCCGCGCTCGGGACCCCCAACTGCGGACAAGCGCAACCTTTTAGCGCGGACGAGGTGGTGGTTGAATCCATGCGCTTTCAATTGCGCGGCCAAACACTCGGCCCCGCCGATGGCCAACCGGTCATTACCGTGAATCTGCGGGTAAGCTCTCGCAACCCGCGTTTCGGTCCCACAACGCGCATGAATTTACAAACCACGGTGGTCCAGAGGGTAAGAGATTTATAGAAAAATTAAAACCCTAAGTCCTAAAGTCTCCCTAAGTCGCCCGTCGGCGACCGGGATCCCGGCCTGAAAGGCCTAGGGATAAACAAATCTCAAATGGCCAAAAACCAAAATTCAAAACAAAGGTTTGGAATTTGGAAAATTAGAATTTTGAATTTGTTTCGAATTTCGAATTTAGAATTTAGAATTTTTGAGAAACGCGGGGTCGCTCTGGTCCTCTCGGTAATTATTTCTTCAGCCATCTTCTCCATCAGCTTAGGAGTATTTAGCGTCCTCTTCGGGCAACTTTTAATATCTGGGGAATCCGGGGATTCGGAACTGGCGCTTTATGCGTCCGACCAGGGGATTGAGCGAGCGCTCTATCGGGACCGCGTGTCGCCTCCGACCCCAGACGGCCTTTGCTCTCCTTTGCCTCCAACCAATATATGCTCGGCTGCCGAGAGCGCCACCCTCCCCTCAGGCGCATGCTACGCCATGCTTATATCCAAAACCGGCGGGGCGGCCACAACAACCACCCTTACCGTGGACGGGCAATATCGCTGCGGGTCTTCGACCAGAGTGGTGAAAAGAAGATTTCAAGTGAATTATTGACAAGATTTATGAGGTTCAAGGATCTTGCGCGCTATCTTGAAAAATTGGAAAAAACTTCTTCAAGAAACGAGATGGCCGGCATACTGGCCGCGGTTCTCGCAAAAGCGAACTCGGAAGAAATAGACAAAGCTTGTTATCTCTTATTGGGAGAGCTCCTGCCCTCATACCGAGGAGTTGAATTTAATATTGCGGAAAAAATGATGATTCGCGCGCTTGCCGAATCCTTCAAAAAAGATGCGGGGGCAATCACTAAACTTTATAAATCAGCGGGGGACCTCGGAGACGTGGCTTACAATTTAGCCCGCGAAGAAAGTGGGGCCGCACGAAAAGATCTTAAAATCCAAGAAGTGTACGGTCTAATGCTGGAGATAGCGAAAGATTCGGGAGAAGGAAGCCAGGAACGAAAAATAAAAAAAACCGCCGAGCTTTTATCCTCTCTGGATCCGATTAGCGCAAAATACGTAGCGCGTATTCCTTTGGGCAAAATGCGGCTCGGGTTCTCCGACGCCACACTGCTGGATTCGCTCTCTTTAATGGAGAAGGGCGACAAATCCGCGCGGCCTCTGATTGAGGGGGCGTATAACGTAACTGCCGATATAGGAGAGATCGCCCAGCGTATAAAAAAAAGCGGCCTTGCGTCCTTAAAAAAAATTGAGCCCCACCCCGGCATCCCGATCCGGCCCTCACTGGCCGAACGGGTTCCCACCATTAAGGAAACGCTGGAGAAGGCAGGACCGCGGGTCGGCCTTGAACAGAAACTGGACGGATTCCGAACTCAAATTCACGTCTGGACCGAGGGCGACAAAAAACACGTTGCGCTTTTTTCAAGAAACCTCGAAAATACAACCGCTATGTTCCCCGAAATAGTGGATTCGGCCGACAAACTCAAAGTAAAAAGCGTGATATTGGATGGGGAAACTATCGGGTATAACCCAAAAACCGGTCGCTTTGCCCCCTTTCAAGAAACTGTACAACGAAAAAGAAAACACGAAATAGAAGAA
>CAZPDF010000010.1:0-37415 GCA_964585475.1 uncultured Candidatus Saccharibacteria bacterium
TTAATGCTCTCGGCTTCAGAATTCATTTTGCCCGCCCGCCCATTCCGAGCCGCGCACAGCGCGGCGAGGACAGAATTCCGTTCGAGCTAATTCAAGAATACACCGTAAAATTTGTATAACGGCAGGATGCTCTCGAAAAAGTTTTAGCGGGGATCACGACCCTCAAAGAAGTTGCGCGTACAGTATAAGTCTAAACGTTCAATACCGCCCGATTGGGCGGCATTGAATTTTGTGCATAAGTGGCGCTCGCCATGCGCTTCCCGAACGTTTATACTGGACACGGATCATCGACAACATGAGGAGTTTAAGCCATGCCGGAAGAAAAAGAACTAAGCCCGCAGGAACAGCAGGAAGATTTGGCGCCCTTGATTGATACGGTACAGCTATCCACCCAAAGAGCCATTGACTCTTATCAGGAAAGTACTTCTACACAAGAAGGGGAAAGGGGCAAAGGATCACCGCGAGAGATAAAAACAGTGGGTGTGCATGTGCGTTCAAACTCGGGCACGATTCTTACCGTGACGATGGATGAACGCGGAATCAAAGTCCATGATACTCCGATCGGAGATAAGAAAGGCAAACCCAAGCGCGATCGTTTCTTTCTTGGAGCGCGAGCCGAGGTAGTAACGCTTGATCATCTTACGCGCACAAGCGCCTTAACCCGTACGGCCAAACTTCCCGAGGATTTCGAGGTGACCACCAGAATTGATGCGCTTCTGCAGGAAGTCATTCCGCCCACGCAGGATGCGGGTGAGAAAATCCAGCAGAAGAGAGACGAGGAAAACTACGAATATTTCGAACCCTATTTCGCCCCGCCTGCGGAGCACCGTCTATTTCTTGATAAAGACATTCAGCCGGATATCCGTTTCATGCGCGACATACTCGTTATTGCGCGCGATACGGTTGACCGGGGACTTTCCGCCAAAGCAACTAAGCGCGACATCTCGCTTTTTGCGCTGAAAGAGCATTTCATGTGGGCGGACAGCCGCGGATCAAAAGCGGTGGTGGTGCTCCCGCGTATGGGTCTTGGAATTTTTGTCAAAACCAAACAGGGGAGCGAGGCTTTTGCTGCTATTCGTGGTGCGATGGGAACGCGGCCGGAAGTCCTTCTTCGCTACGAAGAGGACCCAAATCCGCAAGATAAGGACACGACAAAGAAACGGGTAGAGAAGTTGGCAAAGCAAGTGATTGACGAAGCTAATGCGCTTGACCGCGCGCAGACGGCAGTTGCGGGAGAGTTCGCAATTATTCTTTCGCCCCAAGCCGCCGGAGTTTTTGCGCATGAGGT
Organism: uncultured Candidatus Saccharibacteria bacterium; assembly: GCA_964585475.1. Lineage (GTDB taxonomy): Bacteria > Patescibacteriota > Minisyncoccia > Sungbacterales > HO2-52-23 > CAZPDF01. The sequence continues at coordinate 1,289 of CAZPDF010000010.1, forward strand.
CTTTGGCCATACCGCCGAAGGCGACATAATCTGCGAAAACAGGCGTTCCAAGACCGCGCAAGTCCAGCTGAAATCGCGTATCGGATCACAGGTGTCCAGCAATCCCAAGTTCTCCATTATTGATACCGGAGAGGACACAATTGATTTTGGCGGAGGACGAGTTTTGAGATTCAGCTGGGGATCCGTTCCGGTGGATCACTACGGAGAGAAAACGAAAAGGGCGCAGATTGTCGAGAACGGGATCATGGTGGGAGCGCTCTTGAACCATCTTACTTTCAACGAAGTGACGGCCGGAGTGCAGGATAACGTGCGTCAACGGATGCTAGAGTGCGGCCTTACCGGATCTTCTCGCTCCGAGAAGCACGATTCGGAATCGCCCCTTATTCGCATGCGCGGAACCTATATCCAGCCGGATTCTGATGGACCGCGGTCGGTCGAAGATATGGCGCGACTTATTCCTTCTACCCAGAAAGGGCTTTACATGAAGTCCTGCATGGGTGGGCAGGTTAATACCGAGACAGGAGAATTTGAAATTCGCGGGGGCCTCTGCTATTTAATCGAATCGGGTCATATCACGGAGAAACCGGTAAAGAACGTGACCATTCGTGGAAATATCCAGAAGATTGGCGAACTTGTCAGGGCGCTGGGATCGTCCGAAACCATGCACCATGATTTCACCGGATTTTGCGGAAAAGACGGACAATGGGTTCCGGTATCCGGCGGAGGGCCGCTTGTTCTTCTTGAGAAAGTTCAGCTTGGCGGAGGTGTATATGCGCCGCCTTGGTCCGAACTCGTACACGAATTCCATCTGCAGCACGAAGAAGTGCTTCGCGGAATTCGAAGGCCGGAATCAATTGATCTTTCACGCCTTACGTCAGACCCCCGGCCGAACCATCAGCATATTTCCATGCTTACGGCGTTTCTTCCCATGGCGGATGAACTCTCCGTGTTAACGGGGCAGTATCCGACTAGCCCGGGAGACGAGGCCAAGTCCCGCGATTTCTCAACGCATGAATTTGATGAAATAACCGGCGAGATCCGGCCGAGGGGCGAGCGCCATGTCTAAAGAAGACATTTCCCCTTGGCAGAAAGTTGTTACACGAGAGATTGAGCGCTTAAGAAAAGCGGCGGAAATAACTGAACTTGAGCTTCTGGCCAAAGAAGACGAGAGAATTCATCAGGAGAAACCGCCTCGGGATGCGGCAAGGCATCAGGCGCGTTTTGCCATCGAGCTTCGCGCGGTACGGCAGATCACTCTTTTCTTCCTCGAACACTACCTGATTCACCATCTTCCTTCCCCGCGTGAAGAAATACGGGGACGCCTCAAGTGGGAAGTTTATCTCGGGGCCCTGAAGATCTTTCTTGCCAAGTTCCCCAAGAGTTATTTCTTGTCTCTGGTCTTCCCGACTTTTCACTTGGAAAAGGCAGGGGAAAAACTCTTGAGTTTCGGAAACGAATTCCAAGCGCATCTTAAGGCGTTCTACCGCGTGGCGCGCGATACCAGCACCTTCCAGCACAATTTCGAATACGCCGAGCATTGGATGGAGAGATTCAGAGAACCGGAGAACGACCTTATAGAGACCTACGCCATTTGCAAATCATGGACTCGCGACGAAGAATTCGAGGAATTCCAACGTTCGTACGAGGAAACTTGCCGGGCCGCGGTAACCATCGTCATTGAAGGCCCTCTGCAACTCTATCTCATGATTTCTTCCGAGAGCATGGTTTTCATCTTCCGGGCCCTTACCGCAGAGAATTTGAGCGATCTTCTAAAAGCCGAAGGCGTTGAGGATTTGGTGGAGCTTGGTAAGTACCTCGAGGGCGTTGTGAAAAACTCTCGTTTTATTCCGCTCGCGCAATCATTTATGAAAGTTCTTGCCGAAGAGTATCTGAAGGACTGGAACGGGGAAATGAAAGAACTCCGCAGGCGTTATCCCACCGCTGATTCAAGGGAGCGTTTCCTCAAACGATTTGAAGAAGGATCCCTTTTCAGGGCATAAATTCCCTAGAGAACGGGATAAAATTCCAAAAAAATAAGGCAACAGCTGTTGCCTCTTTTTAATTGCCGAGGTTTCTATCTCTCCACCCGCGGAGGATTTCCGCATGCTCCTCGGCACTGCACCCGCAGTCCAAGCATTCATTTACTCCTGCTCTGCTTTCCAAAAATTCAATCTCATATTCACAAAGGAAAGTGAGGACTAGTAAGAATTCCTCGCCGGCGGTGTCCATCTGCCGGGCGCTGGAAAGAATGAGTTCCAAACTCTCGTACGTATCAAGTCTGATTTCCTGCCGAAAAGCCGCATTCTGCAATTCGCTCCAATGGCGCTTAAGGGCCTCGCCGAATACGTGCTGGTCGGAGTGGGAGAATTCAAAGCTGTGGGCTTTTAGGGCTCTTGAGGATAAGGACGTATCTTTAATGATTTCCTCAACTAGCGAGGTGGGATCAGCCGGATGAGAAACTTTTGGAGGCCCATAAATTTTGGAGACGGCGATAAGATGTGCGATGGGAGTTTGATTGGCCGGAGGAAGCGGAATCAGGAAAAGTTCCCGGCGCTGCATTATTACGTCGTGCTCCCGCCCCTCCTCGTCGCACTCGTGCACATACGTCGTCGTGACCTCCGCAAGGATTTTATATCCAAGCTTGTCTAATTCTTCTGCAATCTCCAAACACTCCTCACTCATCCGCTCTATGCTTTCTTCGTCGCGAAATTCGTTTTCAAGTAACTCTTGATATTTGGCGAATAGTTCGTACGCCTCCCGAGGAATCACCGCCATCACCGCCTTTAATTTTAAGAGCGAATACGCTGCCTTTAGCATATCCGCCTCCGTCCGGCTGTCAACCCCGCACCTTTTGTGCACTAAACCACCTCGCGCGCACTGGATTTATCCGTATTCGGCACTGCTTCTATACAGAGATAATCTCCTAATACATTCTCTTGATCGGTGGTTAGTGCGACACGGTGCAGAAAAGGTGCGGGGTTGAATTTAAGTTCAAACAGTTATATCAAGGATATATCAAGCAGAGCGAAGCTATAATTTCATCGTTTGCGGGTATTGTTAGTGGGCGAGAGCAAACTGCTTTGCTCTCGCGAGAAATTTAGCGAAGCGTCCCCGTGGAGCGTTAAAAATTTCCCCGGGTTTTGCCGGGGAGGCAAAACTACTACAGGTTTCTCAACAATGGTCGTTCGTGCGGGTATTGTATAATGGCAATACGCGACCCTTCCAAGGTCGAGCTGGGGGTTCGATTCCCCCTACCCGCTATTCTTGACAAAATACCACTTTTTGTGGTATTTTGGATTCAGCTATTTTCATCCGGAGAAAATATGACATATATGGCTCTGGGCCTGATTTTTGTAATCGTCCTTGTTGTTCTAGCACATAAAAAGATAAGAGGCTTCGCTATCCCTGGAACTGACAAGTCTTTAGCTATCCAATTGCTCCGAGAGCTTCGTAGTAACGAAGACAATTATATTGTAAATTATTGCTTTATAAAGTCACATTTCGGAGATGACCTCCGCATTATTGGAACAACCGAAGAAGAGCTGGAACGTCTCTTTAAAGAAATAACTGCGAGACAGGATGAAAGAGCAAGGGTTGTGAAAGAAAAGCGAGAGCAAGAACAGAAAACTTATTATCTTGCTGGACTTAAGATTGAGGCCTCGAGCCGTTTAAAGGACTTGCGGGAAGGGGTTATAACATCGTGGCCTGATGCTTACGTACTGGACATTATTTCTATTGCTGAGGAAGGGGAGTTCTCGTTGGAAGACATAGGCACCAACGAGGCAGAGCTAGAAATATTGGCTCCAGGATACAAGAATTTCGCAACAAAAGTTAATCTTGCGCTACAAGCCGCCCGGGCTCGTAACTAATAGCAACCATTGCCATACGGATTTTCCCGTTGGCAATTTATTTTTATCCAAAATCAGGAATAAGAAACTGCTTTATGCCTGCCCAACAGGTTCTAACGTCATGGCATAACCCGCTTAGCGAAATTTAAAACGGCCCCTTGAGGTCGTTTTAAATTTTGCTGAGATGATGGTGCGGGAATCGAACGGGGAGTCCCGACTGAATGTCTTCAGTCGGGACGAACCCAGGATTTTGCCGAGGGGGCAAAATCGATTCCCGTTACCCGCTCGCATGGCTCTTGACAAAATAGCACTGCATGTGCTATGTTTGTTTTACTATAAATAGTCGTTGGAGGACACACCTTGACCCTGACGGAAAGAGTGCAGTACATCGTCTTTGCTCCGCTGGTTTTCTTTTTGCTCGTTTTCACTGAATACAAATGGGGGCAACGAGATGTGGCAGAGGGCATAGCTATTCCCATCGTCCTCATCGCTTTACTGTATGCCTTATACGGCATCAACAGAAAACTTTTCGAGTGGGGTTTGCGAATTGCGTTTCTCCTTTATATCGCTTTTGTTCTTTGTATAAGTTCACATCTTTTCTTCTAGACCGCAGGGGCTTGCTCCTGCGTTTTTTTATCCAAAACTCGGCACCAAAAATGGCATACCTTTCTCAAAACAGGTTCTAACGTCGTGGCATAACCCGCTTGTTACCCGAAAGAAAAGCGAAAGAAAACGGAAATTTTCCTATTGCAAAAACAGCACGGAAGTGCTAATTTGGTTTTAGACCTTTTCTTTCAGGAGACTCCGAATGAAACTTCGTTTTTGGCGCGGAGCAACTATTCTACTTGTGTTGTTTGTGGTAGGCATTGTTGGCTATCATTGGTTACGAAGTTCAGAGCATGCGTGTTTACGGATCGACAATTTAAGGCCTGGAGAAAAAGTGGTTATTAAATATGAAGGCGTCGATGGACCTGTGTATGAGGGAATCGCGCACTGGAATTACGGTCACATTATGTTCGCCGGTCTGAAACAGGGAGATTGGAGAGTAGTCGAGGGGCCCGAGGATTTGCTTTCAAGTTCTTATCCGATTCACTATTATGTCAGCTCACGACGACTTGGTCAGGCGATAATTCTTTTTATGCCTCCGTGCCGATAACTACTATTATCGTCTTGATTATCATCTTGCACAGCCTAACAGGCTGTCTTTTTTATTCAAAACTCGGCACAAACGAACAACGATTTGACATTACTTTGCAACGATTTATACTTTAATTATGCTCAAGAAAACCACAATGGAAGAATTGGCGGGGATGGTAAAACGCGGCTTTGATGAGACCGCTAAAAAACGGGATTTAGACCTGCTCAAAGTCGACGTACATGACATAAAAGAACGGGTAGAAAATATAGAAAAACTGATGCTAAAACAGCATGGTTTTCAAATCCAGGTGTTGGAAAAACGCGTGAAGCGTTTAGAGGATTTATTTGCCTTGAAATAACCCAGTGGACCCGGCGGGACTTGCATCAAAAATTGCTCACAGAAGAGCGATTTTTGATTTATCCAAAACTCGACACAAAAAATGGCCTACTTACCTTCAGAGCGGTACGAACGTCGTTACATAACCCAGTCCCGCTTTTCTTGACAAAATAGCGCTGGTGTGCTATCCTTTGTTAAACACAAACACTGGAGGTGTACCTTGTACAAATATGGAATTCTCCGCACTGATAATTGCGAAGAGGCTCAACAGTATAATGGAACATTGCTTGGGCCGAATACGCTCGGTATTGAGATAACTCGTGCAGATCTTGCGGCAAGATGCGGGCTTGGAAACATTGATCCGCAACATGGATTAAATCCTCATCCAGATTCCTCCGCGATTCGTTCTTCTCTGACCTATCCATTACCACCAAAAGGGGCCACGCTTGTTACGATCCGTCCTGACGCTGATGCGCTTGGTGCCATGGCGGTACTTACGGCAAGGTTTGAAGTGAAGCAAGATTTACTCTTGCATGAACTGATTGAAGCCGTCCATCTCGTCGATTGTGTGGGTGCTGCTACCGCATTGGCGAAAAATCCGAGAATCACTGAATATAAACTTGAGCGTGATGCAGTGCAACAACTTGTTCGTATTAATTCTTCTTCTGTTGAAGAGCGGGTACTGGCGGTTATGCAAATCTTGACTGGGGTAATGCCACGGCATCAAATCGAAGAAATCGCATCGCTGAGACCAAAAGATGATTACCGCGAGTTCAAACAGACTATCATAGTGCCCGATAAGGTCATGCTGATTACGACAAGAGGACAGTATGGGGCTGCGAGGTCGTATGGCACAAAGAGATTTCCAGTTACTATCATTTGCGACCTTGAATATGTAATGCCTGGGGCGGACGACTACACACCTCACAAACGCTGGTGTATCGCTAGGCAAGAAGGTGCCGACGTTATTGATATGAAGCGCTTAAAGCTAGAGATTAATAAGGCCGAAGCGCATGTACGTGGTCTTGACATTCCGAACCTCGAGGAACATGGCCTCACATGGGGTGGCCCAAGAAACTTGGCATCATCCCCTCAAGGCAAGGTGTCAGAACTTTCTGATGATAGAATCATCAATATTGTAAAACAGTGCACAAATTAACTCTACCCGCACGGCCTTGCCTTGCGGTGTTTTTATTTCAATCGATAGCGAGTAGCGTGGTGGGGTAAATTAAGCTGCTGGTCTCAAATCTGGGATGTAAATATATTCAGTCTGCCTTTGAAAAACGGCTCTAACATCGTTGACGATGGAAACCCGCTCAAAAATTGCTCACAATTTTTGAGTATCTATTACTTCACCGCCGCCTTGAGAGATTTTCCTGCGCGGAATTTCGGGGTAACCGTCGCCCCGATCTCTATTTTCTGCCCCGTCCTCGGGTTCACACCCATCCGCGCCGAGCGCTTTTTAACGACAAAAGCGCCGAATCCAGAAACCGATACTTCCTCGCCCTTGGCAAGCTCCTTCATTACGGTATCAAAAACCGTATCTACGGCGTCTTCTGCCGTCTTTTTGGTGCCGCCAATCTTGGCATGCAACGCATCTACTAAGCCCATCTTATTCATGCCTTTACGAAATACGAATCGGTACGAATATACGAATCAACGCGTAACTTCGTATCAATCCACATTGCGAATTTTCTCACCCCACTATTTAATTTAGACTGATGTTATTATACCAACTTTCGGCTTATCTTGGCAAAATATCGTTATCCACACCTTTTCGAGAAACCGAAAATAAGTTACATGCCACTGACATTAACGCAGGTACTCATCTAAAATCGAAATGGGCGTATTTTTTTGATCAAAAAATCGAAACAACCTATAGTGAGGGGGTGGTGTATTCAAAGACAAGGGAGATATGGTTATCCACAACCTCCAGTTGACTTAAAATATATTCCGCAATAAACTCTAAGCATCAGTGTTTCTCCGGCGATGGTTTTTCTAGTAATATAATCCACTACGTTTTATTGTAAAACTATGTTAACAAAAGCTATCCGCTCAATTAAATATCGTCTGAAGCTGATACCACTCTTTTTTCTTGGTGCAGTCGCGGTAGTGTGGGGTTTTGTTTTCCATAAGGAAGCAGCCAAGCCCGATCTACAAACGAGTACGCCGGCACAACCCGATTCCGTGGATGAATCCCCCCCCATATTCCCCTCCGTGGATGAATCCCCCCCCATATTCCCCTACTAAGCTACTTCTATTCAGTAATTCCGGCTAGCTCTGCACTCTTGAGCCCAACGAAGCGTTGGAGGTTTTTAAAAATATTGATAATTTATTCAAATATCGATTATGGGAGCGGATATTAATAAATCCTTTCGCGATTTTTTCTCCCAGCAGGAGTTCGGTGAATTGGGGGTTACCCCAGCAGCCAAAAAGATACTGGAATTTCTGCAAAAAGAAGTTTCGATACGGAGATTCAACGAATACGGACGCGCCTATAACGCGCCCGTTTTCTATATTGGGCTGGAAACGATCTCCGGAGAAGATCGCATTACGGGAGTGGGAATAAATAAAATCTTCGGCCGCGCTCTTTTTTCTTCAATATTAGAATTTTTGGAGCGCTTCGTCCTTCTTACCCCGCCCCAGCCGAATCTAATCTACCAAGATGTGGACAGCCTCCGTTCTTCCCATATTAATTACTGTGACTTTTCCAATATCAACGCCATAATTAAAAAATCCCCTGATACCGAAAGGACTAAATTTTACTGGGTAAGGGGACGTGCGCTTTTTAGTGAGGAAGAAATTTTACTGCCGGCACAAGCGGTATTTTGGAATTACCGGATACCCAACGACCGTGAACCACAGATTGGTGAACCCAATGTAAATGGGACAGGCGGCGCGATGACCAAGGAGAAAGCAATCCTTTTTGGTATTTATGAGCTTGTCGAGCGCGACGCTTTTTTACTTCATTGGCTTACTCAAAAGATTCCGCCCCGGATAGATCTCAAAAGTATACATGACCCCGAGGCCCGCTACCTCATTCTTGAAGCAGAGAAACGAAATCTGGCAGTGCATATACTAGATATTACTTCGGATATAGAGATTCCAACTTTTATGGTAGTTTTCCAAGACCGGTCACGCCATTTCATGAGTCGCGGTTTCAGCTCTAACCTCAACCCCATGATCGGGATAAAAAAAGCGCTTTATGAGACTTGGGGAAATTATATTCTTAACTCCTATTTATTGGGTGGGGAGCGGCGTGATGATCTAAGCTTTGTCTCAAACTCTAGAACTTCGGCGCCGAAAATGTTATATAATCACATTCGGGAGCGCTATAATTTTTGGATAAACCCCGATGCCCTACAATATTTGATGTTTCTCCTGGAGGGTCCGCTTAAGCCGTTAAATATGCATCCTGAAACACAAGACGAGGTGAATACCGTGCTAAATGTTTTAAAAAAAGCGGGAATAAAAGAAATTTTCAGCTATGCCCCCGAACATGGGCTTCTAAAATTATTCGGTTTTTTTGTGGCAAAAATCATAATACCCGATCTGATCCCTCTTTACTTCAAGGAAGAAAATGCCTATTTTGCTTATTCTCATAAACGCCTGGGGGGTAAGGTTAAAACTACCCTACCTCCGCCCTTTGCCTAAGTTAGTTTGAATATTTTGGGCGTAGCTAGGCATGAGTCATTGTCCGCGACCGCGCCTCCTTTCATTTCCTCCATTTTAATTACGGAGGGATTCAATAATTTTCTCAAGAAGGCCTCGATCCATGGGGGGAAGAAGCCGGCTTTTCAATTCAGCCACGCGCCGGCGAATATCTTCCTCGGAGTACTTTTTCCGGATAAAGATTTCTTCAAAAATGTCGGCGATCTCGTCCATCACATTCTCCTTTGCTCCAAGATATGTTAACTCCTGAACTCCAAGACGAAGTACCGCCCGGCCTCGAATTGCAGGAACAACCTTATAGGAATTAACAATAACGTTAACGCGGGCAAGCGCCATAGCTGCATCAAATGCATCCTGATACGGCGCAATGTCAATGAACAACTGATGACATTTTGTAAAACCGAGGTGTTCCGCAACAAGGGTGAATCCTTTATTTTTAAGAGCTTGTCCAAGGTGTTGCGCGTTTTTTATCACCTGAGAGGCGTATGATTGCCATTTCCCCTCCATTTCTTCAAGTACGATGGTAAGTGCTGCCACATCCGCACCATGGTCATGCGAGATGAGAATCTGACTCATTTTATTGATACGTTCGTAGGATTCTTGATCGTTGGTGGAAATGAAGGCCTTGTGCGGACCGGGGATGGTCTTATGAGTAGACCCGCCCAAGAAGGCGGCGCCCTCTTCAAGCGGATTTTGAAACTGACGGCCAAATATAAGTCCCAGAACATGCGAACCATCATAGTATATTTTAATATGAGCGGGGAGACATGAACGCATTTCTTTAAGTTTTTGGGGGAAAAGGATATGCATCTGATCAAGATAAATCAAAGAGACGTTTTCTTTTTTGACAAAATCCGGCAAAGCAGCAATATCTACGCTAAACTCCTCCTGTAAATATGGCAGAAACACTGTTCGTATGCCCAATCGTCTTGCTATAAAACTGGTGAGATTGTGTCCCCCGTTTTCAGGCGATATGATAGCCACAGTTTCGCCCCAACTAACCAGAGAGGCAAGTGCAACAGTCATGGCGTTTAAACCCGAGATCGGCCTTAGATTAACGAAGTTGGCCCCGGTTGCCTCACGCAGCAATTTCCGGCAGCGCTCATATATTTTTCCGGTAAACTCATTTCCGGGAAAAGCAGAATTGTTGTTACGATCGAGCGGAAAATAGTAACGACCTATTACATCGGTAAGAAACGCCAAACGGGCATTAATGCTCGGAGAATTTTCGCTCGGCACAAGATAAAGCCGGCGGTTAAAGGCCTTCTGATGTTCGAGTAAATCATTAAGAGTGTCCATATTTTGAATATTATTTTTGGATATTACTCCTCACTTTTCTTTATATTGAGACACTACATAAACAAAATAGACGTTAACCCCCCATTTACCGGAATTATCTCTCCGGTTACATACGAGGCCATGTCTGACGCCAGGAAAAGACATACGGCAGCTATTTCCTTGGGTAAACCGGGGCGGCGCAAAGCGATAGCTTCGTTGATTTTAGCAAGGAGTTCGGAATTTTCTAGGATTGGCTTGGTGAAATCGGTTTGTATCAAGCCCGGCATTACTGCATTTACGCGAATATTGAACTTACCCACTTCTTTTGCCAAACTTTTGGTGAGTGCAATGATGCCGCCTTTTGAGGCAGAATAATGTACTCCGCGAAAGAAAGACCAACTGGTAAGTGCCGCATAAGAAGATACATTTATTATGCAGCCGCCCCCCTTGTTTCGCATGTGAGGAATAACGGTTCGTGTGACTGTAAAGACACCACCGAGATTTACTTTCATTATACGCTCCCATTCCTCTTCGTTTATATTTTCAATTTGGTTTTTCACGTTGATACCGGCATTGTTTACCAAAATATCCATTCGGCCGAATTTCTGAATAATTTCTTCCACCATCGCTTCGGCTTCACGAACATTACTGACATCAGCCGCTATGCCCATTACCTCCTTTCCTCGCTCTCTAAATTCTTCCGTGGCGGCGGCAACGGTTTCCTTTTCTCGTCCGTTGATGACAACCGTGGCATTTTGTCGGGCAAAAAGTTCGGCCGTGGCGCGTCCAATGCCACGGGTTGAACCAGTAATAAGCACTACCTTATTGGTAAAATCAAGATAATTTTCCATTTTAATGGATTCGGTATTAAAGCGAATGGAGGATTCTACTTAGCTGATTTTTAATTCTTTCAGCTCCGGAAAGGTCTTCATCCAAACAAAGACAATCAATATAACGAAGTTCCTTGCCGGAGAAGCGGAAAGGGAAGGTTGCTAGAATTACGACTCCGCGGAGAAATCCTCCTTGGGGATAGAGCATTGCGCGCAAGAACCGCATAAGTTTTTCGACCGAAGGCAGGTGCGCTAAAGGAGCGGCGAATTTTACGTTAAAATACTGCAGCGGTCTTGCGCCGGAAATCTTTTGCGAAACAGTGAAAGGGATGTATCCCGCAACCATTCTGATATTCGAATCTATAAAATAAACTTCTTCTCCCTTGGTAACTACTGCATCTAAACCCAGGAAAGTTATTTTATCGCTAATTCGGCAGAGATGGTCTCTTATGCGCCCCGAGTAAGCAGCTACTAACTGACGGCCGCGCTCGCCCACGCCACTTACCATGGATGTACACCCCCCATAATATCCCTCGCTTCCCATTAATATCTGGTCATGTATGAAGAGGGGCTCTAACTTTTTTGAGGACATGCCACATTCAAAAAAGATACTCGGCGAGGCAGAAACTCCGTAAAGAAATTCCTCCACCACGAATTCTGTAGATGCATCGCTGTAGATAAGGTTACTAATCTTGTGAGAAAGAAGCGACTTTCGTTCCTCCGCCGTCATATTCATAAAAATTTCGCGATGTATTAAAAAATTTCCATAACCGCCGGAACCCGCATTCTGCTTTACCACAGCGACCTCCACTGAATCTCTGAAAAGTTGATCCAGCGCATCAGCGAGTCCTTCCCGCGTGACGTTTTCAGTCCCTTGGGGGAGCGGAATCTGCAAGTTTTTCAGGAGTTTTCTGAAATTGCTTTTATTATTATACGTTATGCTAAACTGCGGATCGCCGCAAATCGGAAGACCGGTCTTTTTACTGAAAGCAAGTTCGTACTCGGTTAGATAAAACGTCTGGAGAATATGAGATTCTTGGTAGGCGCGGAGTTCTTGAGAAACGGTTTGGCTTTCGAAAATCGCGTCAAACTTTGTATCTACACCATTTTGCTCTTCAGGGTATATGAACTCGGTATCCATCGGTACGAGTCCCAGCTCACGAAGATATTCCAGAAATGGTTTTTCTACCGGCCTTCGGGTTACGACGATATCTCCGTCTTCGGCAAAAAAAAGTCCTGTTTGATCGATATTGAGAAGCCACGGTTTCGCAAGCCCGGGTATAGTGAGGTTCTGAATAATAATCTTTTTTTTATTCATAATGGCGCGCCTTCCCCTTGCTCTAAAAGGGCGAGCTTGCCCCCGCACCAATTCTACTACTGAACTTTCGTGATGATGCGCGAATAGTTCCGGAATAAGATATCCTCAAAGGCGAAAGCCGTACTGTAGAATTGGTGTCTGAGGTTAAGCCGTCCTGGTGCCAAGACCGCGGATGCTACTTGGCACTAAGCTTCTGCTAGATTACCCAGAGGGGGCTTGTCAAAAAATGCGTGAACCGCCTTGGTTACAAGAACCGCATCCTGTTTTTGAACATAATTGGTGATAGGCAACGAAATTACTTCCGCTGCCAGACGTTCGCTTACCGGGAAATCGCCAATTTTATGCCCTAGCTCGCGGAACGCAGCAAAATGCGGCAATGGCACCGGATAATTCATCATAGGCCGCAGGTGCTGCGTTTTGCCGACCGTGTTCAAGAGGTGGTTGAAAAGGAGATCGCGGTGTTTTGTTCGGACGACGTATCGATAATACTTTCGCTCTGTGCCAGAATGTGCGCGGGGAAGCATCAAATCCCCCGCATTTGAAAGAGCGGCATCATAGCATTGGGCGACGGATTGTCGCCTTTGGAACCAGTAGTCCAAGAAGGGGATTTTAGCCAGAAGGGCGGCCGCCTGTACTTCGTGGAGTTTGGCGTTAATGCCTATCCGGGGATAATCAAAATAATGTTTTTTTGCTCCGTAGTATCTTAGAAGGTCAGTTTTCTCGTACATGCCGTCGTTACGGTTGAATATAATTGCCCCCCCGTTTCCGGGAGCGGCAAAGGGTTTGGTTGAAGAAAAACTAAGACAGCCGATATCGCCGATAGTCCCAACTATTTTCCATTTACCGCCTAAGCATACTTTGGCCCCGAAAGATTGGGCCGCATCCTCAACGACGGCGAGATTATATCTTTTTGCCATAGCCAGAATTTCTTCCATTCCTGTGGCTGGTTGCCCGAAGAGATGAGCCACCAGGATTGCCTTTGTTTTCGGGGTTATTTTCTCTTCGATTTTGGAAGGATCCAGCGCAAAATCTCCTTCCTGAATGTCAACAAACACCGGTTTTGCCCCCACCCATCCGACACAGGACGCCGTTGAAATGAAGCTGAACGAAGGCACAATTACTTCGTCGCCCTTGCCGATATTCAAAGAGAGCAGTGCAAAAACGAGCGCGTCCGTTCCGCTGTTTAAAGCCAGTATCCGTTCCTGGCCAAAAATCTTCGCTAGGGCACCCTCGAATTCCTTCACCCTCGGATTTCCGGTAAATCCGTAATAACTTCGCTCGTCAATAACTCGCGAAATTGCTTTTTTAACCGCCGTTTCCTCCATCTCCACAACCGAAATTTTTCTGAGCAATCTAAACACGTTTTTTTTCTAGAAGGTAGATGGGAAAGAATTGCGATTCGGGGTAGCTGTCATCACTCCGAACCGCCGTAATAGAAAAATATTTTTTAAGCAATTCCTCCAGTTCTGGTTGGGTCTCGGAAACGAGCGCCTTTCTGGCGTATGCATACAGCGCCAACCGCTTGGCGAGAAATTCGTGCAGAAAGAGCCCATAAGAGATGGACACTTCTTTTCCGCGTAAATACATCTTGATTCCCGCAATAATCGCATCGTGGTCTGTTCTGCAATTTTTGGTGCTTGCGTCAAATAGTCGGGAGAGAAGAATTCCCATGGCCTCATATTTTTTTTCCTGATAGGGAAAACTCCGCATCTCTTCCAAAATTTCGCGGTAGGGGCGGTGGCGGTAGCTTGGATTAATGGCGTGGGTCCTTACAATAAGTTTTCCATCCGCTTTCAAACTTTTTGAAATTTTGGCCAAAAGCTCCTCCTGTTTTTCCGGATCGACATGCCGCAAAAATAGGTCGCCGATCGCTATATCAAAAAAATTATCCGGCAAGGGCGCAGTAAACCAGTCCCCTTTGATCCAGATTTCATTTTTTTCTTTCGCAGAATTCGTGTAGCGCAGCATCTCGACGAGCATGGGGAGCGATATATCAATCAAAATCGGTTGTATCTTGAGTTCAGAGAGCATATCTCTGAATTCCGACGTCGCGCCGTACACCGCAACTTGCGAATGCGGCGGAGCAGCGCCGACAAAATTCTTGTATATCGCGATCTCTCTTGAATTGGGGCGCTGGGGTATAGTAAAATTTCCCCACTTTTCCCAAAGAGAGGCCCTATATTCCCGTTGGTAAAGAAAACGCTGTCCCAACGCGAGAATATCTATAATAGAATTCGTCATACGCCTACATTATAGGCAGCTATGGGTAATTTTCAATAGACCCAAATCTGGCAAATTCTTGCAATAATGCTACCCTAAACCTTATCTAAAGCCGACTATGGAATTATGACCAATTATCAGTCCAGAAAATTACGGAAAGAATACGTTACTTTCTTAGAGAAAGCGGGGATCGATGAAGAAAAAAAAATACAGTCGGAGGTTAACAGATTCTTTACCGAACTAAACCGCCGTAATTTTAAGCTTGTGTACGAGCAGGTTTCTCCCGATGTCGAAGTTAACTCCTTTTATTATCCCAGGAAGGTCCTCCGGTTTCCGCAGTATAAAAGGTACGTGGAGTACATGATGAAAAGAGAAAATACCCTATTTCTTGACGATATTGCCGTCAGTATTAATCGAGATAACATTTCAGCCAAGGTGGATGGAGCATTAGCCATCGTTTCTTATCGACGAACAAAACGGCTTGGCTGCACCATACAATTTATAAAAACTAACGATCGTTGGCTGATTAAACGGCTGGAGTCATACCCTTAAAGCATCCGTGCAGTCGTTAGAAACGGCAGACATAAAGCAAGAAATTGTTTTCCAGTGATTTTATTTCGAGTAGTGTAATGCCCGCTTCTTTAATGAGTTTTATCCATTTTTCTTGGGGCTGCGGATCTCCTTGGTTGCTGATCACTTGAGTGAATTGGTAAAAAATTGCCACGTCTTTAAAAGAAGACGGAGGCAGGTTGATGAGTTTTTCGGTCGGCACCGCGTCGAACTCCACCATAAGAAAATATGCACCTGGGAATAAACTTTTGTATTCCCGCCAAAGCACGATGATACCCGCCTCTCCATCTCTCAAAAATTCATGCCAGACCGTTACGGCGCTAAAGAACTCCGGTCTCGGGATTCCTTTGCTCCAGGAGCTCGGCCGAGTAACATCCTCCAGGATTATTTTAATTCTATTTTCCATTCCCCCTGCTTTAATATTCTTTTCGGAGATGCCTACCGTCTCCGGGTCATTGTCAATGCCATATCCTTGGCTCGCGGGGAGCAAAGAGGCGAGGTGAAGAAGCAGATTTCCGGAGCCGGAACCAAGATCAACCATAACGCGGGGCGAGATATTTTTTGCATATTCGGCAATGACGGGGAGTGACGACTTATTAAAGATGTCACTTGCAATTTGGAGATATTGGCCTCGACGCACCACGTCGCTGCCATACTGCATGGTTCCTTGCAGAAGCGGCACGAGCACATCAAACACTTCTTTATAGGCACGCGTAAAATTGAGTTTCTGGCCGGCATTCTTTCCTTTTTCACCGAGACGGTAGCCCTGGCCGTCAAAAGAAATGAAGCTGGGATTAACAACCCAGAGGAAATCGCACACCGATTTTAGAAGTTTTTCGGAGAGATTAAAAGCGCCGGCGAGTTCTTTGGCGGATACTCCTTCCGGGTGTTTAAGGAGGTAATCAAACACTCCGGTTTCGGTAAGTGCAAATAGGAGCTGCAGCGACATATATCCTATAATGGGTCGCGGTTCCATATCTTTAGAGCTACGCTTTTAATATATTTAGGCAGGCCGCTATAATATCTTCCGTGGTTGGCAGAATAAACTTACCCTTTTCCCGGACAGCCAAAGGAACATTTTTTGAAGCAATACGCTTAATTTTGCACCCGGGCAACGCTTCAGCAATTTGCGCGCTGATTTCTGCGCCAATGCCTCCCCGCAACATATCTTCTTCAACAATTACCGCCCGCCCGGTTTTTCTCACCGATTCCATAATGGTTTTCATGTCCATGGGGTGCAGCGTTGCCAAATCAATCACTTCCGGCTCGATTCCTTCTTGTCCCAGTCTAGCGGCTGCCCTCATTGCGAGGTGCGTCATAAAGGACCATGCGATAAGGGTAATGTCTTTCCCTGATTTATATACCGAAGACGTGCCGAAAGGAACAGTATATTCTTCCTCCGGCACCCATGCACTTTTTTGGTAAATGGCTTTATTCTCGAAGAAGATTACGGGCCGGTTGGCGCGTAGGGCGGTTTTGAGAAGGCCCTTGGCGTGATAAGGAGTAGCGGGTGCGGCTATCCAAAGGTTGGGCAGATGAAAAATCGTTCCTAATAAAGATGCGTCAAATTCCGCGCCGCCCCCGCCGTAGCCGCCGTGTCCTATCCTTAGAACCACGCCGGGACCTTCTTTTTCTGCCATGCGGTAGCGCCAGTTCCCCAAACGGTAAATATCGTGAAGGCCCAGCGTGATAAAGGTGCTATAATCCATCTGGATAACAGGTTTTAATCCGCCGAGGTTCATTCCGAGCCCGATTCCTCCGAGCATATCTTCTACGAGGGGGATCCGGTTAAGGATACGCCCCGGAAATTTTTCTTCAAAACCTTCGAGTGTGGATTGCTTCTCGTAGCCAAGAACATCTTCCCCCAAGATTATTATTCTCTCATCGCGTTCCATCTCCTCTTCCAAGGCGTCTCGGATCGCGTCTTTAAAAGTTGTTTTGGGTTTATTCATGGATGAAGGATAAAAATTCCTCTTGAGAAAGAGGTATTTCTTTTTCTGTTTTGGAGAATGCGCGCTGGATTGACTCAATCGCTTCTGCCTTTAGAGACGCAAGTTGAGATTCCGAGATTCCAAGTTCTTTCAGGGTCTTCTCCAAGATGTGTAATGGATCTTCATCGCCCAGAAAAAGTTCATTGGATAAAGCGTGGTCTCTGGAATAGCGGGAAGAATGCGGTTCAAATCTCTTCTGCAGTACCTCCAGTAAAAATGGCCGCCTGCTGTCGCGGACATGTTCAACAATTTCTTTGGCGCGAGTGAAAAGGCGCCTGGGCTCTTTTTCGGTTATGGTTTCGCTTTCCACTCCGTAGCCACATCCCCGCTCGGCCATGGTTGCGGTAGCAGACATCTCGGAAAATTTGGTTTCAATGGAAATATCGTTGTTGAGACAGATAAATAAAACCGGCAGTCTCCAGAGTGCGGCAAGATTAAGCGCGCCGCCGAAAGTGTTTCGGGTTGCTTCGCCCTCTCCAAAAAATTGAACCAGGATCCGCTTTTCGTTTTTTTGCGCGATCGAGAACGCCAGGCCGATTCCAACCGCAAACATGGTACCCAATACAGTGGAATATCCGGGTATGTTCAGTCGGGAGCTGTAGAAAGAACCGACATCGCCGAGTCCTTGGGTTAGTCCGGTTTTTTTATCCATCACCTCGGCTATAATCTCTTCCGGAGATATGCCCTTGGCCAGAACGGCGGCATACCCGCGGAAAGCGGGTAGGAGATAATCCTCCGATTGGAGTATTTTTACGATTATACTCGGTCCAACCTCCGCCCCGATTCCGCTAAAAAGAGTCCGCTTGATTAATTTTTTTTGGTAATACTCCAGAAGCCGCTCGTCCAAATAGCGGCTCTTGACCGAATTCTTGTAAATTTCTACAAAATCGTCAAGGGTTGAATCCATACGTTTCGTATAGTACCACACGGATAGTGTTCTCTCCAACGGCGCGAGTTTATTTCTATAATTCCATCTGACCCCGCCCCGATTTAAATCGGGGCTGGTGTCGGTTATTATTTTTGTTGATGGAGATGTGGATAACTTTTTGCGCCTTTGGTCACGGCGTATTACAATAGAAACGTTAACCATGAATAAATTATTCTCTCTTACCGTCGGTTGTATCCTAATGCTGCAGTTAGCGCCCTCCGTTGTTATTGCGCAGGGTGATTTATTGGCGCAGCAAAACAAGGAAACGCCGCCGACGGTTCAACCCAAAGCAACGCCTCAGATAAACGAGGCGCTAAGACAGGAAATTGAAAAGAAACGCGAGGCCTTAAGGGACGAGATCGCGAAAATGCGCGAGCAGTTCCGCAAGGAAGCATCGGCCCGCCGAGCAGAACTCCAGAAGAAAGTGGGGGAAAAGAAAGCCGAATTGATTGAAAATTTTTTCGGAAGAATGGTCTTAAAATTTGAGGCGGCCATCAATCGCTTGATAAGTTTTGCGGATAGAACCGCTGCCGCCCTATTGAGGGCGGCGGGGCGCGGTTACGACGTTGCGGCGTTACAAAAACAGCTCATTGAGGCGCGACTTAAAATAGGGGACGCGGCAAAATCGCTGGAAGAGGCAAAGACAAAGTATACGGAGGCCATCCAAGAAAAGGATCTTAAAATTTCATTTAAGAAAGTGCGCGAGGCCATTCAGGAAACAAAACAAAAAATAAAAGACGCGCATCGCGCGCTGGTTAAGGTAGTAGGTACCTCGAGAGGGCTTGGTCAACCAAAATAACAATAAGGCGTTTGTAAAAAATTTTATGAATGGGGCAACCTCAACCACAGAAAAATCACTATGGTCATCACCGCGACTGTGGCTGGCGTTAGGAGGTATATTTCTCTTCTTATTGGTTATGGTCTATGTCTTTTATCCAGGAACCGCCAACCGTCCGGGGCCAGATACAACCCCAAAATCGCCCTCGGCTACCCAGAAAAAACCCGACAGCTTCACCCGCATAGAAACGGAGCTAAAGCCCTTGTCGTTTGATTCGCTTGATGCCGAATTGAATGACATTGAAAAAGAACTTGCTCCATAAAAGCCGCCTCTGGATACGGGACAAACGGACTCCGCTACGGGGTCTGTTTTAATTCGTCTTAAATTTCGTCCCGATTTTGTTTGACAATAGTCGTTAAAGGCGGCTACCATGAGATAAATCCCCACACCTTACCGCGGGGTATTCTAGGTGGGGGGATAAACAAAATGATAAAGTGGGGCGTGTTAGCAACATCTAAAAAAATCAGGGCGGTCACGCAAGGCGGCCTATACGTCGTTGCCGTTGTTGGCCTTTTATATTTGTATTTCAGCGCCTCCTACTGCACAACCGCCAAGCCCGCCATCGGGAGTCAGGGGAAAAATGTTGTTCTTGACAAGAGCGGGGTTGACCAAAGCTATGTCCTTTTATCTTCGTATGCCGTACTGAAGGACGACTCGAGTCAAGGAGTAGTTTATCTCACCGATCTATTTGGCAAAGCAGTGCATACTTGGAAAACCAAATATCAGACGCGCTTTGCGATTTTGAAAAAAAACGGGGACCTCCTGGTCGCGCTTCTGGAACCGGCTAACCCATCGAAATTCCCCGGCGGCGGCAGATTCGGCATCATCCAGGAACTTGACTGGGAAGGCAACATACTCTGGGAATACAAAAATGAGATGATGCATCACGATTTTGAATTATTGCCTAACGGCAATCTTGCAATCATAATATGGGAAAAGGTACCGCCCGAGATCGCAAAAAAAATTAAAGGCGGCGTGCCCAATACCGAATTCCGCGGAGAAATATGGTCGGATGCCATACGCGAAATAGATCGCAGCGGAAAAACTGTTTGGGAGTGGCATGGCTATGAACATCTAAAAGCGGAAAGTGACCTTATCGCCTATTTGGCCCCTCGGGCAGAATGGATGCATACGGGCTCTATAAAATATGTTGAGAAAAATCCTATAGATTTTACAGAGGCGTTCTTGTTAAGCATGCCGAATATAAATACCGTGGCAATAGTGAGAAAGTCAGACGGAGAAATAATTTGGAAATCGCCGCGGCCAATGTTCGCCGGTCAGCACAATGCGCTATTAACTCCAGGAAACACTATTATTGTATTCGATAACTTATATCGAAGGCCCGGCCATTCGCTGGTCATCGGCAGCCGGGTGGTGGAGATAAATCCCATCACTAATAAAATCGTCTGGGAGCTTGACGGCGGAAAACAAGGAACGGAAAAAGCGCGTTTTGCGCCGCCAATCTTAAACGGAGCCGAACGCCTTTCTAACGGGAATACCTTTGTATTTGAAAGTACCCGCGGGCACCTTTTTGAAGTTACGCCTGATAAAAAACTGGTGTGGGACTTTATAAATCCCTATGAGGCGCCTTCAACCGGCCCTTGGAAAAATAATGTCATCTTCAGGGCAGCTCGTTATGGGATGGGCGAGATTGAGTGGCCCGAAAGGATTGCCTCACCGCTGCCAAAACTTCCGCTCCTTTGTCAAAGGATGGGGCTTTGACGGTATTTGGCGCGGACATGTTTTTTATTATAAGCAGCTCATTCTCGGATAATCTTTCACCATGATACCCTTACACCTCATTATACAAAATTCGGCTTATCTTGGCAAAATATCATTATCCACATAATTTTACTGCTACTTAAAAATCTCCGGAGCAAGCTCCCGTGCACGCTGCGCAAAAAACGCCTTGAGTTCTTCCACCGTAAGGGGTTTCAGCATTTTGGGAAGGGCGGCGATATGTTTGGCCTTTGCGAATTCGCCTCCCAAAAATACCGGTCCGAGCGTATGTCCGAATTTATTCTCAACGTCGGATCGCACCGCAGAAAGAGGAAATTCTTGAAGAAGAAAATAGAGATCAATAAAATCCTTGGGTTCGAAACGATCAACCAGCGCCATAAGCTTATTCGCCGCAATATCACGCAGGCTGTCCACCCGTACCTCTTCAATCACTCGCGGCTCCTCGAGCGTCGCGAACGGGTACTTCGTAAATTCCACCTTCAATTCTTCCGCGCCGAAAAGAAAGAAAAACTGATTTCTATCATACAGACGTTCAAACCTCAACTTGTCCGCTCCCAGTTTATCCTTCAGGGATTCCGCAAACCCATGCAAATACATACGCTCCGGCTCCTCATAGGTAAAAAAGTCTAGATCATCAGAAACTCGATGCTTAAGATAATAGGCCGCCAGTGCGGTTCCTCCGGTAAGATAGAAGCGGAAAAGATTAGGGTCGGCCATGACAGAAGCAAGGGCTTTGGCCTGAATTGGAGTCAAAATGGCTTGTTCCATAAAAGCAGTTCAAAAAACGCCCTCCGGTCTCCGGGGATATTCAATTCTGCCAGATGTCGCTCAAGCAAGGCCCGGTCAATTTTTTCTCCGGAAGGCTCAAAATTAATCAGCCGTTCAAGATGCCATCGCGGATCTGCCTCTGCCTGTTTCTCGTATTCGGTTTTTGCATAATCCCAACTCATATCAAAATAATATCACAAAAAGGCTATCTCCGCAATCAATCGTCCTGGACATTTCTCCGCGTTAGGAGAAAACCGCCATATGTGTGTGCACATTACCCGGGACAATTGGCGCACGATCAACGGCGCGTACTCGGGCCAGATTAATATCACGGTGGAGAAAGTTGGTGGTAACAAGATATTTGGCGTTGCCGAAGTCACCGGTACCTAACTCTTTTACTACGAGAAGTTCAAGGGCGCCCTAGTGGGGAATGCGCTTTCCGATTGCGCTAATATACTCCCGGAATAAAACGATAGGGTACTTTTTTACAATAGTCTATATACTCTGGGTCGCGACGCAGGTGCCGTTCTTCGGTAACGGCTCTTAAGAAATAAATAAAAGCCAAAGAGATATAAAGCATTATCTGTGAAACATCAGAAAGAACGGGAATAAGAATAAACAGCCATCCCAGGTTTTTCCCAATGTAGGACGGATGCCTTATGAAGGCATATGGTCCCGTTTTTATGATACCCCGATTTACTAAATTTCCAGCTTTGTATCCGAGCGCGAAAGATGCCCACAAGTAGAGTGCGAACGAAAGCAGGGCAAGGGCCAGAGAAATGATCAAAAGCAGTCCAGTCGTTTTAGGGAGGTCAAAATGCCAAGACGGAATAACTGCCTCTCTGAATTGATAGAACCAGCGATTAAATGGCTGATAACAGAGAAGAGCCACTACCCAACCGGAAAGAGTCGGCTCAACGGATTTAATTTCGTTATTGAGAGATTTGCTTTCTGCTATGTAAGCAAACGCAAAAATCGATGCATCTAGGAAAATAAGCCCGGCAAAAATCAAATAATATATGCGCCATGCCCATGCCAACGAGATACTCGCCAATGGCCAAAATAGATGATGTATGAAATTTAAGATTATATAGCCATTGCCCAAAATCCCTGTAAGCATGATCGGGAAAAAGAAAATTTTGACGAATACCGCAAGAAAAGCCACCCTCGTTTTTTCGTTTATAAAAAAAGATTCCGATGGATTTTTAACAACATCCGGGAAAAACGCGGGCTCAAAAATAATCTGGAGGCAATTCAGGATTTACTCAAGGGGAAGCAGACAACTGCCCCGGAAGAACACACCGGCGAAGGAATTTTTTTCACCTCAAAAGTTGCGGGTCGTCTCATCATCAAAAGTTCCGAGAAAAAACTTATTTTTGACAACCGCCTTAACGATATCTTCATAGAAGATATCCGGCTTACCCAGGGTACGAAAGTAGAATTTGAAGTCAATCTGGACTCAAAGCGGAAGCTTAACGATATTTTCCGTAAATATTCCGGTGACGCCTTTAAATTTGACACCACATCAGTTACGGTAAAACTTTATAAAATGGACTCCGCACAGATTTCCCGTTCGCAGGCGCGCCGGATCATGTCAGGCCTCGAAAAATTCAAAACCATCATTTTGGATTTTAGCGGGGTAGAAACGGTTGGCCAGGCGTTTGCGGACGACGTTTTCCGTGTTTGGAAGAACCGCCATGCCGGGGTTAAGATTGTTCCAAAAAATATGAACGAGAATGTGGTGTTTATGATAAAACGCGCCATCGCCTCTCCGGAATGACCAGTACCTTTTCTACCAGAATGACCCTCCAACCAGCAAGCTGGTTGGTATCAAAGGAAGCTTCTCGACTCGCTTCGCTCGCTCGAAGAATACCTGTAGTGAGCCGTGTCGAACTATTATTCGAGCTTGTCGAGAACGTTCTTATGGTATCCGACCAGCAAGCTGGTCGGAATTATCAAGTTAAAAGCGTATCCGCATATCATCGCATACCAAAATTTGGCTTATTTAATGAAATTTTGTTATCCACACTTGCCGAATAATAATGACCTCCTCCCCGCACTCGCGACGAAAAAGGAACGCTCGTGCGGGGTTTCCTGGTATTTAAAAAACCTCGAGGTCGTCGAGGTGATCGGATATTTTAATAAATCTATCGGCCGGAGGAAATACTCTTATAATTAATGCCCGGTCATTTATTAATGTCTGTGGCCTTGGTTGGGATTATGGCTATCAGAGGGCTCATTCGCCGTTTCAAGGAAAATCTTAATGTCCGTCCCGTACTCTACTTTAAGCCCCCCCAGATCCTCCAAACTCATCTTGTCTCCATTGACTCTTACACTAGCCCTGACATCTTTATTTTTTAAAAATGTCGGGTCCCAAAGCTTCAAAAAAGAGCCGAAGGTAAGATCGTTCGCCGGATCAATGGCCAGATGAAGAATTCCGGTGTGGTCGTGGGTATGGATTGCGCCAAAACAGAAACTTTCTTTTCCATCTTCGCCCATTACCTTGGTCAAACCCAAACCCTTAGGCACTACCACCAAATGACCGTTGGACAAGTCATAAACAGTCAAAAAGGCGTGTCCTTCTTTTCCCTCCTGCGTTCCCGCGCAGGAACCAACACCCCCTCAACCAAATGCAGTCGAAGAAAAAAGAGAAAAGAGAATAAAAACCGCCGCCATAACACCTAATTTGCGCTCCCTTACTTTTTCCATCAGCTTAACCCCCTTGACCATTACAATGTTCTGCACTAAAGTATACAGCGGGGTCTTACTAAAATCAAGTTTGGGTCTTGTAAAAATGCCGTCGGTTAATTACACTAAATTTGAAAAATGAAAAACCACGGTCAAGCCCGTGGAGTTCTGCGATAACATTAGATTACGAAAGGAATGAATCTATACCTTACACGTTTACAGTAGGCTACATATTCCGGATCAGTATTGAGGTGCCGCTCTTCGGTAATGGCTCGCAAAAGGTAAATGAATACGGCAATACAAAGAACAATCATCGGCCTAATATCGGTCATAACAGGAATTAGGGCAAACCACCAAGCGAGATTTTTTGAAATATAAGCAGGGTGGCGTATAAAGGCATAAGGCCCGCCCCAGACGATGCCTCGGTTCACCAGATTGCCAGCTCGTGGGCCAAGTGCTACAGAAGCCCATACATATATACCATAACAGCAAACGGAAAGCGCCAAAAAAACAATCAAGGCGGTTTGATTCGAGATTGATAGATCGATTGGGATGGGAGGGATGACTGTCCGTTCAAATCGGTTAAGTATTGTATTAAAAGGTTGGTACGAAACGAGGGCTACTGCCCAGCCAACGAATGTAGGTTCTACTGACTTTATCTCATTCTGAAAATAAACACTTTCAACTAAGTACCCAAAAGCGAAAATAGAAGCGTCAATTAATATTAAGGTGCTCACCAAAATAGCGTAAGCAAACTGTGGTTCGGAAAAACCACCGTCCAGCACTTTTGGATATGAAGCAATAAGCGCATATCCATTGCTAATAACCCCTGATACCATAAGCGGGAGGAAAAAGACCTTTATGATCGTCGCAAGAAATGCAACACGAGTTTTTTCTTCTATAAAAACCGCCGCTGACGGATTTCGCAATTTCGCAAGAACCCGAACAGGAATTTGAGGCAAAAATTGTAATGCAATAACCGCTTTGGAATCAAGCCGAGGACCTGTAAACCATATTCGATAGAAATAAAATATCGGCAGTCCAAATAAAATGTATAATCCAAAAATAAGGAGTAAAAACTCCTGAATGCCACCGCGCAGATGTTGGTATACTGGCGTCAAGTTGTAAATTGCCACCGGTATCGCCATCCAAAAACCAACCGCTATAAAACGCCCTACTGCCTCACGAAACAGCGTTTTGTTGAAAGTGGATGATATGCCATTGTAATTGACGTTAAAACTGCCCATGAGTATTGATATTATTGAAAAACTTCGTTCAATCACGAGAACCGCTCAAAAGAATTTCGAACTTTTAAAAAAAACGGAACTGATCTTAATGTGGGTTGGCGAGATTGCTACCGAAACGGACAATATACTTCTCGTCGCTCCGAAGAGTCAAGAAACATATTACTACCCTTTCCCGCGGCGCCTGCGCGATGCGCCCAAGAAAAAAAAGAGTCTCGCGCCAAATGAAGCCCACACTTTTATTATTAGCAAAAACAGCGACAAAATTCCAGAGACCAAAGATGACTGGGTATGTATTTTTAGTTCCGGTTCTATCTCGGTATACGAAAGTCGAAAGCGTATCCAACAGAATGAACCTCTCCATTGGGGGTTAACCCTTGAAGAAAAGGGCGAAGCATTAGCCTTCGCCCGTTCAGTTTTGGAACAGTTTTTGAAAGATGGCACCACGGATACCAAAAATAAGTCTGCGAAGCTCTCCCGGCGCTTCTCTCTGCATGCCGATATAGACGTGGCATTGTGGGTCAATGGTTACGTGCGCGGCTCGCGCATCATTGAACATTTGCTGCTCCATGAAGGGATCAGCCGAGGCGTTGTGGCTGCTAGTCGAGACCCCCGTTTTAAACCAATCGACTATTCTGAACTGGGGGATGCGCGTATTGAAATTGCGATTCTCTCACCGCTTCGTGTTCCGCTCGACGCTTCGGAGTTAGAAGAAAAAGAAATCTTCAACCCAGAAAAGGGGTACTTGTTAGAGATGGATGGACGAAGGGGGTGGCTTCTTCCTGCCGTGTTTAATACAAAACATTTTTCTACCTTTCAACATTTTCTAGAATATTTGGCAGAGGAAAAAGCTGGCTTAAACTATGCTGCGACCAAAAAACAGGCGCGCATTTTCCAATTCGAGGTTGATAATTTTATTGAAAGCGAGAGAAATTATACTCCTATAGACCTTAATGGCCCAATCGCGAAACCCACAAGAATTACTTTTTATGGGCATGGCATCTCACCAGAAATAGCTGCTATGAATTGGCTTTTGGCAATGCAAGAACCTGATGGCAACCTACTGCTGGCGCTAAGTCCCCTCACTAGTTTAACCATACAATTTGATCTAGTCCGCTCGGCATTCACTATGTATGCCATGGCGGAGTACGTGTTCAAACGGAAAGAACTCGCCACAAAATATCTTCACAGCATCGAAAATCACTTTGTATATTTAAAGAAGCGGATTGAAGACACTTTTCTCCCCAAACAATCTCTTGTCTACTGCTATGCGGCCCAGGAGGCGCTAAGTTTGTGGCGTATTACTGCCAATGATTCGTATCTCTCTGATGCAATGCGTTGGACGGATATACTGCTTAGTAAAGATATTGCCGATAAAGACCCCATTACTATCCAACAAATAGCGACGCTCTTTCTACGCTTCCTGCCGTATAATAATAACATTAGACAGAATGCATTCCGTGCCGCTGAAATGGCCCGGCAACAATTTATATCTGCCAGTAAACTGGTATCGCCCGTACAGCTCGCGTTATTTGCAGAGTTGGTAAATGTTTTCGCGATTATAGGTTCCGCCGAAGAAAACGAAGAACATGCAAAATTTGCGCTGGAAGTTGCCGATTGGCTTATTTCCTATTATCGTTCGCGCTCCTATAAAAACGGCGGACCCTTCCCAGCGACAACTTGCGGGGGCGTATCATATACCCGCGGTGTTGGCAAAATTGCAGAAGTGCTTCCGCTCGCGTCTAACCTAGCCATCAAATTTGGCAAAGCTAATGCGCCATACCAGGAAGCACTCCATGACGCTCTACACTGGCTCAAAGAAATGCAATACAATGATGCCAACACTTATTTCGTTTCTCCTGCCGTACGACCTCGCCTTATCGGAGGAATACGACATGATTTTGTAAATCCGGAGGCGTGGATTGATTCCGTCGGGCATTTCCTTCTGGCTCTCAGCCGAATAGATGGAGATAAAAACTATGATTAGGACTCATGAATACTGAATTTATGTCTCTTATAGCGCCCGCATTTATCGCCGGCCTTGTCACGTTCCTGGCGCCTTGCTCATTGCCTTTAGTGCCGGCATATCTGGGTTTTATTAGCGGAGCGGATTCTTTGACGTCTCCGACCCAAACGATACGGAAGAGAATTTTTCTGAATAGCTGTTTTTATGTTCTTGGTTTCTCATTGGTTTTTATTGTCTTCGGGGCGATTGCGGGCACTATCGGCGGATTTTTACCCTCGGCACGTAGGATACTTACCCTACTCGGTGGTATTTTTGTTCTTGGTATTGGTGTGTTGGGCATTACAGAAAATAGATTTAGCATCCCGTTTTTACACAATAGGTCATTCCCTCTGCCCACCGTATTGAGGCCTGGCAATCCGATGAGTTCATTTTTCCTTGGCACAGCTTTTGCAATCGGTTGGACTCCATGTGTTGGACTGGTCCTCGGTTCGATATTATTCTTGGCATCGACTTCCAGCACTGCCATACAGGGCGCGTTGCTATTAGCAATCTTTTCGCTTGGGTTAGCTGTTCCTTTTCTATTGATTGGTCTCGGAATAGGAACTGCCGACCGTATAATACAAAATAGGGGTCCTTGGTTTAAGGCATTACGGCTTCTGGGGAGTTTAACGCTTATAGGATTGGGGTTGCTTCTTCTTACTGATAATCTTACTTTAATAGTTCAGTACGGATTCCGTATTTTTGATTTCTTCAATTACCGAGCAATTTTTAAATATCTCTGACCCCGCCTAGCCGCAAACGAGGCCGTAAGCGATTTCCTCTTCATGAGAAATAAGCATGAAATGGATTAGGTAGACGCCTGTGTTTTCTGAATGCGCTGCTGGATCCGTTTCATCACCCGCCGTGTGTTCTTGTTTGGTAAAACTGATGTGGAAATGCTCATAACGTATGTCGCCGAGTTTATCTAGTACTAGTTTCCATCCCGCAGATTCTTTGCCGATCGGCCGCTCCTTCACCGAATTAGCGGGAATCTCATATTCTATAGCGACAATACGATAGCCCATTGTGCCGTAAATCGGTCCGCCGGTTTTCATCGCCCCGGGAGTCGCATAATGCCGCATGGCAATTCCTCCGGCAAGTTTTGCTTCTGCAGCATCCTCTGGATGCTCAATAAAAGTAGCTTCCTTTGGCAGATCGTCGAGCGTTAAAGTTCGATAAACATGTTTCTCTCTTTCATACAAAACTCCCGCAAGAATTAACGCAGTTACTATAACTCCTAATACAGTTATGGTGAGAAGTTTTAAAAATTGAGTCCTCATGTTCTTTATGATACTCTAAAAAATAGCCATGCAAAAGCCAGTCCCACCGCGTTCGGTAAACTTTTTTCTTATCCTCTTCGCCATTCTCGCGCTCGCGGGCTTTGTTCTGTATTTCCAAAAACCAACCCGCCAAGTGGAGCGGGTGCCCGGATTTACCCTGCAAAAATTCGACGGCACAATTATCCGCTCGGAAAATCTCCACGGCCGACCAATCGTAATGAATTTCTGGGCATCCTGGTGCGAACCCTGTCGCTGGGAAATGCCCGGGATAGAAAAAGTATACCAAGAATATAAAGACAAGGGGCTTGTTGTTCTAGGCGTGCATCGGACCGAAACCGAAAACAAGGAAGTTGGAGAGAAATTCGCGAAATCTCTCGGCATTACTTACGAACTGGTTTCCGATCCCAAGAACCGGCTGTTTGATTACTTCGGCGGTGGATCACAGGTTATTCCGATTACGGTATTTATCAACCGCGAGGGTTTTGTGGAAGTAAAAGTCATCGGCCCGCGCTCCGAACCGGAGTTCCGTGCGTTAGTGGAGAAAATTATTAAATGAACCGACTTGCCTTCAAGAGTATATTCATGGAGAGCACAACTTTTAATCATATTGCCAATACACAGCTAAGACCGCGGGATCAATCACCAACAGCAGCGGCAGCCCGGTCGGGTCAATTTATTGATATGCTTCGGAGTAAAGGATTACTGAAGGATATTACGCACGAGAAACTATCTCTCACAGAAGATATCGAACTCACTATTTACTCTTTAGCGTACGTTGTCCCCGCGAATGAAACCGATGGTCATCTGACAGGAGATATAATATTGACTCACGGTGTGTCCCTTGACCCCGTCGAAGCTTTATCAAAAGCTGGCGGCGAGCTTTGTGAACGTTTTCCGCTTCTTCTTTATAAGAAACGGGACTTCTTAATTGGCTCGGTGGCGCATCTTCATCAAGGGGGGCATACCTATCTTGATCCCGCCAACCTCGCCGGCTTCAGCGACCGTCAGAAACAATGGTTCCCGAATAGGACATTTGATAAACACTCAATCTTCGCATGGACAGAGGGACATTCCCTAACCAGCAATAAACCAACGCTCTTACCCGCGCAACTCGTTTTCTGGAATTACTGCCGGGATTATGGCGGCTTTGTCGAACCACTGATCAAAGAGGCCAACACAAGTGGCACAGGAGGGTATTTTTCTTTAGAGGAAGCGTTGCTTGCGGGTATATACGAGCTTATCCAGCGAGATGGATTTCTTATTTACTGGTTGAACAACCAACCGCCACCGCGTATTGAAGCGGACCAGGCACAAGATAATGAATTGCAAAAGCTTCTCACTGGATTACGACAGAGCGGACTTAAGGCCGTATTCTTGGATACAACATCAGACTTTGGAGTCCCATCCTGCGTTTGTTTTTCTCTGGATGTATCTGGTTCTTACCCGTATATAGCATTAGGCGCGGGATGCGGCATGAACCCGGTCGCGGTGCTTAAGCATGCATTGATAGAATCACTAATGATCCGCGATTGGATCCATAAAAATAATGTGCAATTTAACCTCCCTATTTATTACCAGCCATTCCGCACTCTAGGGGTGGACATCCGCGAAAGGGCGGGGTTATGGGCGCTTCCCACCGAATCTCATAAAAAAGCGATGGATCATTTTTTGTCTGGCCCGAACATGTCTTTTGCCGACTTTGCTAGACGCCAGCGGCACTTCGCTTCGAAAACAGGAGAACTTGCCCATGTGCTTAGTAATTTCAAATCTTTGGGACCTAACTACGATATCTTTTATTACCGCTCGGCGCACAAACTCCTTCGCGAAGTTGGTTATGAATCAGTTCACGTGATAATTCCAGCGCTTTTGCCGCTTTACATGAAAGAGGAAAACGCCACACTGGGCGCGCGCCGCATCCGGGAAGTTTCCGAGAAACTAGGGTTTACAGCATCCGATAATATTAACCCCCTTCCTCACCCGTTTCTATAAGGAGCTGTGGATTACATACTATTGTTTTTTTAAAATTTGCTGTATGCTGTATAAAGAGGGTGTTGCCCTGTGGATAATCGATCGCTTTCTATATTTTATGAAAAATCTCTTCTACAAAAAGGCCATCTTTTTGCTTATCGCGATAACCGGCGGTGTTATTTTATCAGCTCTTTCTTACTTTGTATCTGGAAGTAAAACTCCCATTTCACAAGTACATGCCGATGCTCCTGCGGGCAGTAGCAGCAGCGGTAGCAGTAGCGGTGCCGATTGCGATGTGGGCGGCAGCGGCAGCAGCGGCGATTGTTAGGCGTTAGTTAAATGAATAACAGCGTCCTGTGTTCCTAGGCATAAGATAAAAATATTTGTCTATATTTGTGTATGCCAGAAGATAACAAAAATAAAATTTCTCTATTACTGGTGCTGGTGTTGATCATTGGGGCCATTGGCTTTTATCTCTACTGGAGCCAAACACCAGGCAAAAAAGAAGTCTATAAAACTTCCTTTGACGAGGGCGTTACTCTTCAGGCCAAGGGGGACGACCGCGCTCGCTACAAATTTGAAGAAGCGTTAAGGTCAGCCGCTTCGTTAGAAGAAGAGGCAGTGGCAAAACTAAACATCGGCACGGCTTATTTTTCTTCAGACCCGCCAAAAGCAGTTCAAATTTTGAAAGAGGTATACGCAAATACCTCGTACCCGCCTCGCACCAGAGCCGCGGCAATAGACCTCATGGTACAATGGTATAGTTCTAGCTTTGACATCGATCTTTTTCAAAATCATGTTTTCACCGGCGGAAAGCCATGGGAATCATTCCTTGAAAAAAAGGAAACTAAACCAACAAAAAGAGACATAGAAATTGCTATTAGAAAGGCGGAAGAACATGCTACAACAATACATTCCTTGTTTACTTCAGAATATGCTATAGCATTTCTATACTCACGATATGGGCTA
Organism: uncultured Candidatus Saccharibacteria bacterium; assembly: GCA_964585475.1. Taxonomy (GTDB): domain Bacteria; phylum Patescibacteriota; class Minisyncoccia; order Sungbacterales; family HO2-52-23; genus CAZPDF01. The sequence goes on from CAZPDF010000010.1 coordinate 32,918, forward strand.
CTAGAGAATTTGGATGATAAAAAGAAGGTTGACGAATATACGGCGGTAATTCTAGATCGAATCGCCCGCGGTGATAATGACCTTAATATGAAGATCACTACCGGTGCAAATGTACGTGTCAGCCAATACGGCTGGGGTCTATTCTATAAAGCATTTGCATTGACAAATCTACATAGTGCAGGAGTTTATAAGGATACCGATGCGATTGAAAAAGCCTACAGTATGGCAATCGCGTATCAGGAGCAGGTGCCGCGAATCGAACTTGCAATCAACGAAAGACTCAATTATATGATTTTTCTTTCACGTTTAAACGATCCCGCCGCTGACGAAAAGATCAAAGAGCAAGTTTCATTACTCTTCGCTAAGGGACTAGAAACTAATCAGAAATATAAAGATTCGTTAGCAACCTTAATAAAAAACCCACGTTATAATAAAAATCTTGGTAAAATTGCGAACCTTAATTCCCAATTTAAAAATTTAATTATTTCCCTTGGATGGAGAGAGAAATAATGATAGATCTAATGCGCCGCAGGCTCACAACGGTAGGAATCCCGCTCGGTTATATAGGAATAGGACTGCTGATCGGTGGGATTCTTTTCTACCTTACGCCCCTAAAACACCTTAATGTCATCGAGCCTCTGCCAAAAAAAATTCAGCCCGCCGTATTCTATGAAGCGTTCAAGAAAAATCCCGGTAAATATCTTCTGATTGATATCCGGTCCGAAGAATTTAGAGCACAAGAATATCCCGAGGGTTCCCTACATATCCCACTGAATACCTTGGCCGGCGAAGTCACTGCCCTGCCGCGCAATAAGAGTGTGGTAATTTTTTGTGAAAGCAACTTCTCAGCAACCGCTGCTTACCATGTACTGCAAAATAACGGCTTCCTTGATTTGCAAATTATCGACGGCGGGCGCACTGCCTGGAAACAAGCTGGCTTACCTTTAATCCAGGGGACTGATGCCCAAAAACAACTCGCGAATGAACTCATTGACTTAAAGACAAAATTAATTAAATTAACAAGATAAAATTATGGAACAAAAATCGCGTCCCATCTTTATCTACGTCGGATATTTTATTGTCGGAGTCATACTAACCGCTGTGGCGATCTATCTTACTCCCCTGCGTCATATTAACGTTATTTCAAACCGCGTTGATTTCATAAAACCACAGGAATTTTATAACGATTTTAAAGCGAGCCCCGATAAGTACGTTCTTATTGATATCCGCCCGGAATTTTTGAGATTTGATTACCCGGAGAACGCAATTAACGCGTCAATTTTTCGTTTAAGTGAGGAGTGGAAAACTTTGCCCAAAGGAAAAACTCTTGTCATTTTCTGTGAAGAAAATATCTCAGAGAGCGTTGCTTACGGCTATCTGAAACATCAGGGATTCCGTAACATTATAGCTATTGATGGCGGTCGGAAGGCATGGAAAGAAGCCGGCTTGCCGCTTGTCAAGAACCCAAATTACAGTAAAGAGGCAGCGCCCTTTTTAGCTCCTTTTGAAGAAGGCGGGCTGCTTCCCAAGTCTCGGTAAATTGTTGCCAATTATGGAAATACGTGCGCTGAAAACCTGCGTGATAGTGTGTGCCGCGGTAGCTATTACCGCGGCGCTCTTTATTTATCTCACTCCTCTGAAGTGGGTAAACCTCATTGAACCAAAGATAAAAGATCGCTTGCCCGCTTTATTCTATAACGAATATCGTGAAAACCCCGGACAATATATTTTCATAGATGTGCGGCCACCCGAGGCGTACAACCAAAAACACGCCGAGGGTTCTATAAATATTCCTCTTCATTTACTGTATGATGAGCGAAAAAATCTCCCTAAGAGCGGGAAAACCATTGTCCTAATATGTAGCGGCGGCAGAGCTTCGGGTGTTGCGTATCATTATCTTGAACACTTTGGCTTCCTTAATCTTTTAAGGATTAGCGGTGGCATTGAGGCCTGGGAAGCAGCCGGACTTCCAATTATTAGCGGAGCCGGCAATAGTACAAATAGCAAGTAGTTTGACGCAGTTATGTTGGAAGCATAGAGTGAAGTTAACGATAATCACGTAAAAAGGAGATGTGGTGGATTACGAACTCCTCCGTAAAACCTACGATCGTATCGCCCACGACTACGCCGAAGATCACAAGGACGATACCTGGGGATACGAACTTATTGATGAAGTTCTCGCATTAATTCCTGGCGTTGGGACAGTGCTTGATGTCGGCTGTGGTTTCGGCAGGGACTGTGCGTACATCCAGAGCAAGGGCCATATTGCCGTAGGCATCGACTTCTCCGAAGGCATGATCCGGGAAGCGGAAACCCATCACCCCACTATTCGCTTTTTAGTGATGGATATGCGCGACTTTCGATTTTCCCCAGAGAGTTTTGATGTGGTGATTGCTCGCTCGTCACTCCTTCATATTCCTAAATTTGGGGTCCCTGCTGTATTAAAAGAGATGGCAAAGATATTGAAACCGGGAGGATTGGTATATTGTGCGGTCAAAGACGGACATGGAGAGGAGTGGGTGACAGAGAACGATTACGGCTATCCCTATCAAAGGTTCTTCGCATACTTTCGTGAAGATGAGATGATTTCTCTCTTGGAGCAGGCTGGTCTGACGGTAGAAAAACATAAGCGCACTCGCCAAGGCGATTCTATACGACTGCAGTTTATTGCCCGAAAACGATAATCTTTACTCGAAACGCCCGTCCTCCGACGGGTTTTACTATTCTAAATTTAATGCATACTCCATGAAAAATATCATTTTCGATTGGTCCGGAACGCTCATCAATAATCAACACACAATGTACAGAGCTGTGCGGCGTATATTTCTTGACTATAAAAAACCTCTGCCATACAAAACGTTTGTGCAAGAATTTAGGCAACCGCTCCATGGATTTTATACGAAACATCTCCCTGGAACATCGGGGGCAAGTATTAAGAGAAAGTTAATACGATACTACGCTAACGAAACAATACCAAGACTTTTCCAGGGTATGTTGAAACAGCTTCTGCTCCTAAAAAAGACGGGTCCTACGATCTTTATATTCAGTTCTCTTCCTCAAAAATTGCTTGAGAGAGAAGTTTTGGGAAATAAGCTTAGCGGTGTTGTGGAAGGGGCCATAGGGGGCGTGGATGACAAAAAAGTTGTTCTCAAAAAGTTTATTGCCAAAAATAGATTTAAAAAAGAGGACACCTGTTACGTAGGCGATATGATTGGCGATATCCACGCAGCGAAAGCGGCTGGCATACAGAGTATCGCCGTAGGATGGGGCTATCACAAAGAAAAAGTGTTAAAGCATGAAAAACCAACAATGTTCCTGCAATCGCCAAACCAAATATCGAAACTTTTCTCGTTGGTCAACAAAAGTAAAAGCGTAGGCGACGACACGTCACCTACGCTGACCTTGTAATGACTACGCTGGAGAAAGTTTGGCGCTCGCCAAGCTACTTCTATTACTTCTCCAGGTCAAACCAGACCTGACTGGAGCCGTGCTGCGCCCAGCCGCTTAATCTTTTCTTCTTGTCAAGCTCCATGGTTACAGTTAGCGGACCGCCATCAGCCCCCACCGCCCTGAACGAGATGGTCCCGTTCTCGAACTTGATGTCCTCGAGCGGAACGGGATTGTAGCCGAAGCGCGGCACGTTAGTTGCGGCCAACGTCCCCCCTCGACCATCTTGATCGATGAAGAGCCTCAGCTCACCCGCATTCGACCCCGAACGCCACATTCCTTTCCAATTTCCGCTTACGTCTATTGACTCCTTTACCACCTCCTGTGCAGTAGTGCGGCAGGCGCTTGTGAATGTGATCACCAGCGCAAGGGTAACGAAGAAAAGAACCTCACAAAGAACTGTTGCTCCCTTTCTTTCCATTATGCCCTCCTTTAGGCATTGTTTTCAGTCTGATATCAGTATAAGCGATTTTCTAAGATCTGTCAAACGCAAGACGCTTCAAGGGAATTTAGGGGGCTTGCTTCAAAAGACCATGCCAAGGGGCATCCGCCAACTGGTGTATGGAGAGTTTGGTGAATAATGCATAAATAAGTTATTTTTCGAGCAAGCCGCAACAGCGGCGCGTCGAGAAATTACCTTAATCCATAATGTACTTCTCGACAGGCTCGAAGAATAAAATTGGCTTAAAATCTTATTATTCACCAAACTCTATGGACTTGCCCCGTTAGAAGTCCTGCGCATAAAAATTTCTTTAGAAATTTTTATGCGGTAAAAGGGGGGCATGCGGCCTAATAATATCAGCCCTATTTCTTAAAAAGATATTCTTGGTTATACGGACTTCTAATGGGGTAAACAGGATTCTTTGGCGCGGCTCGTACCGTTACAACTTAAAACTGCGCCCACCCCAATCACTAAATCTTTTGATTCTGTGGGTATTTATAAGGTTTCTCTGGACGGAAAATTAAGTTGTAACGGCACTAGCGGCCTATAAATATGGCCGGACGCGGCCTTGCTCTTGACGACGTTGATACACTTTTGATACACTTGGTT
>CAZPDF010000011.1:0-30438 GCA_964585475.1 uncultured Candidatus Saccharibacteria bacterium
GGCAGGACTCGAACCTGCGTAGTCCGTTAGGACGTTGGGTTTACAGCCCAATGCAATTGCCGCTATGCGACGCACCCAGAGCCACCTGTCAGAATCGAACTGACGTCTGTGGTTTATTCACCCTTCCACTTTCTAAAGCCGGAGGTGGGACTCGAACCCACGACTTATTTATCCCGTTACATGTGCCATAGAGCCAGCGGTCAGATTCGAACTGAGGGCTTTATCCCCCCACCTATTGCCAAAGCCGGAGGTCGGATTCGAACCGACGACTTGCTGTTTACAAAACAGCTACTCTACCGCTGAGTTACTCCGGCAATAGGTGGGGGGACTACGCTCCGCTTCGCAAAACAGTTGCTCTACCACTGAGCTACGCTGGCACATGTAACGGGACGGGTGCAAAACAGCTACTCTACCGCTGAGTTACTCCGGCTCTAACGGGGCAAGCAAAAGTGCTGCTCTACCGCTGAGCTAAGGTGGCAAAGGGGGGAAGGCAAACAAAAGCGTTGCTCTACCACTGAGCTACGTCGGCACTTGTAACGGGACTGGCGCAAAACAGTTACTCTGCCACTGAGTTACTCCGGCAAAAAGTGGGAGGGCAAGAAACCACTGCTTTACCACTAAGCTAAAGGGGCTAAAATTATTTTTTAACCCTTATCTCCTGTATCCGATGATCTTTGACGATAGGTTCGGGATTTTCCTGCTGGGGCTCCGGTTGAACTGCGCCATTTCCATTTTCATTAATATCAACTCCATGCGCACGAATTTTTTTGAGAGATCCGGCTATACCATTATCTAGACGGAGAACCCAGATATGAATCCGGTAAAGGATTTTTCCCCAGAGATTCCATAGCGATCTTTGAATTTTTTTTTCTTGATAGAGTGTCCGCAGATGAATAACCAAGAGTCGAATTTTAGCCGAATCCTCGCGAAGCCGCTCCGTAATGACTTGGTCAGGAATCGCAATAAGCTCCGGGATTTTCTGTGATACCCGGTACCAAAGTAGAAAAACCGATGCAAAAAAAACCAGAAGCAAAATAAAATTAATGATCATAGTTCAAACCGTACAAATTTACCCACTTTAATATTCTCACCAAATTTACCTATAGCTTCATTAATAAAATCCCCCACTGTCTTGTCTTGATCTTTAACAAAAGTCTGTGAGAGAAGAACCATTGGCCCGAAATGGGCCTTAAGTTTACCGTCAACTATCTCTTGCAGAACACTCTCCGGTTTTTTCATGTCGCGAACCTCACCCTCTATCCTGCTTTTTTCTGCCTGCCACATTTCTTGCGGGATAGTATCTAAAGAAAGATGGGCAGGACTCATGGCCGCGACATGCATCGCAATATCATGGGCAAATTCGCGAAATTGAGGGTTGCGTGCCACAAAATCGGTTTCGCAGAAAATCTCAACCATGGAGCCAATCCGGCCATTGGAGTGAACATACGCATCCACGATCCCCGCATGCGTCTCGCGGCCCGCTTTCTTTAAGGCAATCCCTCCAAGCCGCCGCTCGATAATCGAGAGGGCCTTTGTCATATCTCCCCCGCTTTCCTCAAGCGCTTTTTTAATATCCGAGATCCCCGCGCCGGTTTTTTCTCTTAGATCCTTGATCGATTGTGCGCTAATCATATTTTGCATAATCCGGCATATATTATTACCAGCAAGCCCCCTAGAAGCGGACCCACGCAGATATAAACGCGAATTTACGCGGATATTTATTTCATCTGTATAGTGTGGCGTAATACTTCCAGCGGGTAACGCCGTCCGGAAAAATAATCTTTAACCATTTGTTTAATATCTGCGTCTCTCAAGGTTTTTTGATCCATTGACTCTATATTCTCCGGCAAAAACCATTTTGTTTCTGACACATCGCCATGAAGCTCTTGCGGGTCTCCAGACATGTTACCGATAAAAATAATTTTGACGGCATGCGGAGTTCTGCCGAATTCTTTCTCAATATCCCTTCGCACCAATGAGTAAATACCCAAAATATATTTCGGATGAAAGTCGTAGCCCGACTCTTCCTTTACCTCACGCTTCACCCCCTCAATAGGACCCTCGCCTACTTCAATCCATCCGGCAGGATGACTCCATTTACCGTGGTCCGGGTGGTTCTTCGCCTCCTCCCGCACTAACAAAATTTTACCATCCTTCTCCAGAATTGCTCCCACTACACCAAAAGTTTGAGTAAAAACACGTTGAGTCATTTATTTAACACTTACTTTGAGAGCCGATGCGCTTTTCCGCGAAATTTGCGTAGACGAGGATAACAAATGGTGAGAAAATGCGACAAGGGAAACCGGGACTCCGCCACGAATAACGAGATCCTTCACTTCGTTCAGGATGACGTTCTTCTAAAGGATACTAAAGGGTGCTGTAGGATGCGGAGAACACGGAGGGGTTCCCGTCGCATTTTCGGCTCCATTTGTCCGAGACGCAGCATTTGAGCGGAAAGTGCATCGGCGAAACCTATTCTTTCTTTTCTTCCGCAGGCTTCTCCATTCCTCTCATCTTTATTCCTTCCTCAATCGCCGCTCCAACTCTTCCCACCATATACCGCACCGCAGGAAGCGCATCGTCATTCGAAGGAATAGCATAATTTACGAGGTCCGCATTTGAATTAGTGTCACAAAACGCCACAACCGGGATCTTCATACGCCTCGCCTCGTGAACGGCCGTCGTATCATGCGTAATGTCGACAATAAACACGGCATCGGGAAGACGTTTTAACGTCCGCAAGCCGTCAAAAAGTTTATTCAGCCGCACTATTTCTTCCTCCTTTTTCATCCTTTCTTTTTTGGTGTATTTCTCAAACCCCCCGCTCGCTTTCTCATTCTCCAATGTCTCCATATACTCCACCCTCTTCGCAATAACCTTAAAGTTAGTCATCGTTCCGCCAATCCAGCGCTCAATAAAATACGGCATTTTTGTGTTCTTGGCAACTTCCAGAATGATTTTTTTCGCAGCGGGCCTAGTACCCACTAATAGTATAAGCCCACCTCGGGCAGAAATCTCTTTGCTAAAATCGAGCGCTTGAGCAAGCTTCTCCTTGGTCTTGGTTAGGTCAATTACGGATACGGTATTGCGCACCCCAAAAATATACGGCTGCATGGCCGGATTATTTTTGGACTTGGCGTGCCCCAGATGCACTCCCACTTTCATCATCTCCTCTATTTCCTTATCCACAGGAGGGGCTAACGCCGATAAATCACTTTGCGTCACGACTTCAGTCATAATGACGAGTATAGCAGAATAGTACCCTACTCTCAAGAACTTGACAAGTGCTTCAAAAGAGTGTAAAATTAAAGCAACTAACACTGCTGGACTTCAAGAAAGGAGAACTCCTTATGAGGGCCACGGTCATCGTCCTTTTCGCTCTTCTGATTCTCATGGGGATCGGTGCGGTGGAGGCGGCAGTTCCACAGATTGCCGATCCTCAACCGTCCGTAGCCGCGCCGGCTCCGTGCGAGGGGGTCACGCTGCTTGGCGCATTCCAAATCGGTGATAAGGTCACCTTTTTGTTAAGCGGACCCCAGGAGAAACTCGCCAGATGCGCTTCTAGCCTGTCCGCCATTCTCAATGGACAGGCCGAGACGGACAAGGCGAATCCGTGAGACCAGAACATCAGTTAAGCCGCCGCGGCCTACCTCGGCGGCTTAAACTTGCTTTCATCAACCGCATACATTATACTTATGTTAAAGATAAAGGGCTTTGTCTAAATTTTGGAGCGAGTATTCGCGAACAAAATTTAGGAACAAAACCTTTACCCAGCACTTACTCTGCTGCTGATCCCGAGAGATAGCGTCAGGGGTGATCCAGTATTACCCACGCACTATAAATGAGGCATCAACAGTAGAGTAAGTGCTGGGTGCTCAATGTTGTGGCTAAATTTATTGTGCCTTGCATTGAGCTCGGCTTATAAATTTAGACAACATTGGCATGAAAGACGATATTCACCCCAAATATCACGGGGCTAAAATTCAGTGCGCCTGCGGAAACACATTTACAGTCGGATCAACCAAAGAACGGCTGGAGGTTGAAATTTGCTCAAAATGCCACCCTTTCTATACCGGTGACTCAAAACTGGTGGATACTGCAGGACGAGTGGAGAGATTTAAACAGAGATTGGCCAAAAAGAAGCACTAACCGCTGAAATAACGCTGACTTGCCTCGTTAGATTATTAATCTAACGGGGTGAATACGCTGAAGATTCGCTGATATAATCAGCGTTCTATCGGCGTTAAAATCAGCGATGGATCAGCGGCTTTAATTTTTACAATATGGCGATTGATAAATTAGTTCAGAAAAAGGAAGAGTTACAAAAACAGCTGAGTGATCCCGAGGTTCTTCGTAATCCCCAAAAGATAAAAGAGTTTTCGATTGAGCTCTCCCAGATCGAAAGATCCATTGCCGAATATGTACGCTCGGGTGAAAAATCCGGTTCACCGCAGAACGTAATTATGGAGATCCGCGCAGGGGCAGGCGGAGGCGAGGCAGCTCTTTTTGCTCAAGAGCTTTTCGAAATGTATACGCGTTTTGCCGCTAAAAAGGGTTGGGAGACCGCACTGCTTAGCGAATCCAGGAGCGACCTCGGCGGCTGCAAAGAAGTAATATTCGAAGTAAATGGACGGGGGGCGTACGAAACACTGCGCTGGGAATCGGGAGTACACAGGGTTCAGCGCATTCCAGAAACTGAAAAAATAGGCAGGATCCATACCTCAACGGCGTCGGTCGCGGTTCTCCCGCAAGCCAACGAGGTTGAGTTTGAGATTAAGCCGCAGGATATCAAGGTTGAATTTTTCCGCTCATCCGGGCCGGGCGGGCAAAACGTGAATAAAGTGGAAACTGCAGTACGTATTTATCATCTGCCATCCGGCCTTGTTGTAGGTTCCCAAGAGTCACGGTCGCAGCAAAAAAATCGGGAACGCGCTATGACTCTTCTTCGCGCAAAATTGCTTGATGCTAAAATGCAGCAAGAAGCAAAAAAAATCGGCGCCGAGCGCCGGGCGCAGATTGGAACCGGAGATCGCTCCGAGAAAATCCGTACCTATAACTTTCCGCAGGATCGGGTAACTGATCACCGGATAAAGGAAAGCTGGTATAACATAGAAAAAATTTTCGCGGGGGAGCTAGACCCCGTTATCCAGGAAATCGCGACAAAAATCGTACCGCCGAGCTCCTGAGCTAGATAAGCTTCACCAAAAAATACTTGGGTGGGGCACAACATTGAGTCAATCACGGGAGGTAACTTAGAACCAGTTGTGGAAGTTTTTCAAAAATTTTAGACTCCAAATTCTCATATTCCAAAAACGGCCCGCTAATGGGGCTGTCCCAAAACTACAAAAACAGCATTTTCGTCATTCTGAGCGAAGCGAAGAATCTCGTATTTAAGCCATTTCTAAATAGTGGAGATTCTTCACAGGGTTCAGAATGACAGTTTTTGGACAGCCCCTAATGGGCCGTTTTTCTATTTGGAATTACTGCGCTGGCTGGGACAACCTCTCCTGAAAAAGCTTGATCTGAAGCTGAAGAAGCTGAATCTGCAGGGTGCGGATCTGGATAGTAAGTTCTTCTACGGTGGGGTTAGTTTGGGAAGTTGTAAGCCCCGAGGTAGATGCAAATTGCCCCTGCTGTAATTCCTTGAGTTTCGCAAGAGTTCTCGGTCCCATGAATCCGTAGCCGAGGTTTCCTTGGGAAGCGATATCATATCGCTCCTGGAACCGCTGAACTGCCCGTGCGGTCAAGGAACCGAAGAATCCGGTGATGAGTTTCTCGGTATAGAGCGTGGGGTCTTGGGCAAGAAATTCCTGAAGCGCACGGACATCATCGCCGCTAGAACCAAGACCAAGAAAGCTCCGTGGTAACTCAAGCCGCGTATAAACAATGGAGGGACTTAAAGGAACTGTAAAAGATAGACTATTACTTTGCGCTTCTCCTTTTTCTGAAACAAGGGGGCTTACAACGTCCACATTGTACACGCCAGGAACAACTGGCGCGATGATGACGCTACAGATAATTGGCGGGGGGCAATATGGAATAAGTTCACTCGGCATTGTAAATTGTAAAGTAACGCCGTCAGGAGATTTAAGGCCAGTAATCGTGCCTTTTCCAGCCACTGAACCGATATTCACGCGGTTATCGACATTAAGAGAGAATCCGGAACCGATAATGGTAACTTGAGTGCCAGTGGGGCCGGAGGAAGGAGAAATGGAAGTAATAACCACAAAGCCTGGTTTAGCAACCGAAATGGTAACGATATTTGACTGCGTGTGATTAACTGTAACGCTTGCCGCATAAGTTCCGGGGTTTGCATATTTATGAGTTTGGGTAATTGTTTGGGAAGGAGGAATTGCTACCGTTCCGCCGCATAAATCAGAAAGCCCCTGCCCTGTTCCATCGCCGAAATCCCATGAGAAATCCCTGCCGCAAGAAGGAAGGTTATAGAGAGTGGCAGTGAAATTAACCGTAAGCGGGACCGGTCCGGATGACTGGTCAGCTGATAATAAAATACTTTGGGAGGAGGGAGCTGTTACCGTGAAATTCACGCTTTTGCTGGTTCCATTGGCATTAATCACAGAAACTTCGTAGATACCGGGTTGAGTCAAATAGGCTGGAGCGAGGCACGCAGGCGTGGCAGTCCAGCAGGATAAATAATTGCTGGAAGGAACCGTGAAAACGAGAGTTTTTCCGTCCGAGGAGTTGAGGCTGTAGCTTGGATTGCCTTCGCTGCCAAGATCGCCGAATTTAATTTTGTTGCCGGTTGCAGTAAAACCACTGCCAGTGATGGTAACATTTGAGTCAACTTTGCCCGAGGTTGGCTGTAAGGAAATGATTGTTGGGACTTGGATACAGGAAAGCGTTCCGCAGGTCTGACAAGACCCTCCAATATAACTGCAACCTGTAGGCGGAGCATCACATAAAACACACGATATAACAGTTTTAACCAAATAATTTTCAATAGACCAGCCATCTGCGCCGGTGTCGTAGTTAATGTTCCACCAGGTATAGCCGTCGGCAAAGACAGGGCCGCCGATAACGGTTCCCAATGCTCCGGTGGGTTGTTTGCCAAGAAATGTTCCTGATGTTGAGGGGGTTGCACGGACATTGAGATCTGCAATAGTTTGAACCCTGTCGTTTAGTGAGAATTTCGCTAGCGGGGGCTGAACAGTAATAACCAAACTATTTGAAGTAATATTTCCTACTGTCAGTGTTGCCGTAAATGTCCCTCCATTCTTGTAGGTATAATACGAATTGGTAAGAGTGCGGGAGGAGACGATGGTAATCGGACCAGCACAGCTTTCGGCAAGAGCACTGGAAACGCCATCGCCAAAATTCCAGGTATAAGTATTGCCGCAAGACAGGAAGTTATAGAGAGTGGCAGTGAAATTAACCGTAAGCGGGACCGGTCCGGATGACTGGTCAGCGGATAACACGACGCTTTGGGGCGGAGCTTGAGCAAAAACAAAAAGAGGTGTAACCAAAACTGCCGTAAAAATAAAAACAATTAGCTTAACTCCATATGAAGAGAGTATATACATCATATTACTATGCTCACCCCCCACTTAATTTCCTGAAGCCTTAGCTCTAGAAAAAAATTCGAGGAAGAGATCTATAAAAATTGAGTACGCACTATCTATTATAAACTATCATAAAATCCTGTCTATATCCCTCGCAAGAGAGATTATTTTGCTGGAATAAATGCGACAGATATAAGTCGTGCAGTTAGGCCTCCCGGAAAGATAGGTTTTGGCGGCACGAGTTTCCCCGGCAACCGTCTGGGATGTTGCCCCGGATTGTGCTAAAAACACTGCCGCCGCAGTAAATGCATCTTCAACATTCCACGGGCTCGGAGGATTATGCCCCGTGAGTGCAGCTACTTTTGTTTCAAACCGCAACCAGGTGGTTGGCAAAAACTGCGCCGGGCCCATTGCTCCTCCGCATCCGTAAGAAGGCCTGCGCGAAACCGGCATTTTATCGGGGTCAAGATTTAATTTTCCGGTGATCGCAAAAAAAGCGCGCTTCTCCGCTTCGGCAGCACCGCGTTTGCCAAGATGAATATAACAATCATACAAGTCGCGCTTCCAATTTCCCGTGCCCAAATTTGTTCCGACGGAAATCACTCCGCCTTCAAATTGCTTCCCGGTCTCCACCTCAAGCAGCGCCAATAAAAATGCCGTCCTAATACCCGCGCGATTGGCCGCAAGGTCGGCGAATCTTACTGCATCCTCCGCGGTAACTCCGGTTTTCTCAAGATAAAAGAGTTGAGTTTTAAAAGTCGCAATGTCTCTCTTCTTGGATTGAAGAAGCTGCTGGAAAAGCGCTTCTTTTCCTTTGGTGAGCCGCAGGAGTTCATCTTTCTCTTTCTTCTTTTGCGCCAGAAACCTCCTCTCCACCTCCTGAAGAGCTTTCAGCCCCTCCTGCTCTTCTTCAAATTCCTCAAGCTCGATTTTCTCTTTCTCAAGAAACGCCTTATCCGCCCGATATTCGCCAAGCGCCCCTTGAATATGGGTCTGGGCACGTTCGAGACTATGCATCGCGCCGAAAAAATCAGACAGATTTCTGTTTTTTATAAGAAGCGTGATTATATCTTCTCGGCTGGAGGTGTAAAGAATAAAAAGTGTAGCGGCAAGGCCACGTCTTGATCTTTCAATTTTCTGCGAGAGTATAGCAATCTCCGCGTTTTTACTTTTAATCTCAAGGGCGGTTTTTCTTATAGCAAGCGCGAGCCGCTTAATTTCAATTTCCCTCCGCTTTACCTCGGTATCAAGGGTTCTGGTTTCACTCGATAGCGTACGCGCCTCACTCCCTACTTCCTGGAGACGCGAATCGAGCTCCCCCGACTCTTTTTCAAGCTGCTGGATCTGGCGCTCCAGCTCCGCACGCTTGTCTCCATTTGATTCTTGGGTGTATCCAAATTCGGGGAAAAGCAAAAATATGCCGAGAAAAACCGCGGCAATCAATGATCTCATATTTAATTTGAGTACCATGTGCCTATTCTAAACCCTTTTTCTTTTCCTTTCCACCCTCCTCCACGGGCGCTTCTTTCTCTTTCATCTCAACCTTCACCTCGCGCTCGGTCTTTACCTCAATGGGCGCCTCAGTAGCAGGCGTCTCCTTCAAAGCCGCCAGTTCCTCTTCCGAGCGAGGTGTTTCCACGATCGCAATAACTTCCTCCGAGGCAACAAAAATCTTAACGCCCTTCGGTAGAAGAATATCTTTAACCAGGAGGCGCGACTCTAGTTTATCGAGTGCCGAGAGATCGGCCCGTAGTTCATGCGGAAGGTCCTGCGGCAGGGCTTCTACTTCCATCTCCTTCATTACTTTAATCAGAATCCCGCTTTCGTTCTTCACCGCCGGCGATTCTCCAAAAAGCTCAATTACTACCTTGGCGCGTATAACCTTATCCATGCGCACCGCATAAAAATCGGCGTGAATGGGCTTGCCCCTAAGCGGGTCATGCTTAATGTCATGAATCAGGACATTATATTTCTTGCCTTCAACATCAAGAGTTACCAGCGTTGACTCTCCTGCCGCTTTGTATGCCTTCTCGAAATCCTTATAGGGTACTGTTATCGGTTGGGATTTAACATTTTCGCCGTAGACCACTGCAGGCAAAAAACCGGCCCTGCGGAGGGCACTTACCTTTTTACCTAATTCGGTTCTGGGTTTTGCTTGTAGTGTAGAAGCCATGATAAGCGCCACTAAATACGCTATGTTAAACGCTATTATACCCGGGATACCCAATTTACCCTTCGAGCAGAGTCGAGAAGATAAATTCTGGCTTAAATCAAGGTATAGTTCTCAACAGGCTCGAACAATAACCTATTTAATAATTCAAGGCGTTAAAGTAAATCTAACATAAATAAATAAAAAAGAAAGGGGTCCCCCTGAAGAGGACCTTCTTATTATTGGAAACCGTTACTTGGAAACCGAGTTTCCAAGTAGATTCGTAGATTCGAGTTGAGCTACTGATGCCACCTTGACTATTGTCTTATATGATACTTGCTCAAGAGAGAACTTCTTGTTTGAGTGCACACGAAAGACAAAGTTCGGAAGTTACCAGATACTCAATGTCGATGTTTCGTGTCGGCATTTTACAACCCGCGCAGATGGGACCCTTAAGTTCTAATTGTACGCATTCAATACACCATTGACCGGAACCACCGACGTATCCGACACGATATACGAGTGGCGTATCATGATCATACGGGGTAAGTTTTCCGCATTTAACGCAGAGGTCTTTCGCTTTCTCCGGCATGTACTCCTCCATCGCTTCTTGGGAAGAACCTCTTGGAGAATAACATGCCTACGAAATTTTTACAAGGTTAGGCGGGATTCTTCCTTCCAATGCTTCAATGATATTCTTTGCCGCAAGCTCCCCCATCGCTTGTCTTGTTTCCTCCGTTGCCGATGCGGTATGCGGAGTTAGAATCACGTTTTCTAGCTCAGCCAGGCCGGGTGCTAACGCCGGTTCATTCTCAAATACATCAAGCGCGGCGCCCTTGATCGTTCCTTTTTTTAAGGCCTCCACAAGAGCTTTTTCATCCACAATGGGCCCACGCGAAGTGTTAATAAGATATGCAGTATGCTTCATCAAAGCAAGATGCCGCGCATCAACGAGGTGGCGCGTGGTCGCAAGAAGCGGCACGTGGATTGAAATGAAATCTGCTTCTTTAAAAACATCGTCAACGTTGGCACGATACCTTACTATAGGAACGTCGTTCTGGGGCGTCGTAAGCGCCGAAGAATCTCCTCGAGATCCTTCGCTATCGCTCAGGATGACCGGGGAACTGAATTCTTTCTCGAACTCCTCCGACCGCTTAACGTCATAATAAATAACCTGCATCCCAAAACCTTTTACGCCGTGGTGCGCAACGAGCGACCCAATCCTGCCAAGCCCGACGATGCCCAATATCTTTTTGGAAACATCAGTACCAAGAAACATCATCGGCTCCCAACCGTGATACTTTCCGGCACGAGTGAAGCGGTCGGATTCGGCAATCCTGTGCGCAATCGCCAGCATCAAGGCAAAAGTATGCTCGGCAACGGTTTCGGTAAGAACTCCAGGTGTATTAGTGATCAAAATACTCCGCTCCGCCGCGGCCTTAACATCAATATTGTCAAAACCCACTGCAACATTTGCAAAAATTTTAACTCCTTGCGCTTTTGCAACATCCAAAATGTCCGCATCGATTTTGTCGGTAAGAAGACAAAGCACCGCATCGTATTTATCTTTTTTCAAATAATCAATCAGCTCCTCTTTTTTGAGAACGCGGTCGTGAGGGCTTACCACCATTTCATAGCCCTCTGATTTTAATAGATTTACCCCCCTATCGGGGATTTGTCTGGTAACAAAGATTTTCATAAAATATATTTTAAGCAAAATGAACCTTTTTATATTGCACACTTGCTAATATCCGCATAATAACTCTAAATATAATCCATGTAAAAATAATAACTAATGGATCCACCGAAACTAGGTATAGAAGGCCGACAATGCCCGCCGTGATAACTGCCTCAATAAGATTGAAATGCAGCCAAGTCTCAAGAAATAATTTATCAGTACCAGTTGGCTGGTACTCATACTTAGAACTCAAAAGCCATAAGTAGTCTAAAACCTTAAAAACTACAAAAACAGTCAAAAAGTATATAATTGTAAGTTGCGTCGCATATATATAAAGGAACAAGATAAACATTATTCCTATATCAAGCAGAACATCAATTTCTCGTTTCGGCGGAAACTTTTTTAATGAGGGGGAGTAATCAATCCAATAGTCGACAATATCAAAATAAACAAAAGTAAATGCTATATATTGCCATGGTTGTTGGAGTAATGGCCACCACTGGAATCCGAGACCAAGCACGATCCCAACCATTATATCAATAAATTTCAAACTGAAGTTCTTCATTCAATTCTATCTATTGCTCCAAATAATCTCAATTTCTCCTTCACCACCTGCTTCATCGCATCAATTGCCGTCTGATCCAGTTTATACATCGCCACTTCGTCCAGGTGCTCTTCTAAACTCTTCTTAAGCTCGCGGACAAACGCCACACGGATATCGGTATTTATATGTATATTCGCGATACCGGCCGCAATCGCCGCCTTGATTTGATTGTCCGGAATCCCCGACCCTGCATGCAGAACAAGTGAAACCTCTTCGGGTATCGCTTTTCGGATTTCCTTGATCCGCGCGATATCCAAATCTGGTTCATCAATAGAAATCCCGTGAATATTGCCAACAACTATGGCCAGACGATCAACGCCGGTTTTCTTGACGAATTCTTTTGCTTCTTCCGGCTTCGTGTAGTCCTTTTCGCTCACTTCAATTTTTTGCTTCTGGATCTTTGATTCTCCCCGAAGATACCCAAGCTCCCCTTCTACGGAAATATCTTTATTTTTCGCACGCGCGTATTTTACTATCTCCGCCGTACCTGCAATGTTCTCGGAAAAATTTTCCGCCGATAGATCTATGTGTACCGAGTCATAACCGGCGTCAATCGTCTCCTTGGCACTATCCACGCTTTTATGATGGTCGGCGTTTAGAAAAATCGGGATATCAAAATCACGGCGGAATGCATCCCGGACAGCAATCGCCTCGATAATTCCCATGTGCTTTCGCTCTCCTTCCGAGGTGCCTATAATTGCCGGGGATCCAAGCTCTTTACAGGCCTCGACAATCGCGCGAAATTGATCCAATTCCGAGGCATTGAAATGGCCGGTTGCCCAGTGCTCATCTGTTGCCTTTTTAAAAATTTCCTGAAGAGTCACTATGCTTTTGCCGCATTACAATGTTGACAATACGTGAAGTCCGCCCAGCGCTCCTTTCCGCAGGCGGGGCATTTTTCCCTAAGTTTTCTCCCGCAATTCGGACAATATTCCGCCGCCAAATCAAGCGACGCTTGACACGCCGGGCATTGTTTCTGGCGTATCCTCCGAATCGCGACCCGACGAGGATCAAAAATTCTTTTTTGGAGATAATATACCGCTCCGCCAAAAATCGCAATGGATCCCAGCATCCCGCTGTAAAACACCAGACTTTTCAAAAGCGCAAAACTCTGAATGAAATTCCAAAGTGTCTGAATAAGACGCGCGAGAAACAAACTCCAGAACCATACGAGCAGGACGCGAAGAAAGAGAACGGAAGAGACGCCGACTAAGGCGGTAAAGATAATAGTGTAGGGACTGTTTTGGGCAAGAAGCGCCCGGTATCCGTAGAATACGCCGAAGAAAAACGGTATCACGAAGATGGCCTCAAGCAAAAAGGCCTTGAATTCATACCAGCGCCAGGCAATCCGATATTCACGCCATAGGTCTTTATACTTCTCCTTCAAGGCATCGCCCAAAATCCGGAGTTCTCCCTGAAACCGATCCCGCTCTCCTTCAAGGCGTACCCGCTCAGCTCGCATCTCGGACAAACGTCCCTGAAGTTCGGGGATAGAATAAATTCGGCCGCCTACGTTTGCAATTTTTTCCTGAAGTGCCAAGCCATAAGCGCGTTCGTATTCGGCAATATCGGAAATTAGACGCCCAAGTTTTGTTTCAATATCACGGAGTTCCCGCTCAACGGTCTTTCGCTTATCCATGACTGCAGGAATTTCATAACGCGTCTCGTAGGAAGAAAATGCACAGGGCGGACTCTCTGCCTCGACTCCAGGTTCTCCGTAAAATTCCTTTGTCGGACGCGGAGCCGGTTCATACACCGGATAATTGAGATGGCCGTATCTTCCAAAGTCCTCCCAATCTACTGTGAGGAACTCGGAGGCGCAATGTGACAGCGCCTCCGGCCGCGCAGGCACGTCCTGCAGATCGTCAATCGCCCGCCACCCGAAAAAGAGCGAAGCGACAAACATGAAAAAAAGCAGGAGATATCCGGCTTTGGGAGTTTTTCGCTCCTCCTCCTCAAAACCCGGGCGTGCCGCATCGATTCTTTCCGCGTTTTTTTTCTTAAAAAAGTTAAACATGGGGATTCCGAAACATTCTAACATTCTCAAGAATGTTGGAATGTTACCGGATAGTTATATTTTCTTTGGAAAATAATCCTTGGGGGCATTCGCCAGATATTCCTCCAACTTTGGACGGGATAATAACCCCTCTCGCGCCCCCACATACTGCACCACAGACATTGAGTTTATAGGCGCCCAGCGAAGCGCATCTTCAATCGACATACCGCAAGCAAGAGCAGCGGTGAATGTTGAGGAAAATGCGTCTCCTGCGCCGGTCCTTTCATACGGAGGTTTAGGATCAGGATAAGGCGGCATAAACCACGTGCTATTCCCATCATAAGCATAGGCGCCATCTTTACCATTCGTGATAACAACGATCTTGGGCCCAAGATCGTGCATGGTCTTCAATAATTTTTTAATATCCTCCTCGGCCGTATTTAAAATCCTCCGTGCCTCGTCGGTGTTGCAGAAAAATACGCCCGAGCGACGATAAAAGTAAGCAAGCTCATCTTTCCCTAGTTTTATTTGAAATGTTCCTGGTTGAAATGCGAGTTTTGTCTCTGAATGATTATCCAGAAACTTCTCCAGCGCATTATAAAAGGCGGGATATGCGCTTTTTCCTAGTGAAGAAAAATATATCCACTTCGGGTTTCCCAAATCAGGCAATTCATAAGGGTATTCCTCGTGTTTTATAAGGATGGTCCTATCGTCTTCGTACCAAAGAACATAATGATAATTAGTTTTTCTGCCCTTGTGCACACGCACGAAGTCGGTTTCCACCTTCTCGTCCTTGAGAATTTTTATACATTCTCCGCCATAGTAATCGTCCCCTACGTTCGAAACCAAGGCAGATTTTATACCAAGACGCGCAGCCGCCACCGAGGCATTAGCGCTATTTCCAACCGCAGGAATCCGATAAACATCCTCGTATGGGATTTTATCCGCAAATTTCATGCAAATTTCCCTTACTTTGTGATCAATATCAATATGCGCCGCAGCATCTTCAAGGCGGATAAAGGCGTCGGTAACTACATCTCCTATGGCAACAAAATCATATTCCATCTTCATGTGCTATTTTCTTTTTAAAACTTTTTTTACTGCTTCCTTGATGTGGGTTACTCCCATTCCAAACGCCTCAATAAGTTCGCTTTGATTGCCCGACTCCCCAAATCTATTCTGAACGCCAATAAATTCGATAGGTACGGGATAATTTCGCGCAAGAACTTCGGCAACGGCCGAACCCATGCCGCCGGCAACCTGATGCTCCTCGACCGTAACGGCACATCCTGCGTCTTTGGCGGCTTGGATCACCGCTTCATCATCCATCGGCTTTATCGAAACCATGTTTAGAACCCTTATTGCGATCCCCTCCTTTTCCAGCTCCGCTGCAGCCAAAATTGCGTTATGCACCAACGGTCCGCAAGCGTAAATTACCACATCCGGATTTTTCCCATCCGGCTCAAGCCATAAAATACTTGCTTTTCCGATCTCAAACTGAGTTTCCTCGGTAGTGAATACCGGCGTCTTCTCCCGAGTAAAACGCGCATATGCGGGACCCTCAAAGAGAGACATTGCATACGTCACCCGTTTTGCCTCCCACATATCGCATGGGGCAAATACCTCCATATTGGCAATAGGACGCATAATCGCTATGTCCTCAATCGCCTGATGCGTTGCGCCGTCAGGGCCGACCGATACTCCGGCGTGAGAGCCGATTATTTTAACATTAGCCTCGTTGTAACAAATGGTTGTCCTTATTTGCTCCCAGTTTCTACCCGGACTAAACATTGCGTAAGAAGTAATGTACGGTATTTTCCCCATCAAAGCCATTCCAGCCGCAACCGACGCCATATTCTGCTCGGCAACCCCCATTTGCACAAATCTTTCCGGATATTTTTTCACAAACGCTTCCATCCGAGTTGATTCAGTAAGATCCGCGCAAAGGCCCACTATGTTTGGATTCTCATCCGCCGCCTGCAAAAAACCCAAACCAAAACCATCCCGCGTTGGTTTTTGCTCCAACGACTTAAGATCTAAAACGTTTGGTACTAACTTAGCTTTTGGATTAACTGGCATGGCTTTATATTAAGCAAAAATCAACGCGGACGAAAGGGGTCGGGAAAACTGTAGTTTTCCCGTGTAGGAAATAGCCCGAAGGGCGTTTGGAAACCGTGGGTGTCCAAGGAGCGGCGGCGAGTCCACTTGGTTGAGCCGCCGCGACCGAGGAGGTTTTTGTTCCAGCGATTTAAGATCTACAATATTTTCTACAAGTTTTGCTTTGGGATTGATAGACATATTTATTTGGTAAGTCTTAACGAAGAGATAATAGCTTTCTTCAGCTCTAAAGAAGGGGCGTTCTGAAAATCAGATGCGATATCAAACGTAGCAACTACCATTCGCTGATTACCAAAAACGAATATCGCCCCGCTTGGCTTGCGGCCATCTGGGACACTCTCTAAAAACACGGCAGGAAAACCACCAACTGAATAATAATGTCTATTGTAATAATTGGTATCAGAGAACCAACCATTGCTATCGTTCCTGAGAGCCTCATCTAGTGATGAACTTTGTGGCGGTGTCGTCGTTAAATAAATATCGGATGGCGTATCTGAAGAGTCAGCCAAACTTTCGCGTGCAAAACTGTTGAAATTTAATACAAGAGTGCCAGCCCCGGAATAATCAGGATATGCATAAATTTTCCAATCCATGGGATACCTCACCTCAAACCCGTATTTCTCATTGCGGTAGGTTTTCCAGGTGGAGGTATCGATTTTGCCATTTTCCGTAAGCTGCGCCTGTCCCTTCCGCATGTCCTCTGTTTTTTCTTTCGCTACACGGCCTTCTTCTTTGATGGATTGGGCTTTCTGAAATTCGTTCCAATAGAAGCCCCCGCCGACCCCGGCGGAAAGAATCACTGTAATAACGACAATAATTAGTAATAGCCCTAAACCCTTCATAAAAATACTTTCCGATTTAGTTCTTCTATTGAAGGACTTATTTTATGACTAGTGACGAGGCCATATCTACAAATTGCACGGTTACGGAAAAGGTCGGCGAATCAGAATTAAAACTAATCACGGTATTCTTATTAAATAGCGTGCCATACGACACCCTAACCCGGCCGGTCGAGGTCGTAAGAAACCACTTCATAAACTTTCTGCCAGCAAGCGAGACCTCCCGGAAGTCATTCTCGCCTAGGCCCCGCGATATAAGCCATTGCTTGACGGCCATAATCCCCTGCGGCAAGTCCTCAAGCGCAACCGTTGCCACCGGCGGCTCTCTTCTTTTCACCGCGTCCTCGCTCTCATGGAAAATTACTTCCCTCAAATCCGAAGTTTCGCTCATCACCAAAGCGATCGGGTATCTGAATTCGAATTTATACATTTCACTGCGATAGAGTTTTGTGGTAGCACTGGCTGGCGGTACTGCCGGAGGTTTGAGAGAAGACGCTCGCACCGGCGAGGACGGAGGTTTTACTACCTCGCTCTCCTCAAAATTTTGCTCAAACTGCTGCTCGATCTTCTCTTTCAACGCCTGCGCCTCGTGCGTTTTATCCTCGCCGATTTGAAGAAGAGATTTTTGCGTCCGCAGCTCTTTTACGTAGAATCCTCCGCCAACCATAAGCATGCTGACGGCAATCGCTATAAGAAAACCGGCTAGGCCGAAGCCGCTTTCGGTGGCAATCCGGTATCCAAATTTAGCGCGCTGGTTCATATTTTATTCAGCAAGCTCTTTCTTAAGAAAGAGCCGCTCCGGAGAATTACTCAATCTCTCTATTTCCGCCAAAGCGCTGTCGATCTTTGACAGTATGAAAAGCGTCATGCTGATTGCGATAATGGAGAATACGACAAAACTTAAGGACGAGCGGATGCTAATTTTTATATTTATCGAGTTTGCCGGCATGTTAACGAATTTCTCTAAAATTTATACTCCGAACTAGCCAAGCGAAAACGGAAGAAGTTTTAAATAAGATAGTAGCGAAACTATCGCCCAAAAAACCATAATGACGATGCCGTAGCCAACACCCTCCCGGAGGTTCGGTGCGGCTTCCTTGATAAAGACGCGCAGTATCAGGGCAACAATTACGGCAATGCCGCTGGCGAGGATCTGTACTGAATCAGGCACGGGGTAAAAAAGTTCCAAAAAAAGAAAAACAATTAAACTAAAAAAGTATATAGCAATAGGGACGAAGAAACCCGTCCAGAATTCTCCGCGCGACTCAAGCGCAGTAAAATCGTGTGCTACGCGCCCCAGAGCAGGAGCGATCGAGCCCTTACCATCATTAAATCGACGAAAAATCGCTTCCTTAAGAGTGTCATGCTTTTCGCCATCGGCGTTTTCTTTAAACTCGGGGGCGGATTCCGCACCACGAGATCCCTCCCACATCAAAAATGCCTCTTTTATATCGTCATCTACATACCCTTGCTCTCGTAGCTTCTCATTTAAGTCGCTCTCCGAAAATTCGTTTTTGTGCTCCTTTATATAATTAAATATTTCTCGTATAGCCATCGCGGATACAAGATATTAATACAGATTCGATCTACAATTCCTTCTTCAGCGCAGCCGCATAAAATTTGATTATATCAAAACGGCTTATAATCCCCGCCAACTTTCCTGCCGAATCAACAATGGGAATCGGGTTTACCCGGTGATGCTCACTGAACGCTTGAACAATTGCTGCAAGCGAGTCATCTTCTTTCATCACCAACGGCTCGTGATTCATCACCGCCTTTACCGTCACAGTTGGGGCATCCGTCATCTTTCTTTTAAGGAGGTGCTCGTCTTCGGTGGACATTGGCAATTCTCCAAAAAGCTTGATAAAGGTCGGGAGATGTATGGCGTTCGCTTTCGTAAGAAGATCGTAATCCGTAACAATGCCGACCACCCTTCTTTCGCCGTCAACCGCCGGAAGGCCGCTGTAGCCCGCCTGAATCATGGTTTGAAACGCTTCCAACAACGGAGTGTCAGGAGTCACCACAACTACATTCCTCGTCATAATATCGCGCCCCAAAAATTTTTTCGGCTGTTCCATATTTTGATGTAACTTATTTTAAAATTTTAAGCCGTGGTCTTTTTACTGATTTCCGCTACTCATGTTCGCCCCGCACTAGAACAAGTTCAGTGCGGGACTTCACAATATCATATTTTACTGGTGTTCGCTTTGGATCTTCCCACCTAAAGTCCTTAGGCGCGCCAAAAATTCTTTGGTCTGCTCTTCTTTCTTGAAAACATCCGTCGGCCCCGCACCCGGAGGAACGCCATGCCATCGATAATCAAACTCTATTTCTGGAATTCCCTTGCCGGGGATTGTGTGCGCAATAATCAAAACCGGTTTCTCATAAATTCCCCACGCAGTCTCAAAAGCATTTACGATTTCCTCAAAATTGTGGGCGTTTATATCCAGCACGTGCCAATTGAACGCCTCATACTTTTCGCGCAAGGGCTCCAAGGGCATAATGTCCTCGGTCATGCCATCAATTTGGATATTGTTGCGATCAATAAGCGCGGTTAAATTATCAAGTTTCCATTTTCCGGCAAGCATGGCCGCCTCCCAGGTCTGACCGCATTCTTGCTCGCCATCGGACATGAAACAGTAAATATTATACTTCTTCTTATCCATTTTAGCGGCAATGGCCATGCCGACCGCCTGCGAAAGTCCGGAACCCAGAGGGCCTGAAGTCGTCTCAACGCCGGGAAGCGCGGTGCGATGCGGGTGCCCCTGTAGGCGCGTACCAAATTTCCGGAGCGTTTTCACTTCCTCAACCGGAAAATATCCGGCCCGCGCCATGGCGGCATAGCGTACGGGGCAGATATGGCCGTTTGAAAGAACCAAACGATCACGCTCGGACCAATCAGGATTTTTGGGATCATGGCGTAGAATATGAAAATACATGGCAGTAAAAATATCCGTCATACCCAAAGGACCCGCCGTATGCCCGGATCCTGCCGCGGTCAATTCCTCAATAATATCCTGGCGAATGGTGTTCGCCATCTCCTCCAAGAATTTGATTTTATCGTCATGTAGATGCCCCATTTTCTGCTTAAAATTACGCCTATTCAACTATACATCATCTCCGGCCTTCGGAAAACAAGGAATATCAACAAGAGGGCTGCGCCGTAGCCCTAGCTTAAAAACCCGCCGAAGCCAAGCGGAGATAAGAAAAAAAACTTCTCAAATACTCACGCTTAACAGGTCGAGTTATTCAGCCGGGCACCCCCTCCGGCGACACAATAATTATTGGATGGATTGCAAGAATCACATCCGGGATTGGCGTAACGGCTTGTCGCATCCTCAAGACGCGCAGAAAGAATGTAAGCGCAAGAATTTGCCGAGGGGCACGTTACGCTAAATTGGGTTTGCCCCACCACGGGTTCATATACGTAATAAAAAGTCGTACTGTTTTGTGGATCCGTGGAAGCCACGGAAATAAACTGTGGAGCAATCAAAGCAAGACCCCCGGCAGCCCAGGTAGTTCCCGCACCGGGGCAACTGCCTGCAGTGCCGCGAGAGGAATCGCAAGCTGATGCGGCTTCCGGCGGGTACTGCCGATTCGTATCATAATATAACTCAAGGGCTTTGGATATCGAGTTCAGGTTAGCGATCCTGCGTACATCCCGCGCTTTGGCACGCGCTCTATTCAGACTTGCAAGTACCATACTCGAAAGAAGTCCAATGACACTTATAACCACTAGGAGTTCTATCAGGGTAAAACCTTCTTCTTTTGAAAAAGTTCCTTTCATGTTGCGATTCCACCTTTAAAAATTCCTCTGTTTGGGCGGAGAAATAAACTTCTCCTGCACACCGCCAAAACTGGATCCGGCAACTATATAAATCGAGAGGATAAGAAACAAAACGGCTACCACGCCAAGCGCTATACGCGCCTGACGTTCAGTTTGTATAAGACCGCGGGAAGCCCGCATAACGAATTTCACAATAAAGCCAGCTTCATCGCTATCCTCGTCAAAAAGCGCCATAGCGGATCGTTTCTCCTCCGCCGGCGAGAGTTGCTCTTGATATTTTCCCAGAAGATCCATCATAACCATTGCATCTTTACCCTGTTACTTGGAATGCCCTGTGGTCTTACCACTTTACGAGGTTGAACCTCGTGAGATTTCGTCAATGGCTGTTTTGATATCGGAGTGACTGAATAAATATGCTCCGGCGACGAGCAAATTTGCTCCTGCACGAGCTGATTTTTTTGCGGTTTCGGGGTTAACTCCGCCATCTACTTCT
This sequence comes from uncultured Candidatus Saccharibacteria bacterium, assembly GCA_964585475.1. Classification (GTDB taxonomy): domain Bacteria; phylum Patescibacteriota; class Minisyncoccia; order Sungbacterales; family HO2-52-23; genus CAZPDF01. The sequence goes on from CAZPDF010000011.1 coordinate 21,185, forward strand.
ATTATGCACTTCGGGCAGGATTTGCGGATGTGGATAATTTTATCGAGTATTTTAGGCCAGTCCGGCTCTTGCCCGGAGGATCCCGGATGAACTCCTAGCGGCTGAAGAAGATCAACCTTTCCAAACCACGGCTCTAATGCTTCCCACGGAGTTTCGGGGTTTATGGCAAATCCAATTTCTACTCCGGCATCGCAGCACTTTTTGATTATGAGCTCTGGGTCTTTCATGGCCTCAATATGGAAAATAAGGCGTTTTATCGATTTTACCAGCCATTGATCAAGAATTTTTTCGGGCTCGGACACCATCAAATGGACTTCAACCTTTAACGAGGTTTCAAGATTTAATAAATCAGCAGGATTGCGCCATGTCAGATGTTTTGAAAAAACGCCATCCGTAACATCAAGGTGGCACCACTTTACGTAGCGCTCTACTTTTTTGATCCGCTCCTTCACTTCTTCGAAAGTGCGGACGTTGACGGAAGGAATGATCTCCGCTTGGCTTAAGCGCATAAGTATGATTTAATAAGTATGGGATAAGCTCTTTGGCGGCCAACGGGATGACTCGAGAAAACGAAGAAAAAATGCTGCTAATGTTGATAGAGGAAAACGCAAGAAGGGTAATTGAACCTCAGATGAGAACTTTCCACGAAGCACTGAATCGTCTCCGCGCATACATCCCTGATATTGACTCGGACGAAGTTCCCTCCCAACTTTCGGATAACCCCGAATTCGAAAAAACGAGAAACATAATTAGGGCTTATAGGAACACCTGCAATGAGCTTCTGGCCACCTTTGAAGATCACCCGGAAACGCTAAGTCCCACGGTCATAATCGCGGGGATAGTTTTCCTGAAAAACATGGCGCTATCCGCTGACAGCTTTACCAAAGAAAGAATCCACTTCGCTCTCTCAAAAATTATGGCGCTGCCTCTTGAATCTCTGAACTTTCGCGCAAGAGAAGCTCTCCGAGAGATAGAATAGTCTTGACCACCCCTAAGGTGGTCATTTAAAATTATGGTCTTCGATCTCCTCCATTTTTTTCAACCTTCTTACATGCCTCTCCTCTCCTTTGAATTCCGCGTTTAACCAGTCCCCAACGACATTGACGGCGTCAGAAAGCCGCAGCCAATCGGAGGCCAGAACCAAAACGTTTGAATTTTCGTGCTCGCGCGATTGCACCGCCACCTGGCGGTTGAAACAAAGAGCCGCCCGAACGCCTTTAAATTTATTGGCTACCATATCCACGCCGTGACCCGAACCGCAGAAAAAAATTCCTTTATTAACACCCGGATTCGCGGCTATTTTCTCCGCCGCCCTTCCGGCGTAGTCAACATAATCATCCTCCGGATTTAACTCAAAGGCCCCAAGGTCTTGAACCTCGTATTCTTTACTTATAAGATACTTCTTAATTTCTTCTTTTAGCTCGAACCCCCTATGATCTGCGGCAAGATAGACCATATTTATATTATAAACGGCCTCAGTAAAAAGTAAAAGCGGGTGCTTGAAAACCCGCTAGAAATAATGCTGGACGCACTTCCTTCGCACCACATCTCGCATATCAGTATACGAGGCGAGGGTGGCTTCACCATAGTGCATGGTGCGAGTTTTTACGGAAACTTTATGCGTCCTCCACTTTCTTTCTCACATTGGCCTTTAGTGTAACCTACAATTGCGTTTGCGACCCGCGGCCCGGTACTCATCCTCACATCGATAAATTGCGTAGCCTTAATGAGAACATCCCAGTTGATCATGGCACAATGATGGTAACGCGTGCTGATAGGGTTATGGAGGAGCGCTTCGTGGAAAAATTCTTGCGCAAGCGCGCCGTACGCCTGCTCGGCGAAAAAAACAGGGGCCGTTTTTTTCCATTCCGGAAAATGTTCGTAAAACGCATCACGGTACAACCAGATGGTCCGATCACATTTAAGGTTAATTTCCTCTTTATTATCCGTACATCCTATTTCGGCAAGTTTGGGCCGAGAGCCAAGCACGGCATCAGGCGGGGCCTCGAGATAAACAATTTTCGGAGGCTTGTGTTTCGCATCCACATCAAACCAGATACTCTTGTCGTTGTATATTCGGATCACCTCTTGCCACACTTCTTCGATAAACTTGGTGTTAAGAGGATGAGGCATCTCCTTACTGTTTTCTATCTCCAGCGCCGAAACAGAAACTGGCGTAAAGATGAGAATAAGTCCGAAAAATACTGATTTTAAAGAACGCACCGCTTACTCCTATAGAATTTATTAGAAATATATCATGTATCCTTAAAAAAGTAAAGATTAGTTTAAGGAATAAAAACAGCGGATCCTCTTTTCGAAAACCCGCCCGATACGCCATGAATGGTAAGCATCATCTTTTCTTTTTTCTGTGAACTGGGCAGCGACAACCGCCAGACTGGTTTATGACTCCCTGTATCTTGCCAAAGAAATATTCAGGCCCCCAACGAGTATGCCGATAATCTATAGTTAGCTCCTGCTTTCCGTCTTTTCCAACACGCATGTCTTTGGCCGCAAAAAGACAATCAGAATATCGGTCTCTTCCCTTTTCCAGCCGCGCATTGGGTTTACAAGAATGATTCAAGTAGCAAAGAAGGTAGAAGCCGCGCGGTATTCCTGTTTTCAGAATAAACTCTCCTTTTTCAATGTCCTCATGGGTAAATACTCCTCTACCCGCTACCTGTGACCGATGAATTGCCAGCCATTTTGCAACCACGGGCCTTCGTTTCATTATATCCCCCTACTATGATTTGATGCTTTGATAAATAATACATAATATTCCGATGGATGTCAAACAAAAAGCGGGCCTTCTCCCGAAAACCCGCATATGTACTAGATCTAGTCACACGGTTCTTTTCGTCCTTGGCGCCGGTAAAAATCCAGTCTTTCCCTTAAACCCTGTACTTGTTTCTTACACCGATCACATCCAGAGAGATGCAGCTCAACGATCTGGGTCTTTTCTGCAGTCAATCTTTCTGGCCAGACGCCATAAGCATCCAGCAGTGGCACACTAAGATGATTGCGTGCTTCTTTCCTCTGCTCTTCAAGTTTTCTCATCAACTCTCGCACGTCCATTCGTTTTGCCTGACGACAAAAGATTGCTTTAAATATCGCTTTGAAAAACACGCCGTTCTCCCCATTCTTAAACTATCTATAAAACTTCGAATGAATTCTAAAAGTAACATTCCTGCACCATGTAAGCCGGAGGGAAAAATGCTCTAAGCGGGCAACTACTAAAGTATAGACGATCGACAAAGCTTTAGTAACCTTACTAAAACGGTGAGATAAAAATAGCGGGCCCTCTCGGAAACCCGCAACTATCTTTTCCACTGGTCAACTTGATAGCCTCCATCCTTCAAAAGCTGAACCAGTGTTGGTCTAACTCCCTCTTTTATAAAAAGGATGCATTGGAAATATCCCTGTCTTTCTTGCGCCGGAAAAATTATCTTATCCTGAAAATGTGGATGTGAATGCACCACCCGCATAACCTCAGCCAGAAACGCATCCTCAACGAGAATCCCATAACCAGTGGTGATACCAATGACCCCAGCTTCGTAAAGCTCTACACTCTTTGTCCTTTCCACGTCGATCCTCCCCGAATTGAACTTTCAGCTGAAAGGGTACATCTCATTCTCTATTTTGTCAAACAGAACCAGCGGTTTCTGCTCCCCGCGAGCCGTAGGGAAATAGCCCTAAGCGAGTGAAGACGGTCGAGGTGTTTCATTTCTCGTAACAATAGAAGTTACTAAAGTTTTGACGATCGTCAAAACTTTAGTAACTTTGATAAAAGCTGATACAAACGAAATAAAAAAAGCGGGCCTTCTCGAAGAAAACCCGCCCGACACATTCAGATTTTAGCGACATCATCCTTACGCAAAAATAACAGCGTACTAGCTTTTGGATCAAACAATAATACTTCAAATATACTCTTCTTTCTTTTCAATTCTCGCACAAATTTCTTTGCCGTTTCTATCGCCTCTGCGGATGACTCTGCAATGATAATTCTCCTTATCTCAATAAATCCGTCTAAGTTATCAGCATCTGCACTGCACTCAAGTATATAAGTTTTGCCGTCATCTTTCGATTCCTTAGGCAAGGACTTCAGGATCTGCGCAGCCATTCTTCTGCCTCATTGTTATAGAAAGTACCAAGTTCTAGTATACTATCGGACTGTATTTCTGCAATATTTCACTTTATAGGGAGCCAATAAATTTATATGCCGTCTTGCGCCCCCACCCCACCGCCGCGAAATATTCCAAAAGGTGCGGCCGAAACTATTTCGTTTTCAGACAATGGGAGGACGAAATTGCTCGGGTTTCCCCGCCTTTGGCGGGGAAAATTTCGTCCGACCTTTAGCGAGCGCGCCGCAGGAGCGCGCGAGACGTGTCTGAAAATGAAATAGTTGAGAGGCCGCACCGGGACCTACTCAATTTCGCGCCGACTATTTATCTTTATATTTTGCAGAATCCCCACGCCGATCAAAAGCGTCACCAAACTTGACCCGCCGTAGGAAACAAACGGCAGTGGCAACCCGGTGATTGGCAATACGCCCATATTCATGCCGATATGTATAAAGGCCTGAAAAAAGATAAGCGTCGCAAAACCCAACGTATAGAGCCGTGAGAAATTATCAGATGCTCGCATCCCGATCAAAACAATTCGCCATATTAAAATGAGAAATAGCGAAAGCATGACAACGGTTCCCATAAACCCCCACTCCTCTGCATAAGCGGCAAAGATAAAATCAGTTTCGGCTTCAGGCAGAAAATGAAGATGGGTTTGCGAACCATACCCAAGCCCCTTTCCCCAAATCCTGCCTGACCCCACCGCAATCATGGATTGCAGCATCTGATACCCGGCACCTTGAGGATCAGAATAAGGATTAATATAAGCCGTGATTCGCGCCTTCTGATATGGCTCAAGTAAAAACCCCCAAGAAAAAACAACAAGCAATACGATAATAAGCATAAGAAAAAGGAAGTGCCGCAATTTCATACCCGAGAACACAATTATCGAGACCCAAATTGCGGCGAGGACAATGGCCGACCCAAGGTCGGGCTGCAGCAAAACAAGGAGCATCGGAAGGGCAAGATAAAATCCGGAGATCGCAAGATGCCGAACTCGGTAAATTTCGATATGGCGCTTTGAAAAAAACTTGGCAAAAAGGATGATCAAGGCAAGCTTCGCCGGTTCCACCGGCTGCAAAAATACGCTACCGAATTTTAGCCACGCCGAAACTCCCCGCACCGTAAAATTTCCAACCAGAACAATAAGGAGAAGGATAACCGCCGCAAAATAAAAAAGAAGTACAGCGCCGCTCTGGGTACGAAATAGCCGAAAATCAACCAAACTTGCACCGACCAAGGCCGCAAGTCCGATCATCGCCCAGATTGACTGCCGCGTGAAAAAAGGGAAAGAGCTTATCCCCTGAAGACTAAAAAGCGACATAAGCCCAAGCGCCACCAACAAAAAAACTGCTCCCATAAGGAGCCAATCATATTTAGCAATATGCTCCACAATCGTTTTAGATAACATTTGATACCTGACAATTAACACCTGACCAAAGGCGGCACGCGGTCGGCGGACTACGGTTATATGTCAGTGTGTTAGGTGTTAGGTGCTTCTACTGTGGTTTTAAAATAATCGCAGGGTCGAAAATATTGACTCGCGGCTCAACCTCAATGGCGCCAACCTCCCCCTCGAGCTCGCGGGGCCATATGGATTTTACGGGACGGCTTGATCCCGCAAGCACTCTTTCCAAAACCACTCGATTTGCGCCGATAGCATTCCCCTGCCTATCAAAAACAACAAACCGCACTTCAACCTCTTTGAAGTCATATGGCGAGCGATTAAGAATGCTTGACTCAACCACGCTCTCTTTAATGCCGCCTGCGGTAACCACCTTATAATCCCTCTTCTCAACAATTAAATTGGGGCGATCACCCTTGTTGATACGCCAAGATATTTTTCCGGTTTTAAACTCAACACGCGAAGGCCTGCGCGTGACAATGACATTCGCTTCCACAGCATACATTCGTTCCTGTGCGTAGATAAAGGTGCGGCCGGAGCGTTTAGCAACGACACCGGCTTCATCCATCAGCGAAAATTCGTATTCCATCTTGCCGGAAGAGGTCACTTCATTCGGATTTTGAATCAAGGCAACCACGTCATAGACGTTTTCCCGCACCGGGATAGCGCGCGTCCAAAAAACATTTATGGAACGCGGATTCTTAATCTCGCAGGGAACGCATGGGCCGCCGCAATCAACAGCTGTTTCTCCCTGATTCCGCTTGTTATCAAGGCAGCTCGGCTCCGGAAAGAATCTTATCGCAAGAAAAATTCCCGCCGCCACCAAAGGAGTTGCGAGGATAAGAAGTATGATTAGATATCTCTTGGCTCTCCACGCCAGCATATATATTAATATAGCACGCCCGAGACGCCTCCGCAACAAAAAAAGAGCGAAGATCTACGCTCTTTTCCACCAAACCTTATGTATGCCGGCATACTCTACTTTCCCGAGGCCGCAAGGGCCCAAGTATCATCGAGTCTATGTACTTTCACTTCTCTGTTCGGAATGGAAAGAGGTGGGACACACATAGATAAAACACCGACAAGCAAAAAGTTTGGTGTATTCTGTGTTCTGATTTGGGCGGGTAATTTAATGATCTATTAGTAGTTCTTGGCTAAACGCATTACTGCGCTTACACCTAAACCCTATCAACCTGGTCATCTCCCAGGGATCTAAGATACCTAATCTTGAGGCGTACTTCCCGCTTATATGCTTTCAGCGGTTATCACAACCGAACATAGCTACCGAGCAATGCTCTTGGCAGAACAGCTCGTACACCAGAGGTTCGTTCATCCCGGTCCTCTCGTCACATTTTCTTATATCACTATAAGTGTAGACTATATCTTTGCCCTTTCAGAAATAAATCTGAAGTCGGGCATCGGCATATTATAATCAAGAATTTCTTGACTATCCGGTCCGATGAACATCGGACCAAGTCGTTACGGGGTCAAATCTAAAATTTTTAGCAGCTCTTCTTTCGTCTTTTTACGTTTCGCAACATAGTTATAGTTTTGAATAAAAAGCATAAGCTCAACTAAATTCAGAAGTTCTGGTTTAGCGAGTTGTTTTAATGATTTTTGACTCAAAATGTTTGTTGCGTCATAGAGAGCTTGTGCTTGGTTTTTCTTGAATCTTATAAATGGAATCAGGGTTTTGAGTATATCTCTTACCTGCTTAAATCCATTTATCCGCAATTCAGTCATTCCGTCGTTCCGGTCGGATAAATATCCGATTCCAAACGATTCACGAATCCATGAAAGCGGTTCTTTGTGACGACTATCTTGATAAAAACAGATTGTCGACATAAAACGGATTTTTGAATTTCCATCTTTACGTTTTTTAATCTGCAGCATCAAGCTACCGTCACCATCAAGAAAACCAGCTATGTAAGCTAAATTAACTTTAGATTGACTTCCCACGGTATTGTCTTTTATTCGTTTTACCTAAAACCTTGGACCGCAAGAGTTTTAGCAAATAAAAGATTCCATGGCTAAGTCGCCATTGGCGACCGCCATCCCGGCCCGTTTAGGGCTTAGGGACCGTTATTAGCCGATTTGTCATCGCGCATTACTGCGCGAAGTAGCAATACTTTACTAGGGACGACCCCTCTCAAGTATCAACGCCTGTGGTAGATAGGAGACCAACCTGTCTCACGCTTTATTTTTGCTTCGCAAAAACGCTGATCTTACGCGGACTTTAACGGCTCAACGCGTTGAGCCGTTGCCGCTGATAAAACGCGGATGCGAAACTTTTTCCTCTATTACTAGAGGGGTTGGACTATACCATCAGCTCACGCAACAACTAACCACCAACAGCAAACTACCAACAAATTGTTGGAGGTTGGGAGTTGTAAGTTGGGGGTTGCGCAAGCGACCGACGTGTTATCCCGCTTTTAGCGGGATCTGGTCACGATTTTAATCGGACCAAGTCTCTACGGGGTTAGTTACTTCTCTACCATTGCATTTAACGCTCTCTTTGCTACTGCTTTTTCTTCTGCACTAAGTCTTTCCATCATTCCGCCTAGCCGCATTATGGCATTCATTACCTCCACAGACTCTCTTGATGCTTCAGAATCCCTCTGAGAACCTTCTTTTCGTTCCATAATTATATAGTAAACTTTAAAAGAGTAGATTCGACCTAACTTCCCTCGGTATTATCCTACTGAATCCAGGTCAGTATTTCAATAGGACTTCACCGATATGAGTCGGTTTGCCCTCTTAAATTTTGCGTAGCAAAAATTAGGAGGGTTTTTCGATTACGATCACTCGTAAAAGCCGCCGTGTTTTTGATGTCTTTCTCGGGTTCTTTCCGCGTATATCCACGTTATTATCCGCGTCTATCCGCTTCTATTTTTGACGGTTTGAACCCAGCTCGCGTGTCTTTTTAATCGGCGAACAGCCGAACGCTTGGGACCTTCTCCAGCCCCGCGCTAAGACGAGCCGACATCGAGGTGCCGAACTCCGCCGTCGATAAGGACTCTCGGGCGGAACTAGCCTGTTATCCCCGGGGTAGCTTTTATCTGATGAGCTTTGGCCTTGTTCTAGTAAGAAGTAAATACCCACACCTCGGGCAAAACCCGAAGCGTGAATAATTACCATTGCCATCGGATCACTAAGCCCTGCTTTCGCACCTGCGCGAGATATCCCTCTTGCAGTTAAGCCGGCTTATGCCTTTGCACGTCCAGCGCGATTTCCATCCGCGCCAAGCCGACCTTATGGACGCCTCCATTACTCTTTGGGAGGCATGTGCCCCACACAAACTGCCCGCCAGACACTGTCTCAGTTGGGCTTCCCCGCACCGCCGCCAAGCGGCGGAAACTCTAAATTCTAATCTCTAAACTCTAAACAATCTCGAGATTCTAAATTCCAAACGTATTTTAAAATTTTAGATTTCGATATTTGAATTTGTTTAGAATTTAGGATTTAGAACTTAGGATTTCCGTTGCTCTGCAACGGGGCGGGGTTCCCAACCGGTTAGAATTTAAAACTTTAAAGAGTGGTATTTCACTGACGGCTCCGGCCCTCCCGGAAGAGGACCATCAAAGCCTCCCACCTATGCTACGCATCAAAGTTCTAAACCCAATATCAAGCTGCAGTAAAGCTCCCGGGGTCTTTTCGTCTAACCACAGGTATCCGGCATCTTCACCGGAATTGTATTTTCACCGGGCTCCTCGTTGAGACAGTCCCCC
>CAZPDF010000012.1:0-18258 GCA_964585475.1 uncultured Candidatus Saccharibacteria bacterium
ATTACATGCCTAAAGGCGGTTTTTTATTCGTGTCCACCAAACGGGGTACACTTCACCCCAGAGGAGTTTTATAAACAGCAGTTTTTAAGATTTGAGGAGGGAGCTCTTAGAGAAGGCGCTGCTCTTGACAAGACTATTTTTTGGGCAGGCACAGGTACACTTGTTTTGTCTGTGAACTACATAATTGGTCTAAAGGACACACACCTGGTTTTTCCATACATATTGATATTAGCGTGGATTTTTTTGTTGTTTAGTATTACTGCTCAAATTATTGGTTACAAATTCTCAAAAACATTTCATATAAAAGTTATTGACGATCTAAATAATTGGGCTAGAGATGGCTCCCGACCGATTCATTTTCTAAAGCCTGAAAATACCGTCAAATACAGTAGGTGGTCTAATCGACTAACTAATTGGTCTTTATATCTTTTGATTGCTGGATTATTTTTTATCACTATGTTTACGATATTTAATTTTTTAATTCACAATAAAATTGTATATAATTTTAATTTTTGATCTCGACCGATGTATCTAAATTGAGCCGCTAAACGAAGCCCCCGAAAACCCGTTAACGGCCTCATATTAAAAAGTTTGAATCCTAGACGCCAATTTTAAAAGTTTTGAAAGCACTATGGAAGGAGAAAAGCCTCAAAAAATGGCAGTACCCGAAACCGCAAAAATAACCGGAGAGCGGAAGGTTCTTGTTGTTGAGGGGGATCTTGGCGGTCTCGGCCTTTATTCAAAAGATTTAAAGCTTATTTTGGAAAAACTTAACCTGCTTCATCTAGAAGGCAAAGTTCAAACAATAGAAGAGGCACGGGAGATTGCCCCCACGCTTGATATATCTGAATTAAGAGTCGAGGGAAGAAAAGAAGATAAGACAAAACATCCGCGGCACACAAAAAGAAAAGGTGAGAGATACTGATTAGAATTCTTAATAGTTTTTATTAAATAAAAAAGGCCACCGGAAGGTGGCGCATTTGTTTGTTACCCTTTGCCCTTTGGAATGGCTGCGATAGCGGTTATCTCCACAAGCGTATCTTCGGCCGGATATTCCAATGGCACTTCGCTAACCCACACCATCGTTCTTGCGGGCAGATTCTTTGCTTCCCTGGAAAGGCCATGCTTCGTAAAAAATTCCTTGTAAGAAAAGCCGAATGTCAGTCTTGCGGCGGCTCTGGCTTCTTGCTGGGCCCTTCCGGTTTCCTCGCTATCCTTAAGGAAAATCTTGAGTTCAACAATGTGATTTATATTACCACCCGCAGCCTCAACCACGGCAACTATATTCTTCAGTGTCTGAGTAGTTTGAGGACCCAGTCCTCCTTCGATAACTGGTTCATCCTTGATTCCAGGCACATTGCCGGTCTGCCCGGCCAGAAAAACTAAAGTATGTTCTCCTACATTAACGGAAACCGCTTGGCTGTAAAAACCTGGTTCGGGTGCCTTATCAGTCAAAAGGTGCCTCACGGAATTCTCCTTGTTTGTAAATAATGATCTGCAATTGTTGATAGCATATTTAGATAAATCGGTCAACAAAATTTCCCGACCGCCTCACATTAAAAATTTGAATCATAGACACACCACTTATCCAAACTAAAACACTCCTCAAGGAGTGTTTTAGTTTGGATTGAATAGATAAGGACTCGAAGAAAAGGAAGAGCCGACCGTTGACAGAGTCTCGGGTCGGCTCGGAATTACGCCTGGATTCTTAGCGAGCGACCAGCTCGGCCAGTCCGGTGATGTTGTCGGTAAGGAAGCAGCCAAGCACGCGGAGGAATAAGTTGTATCCCCCGACTTCGACGAAACGGCTTCCTTCCTTCAGATGCAGGACGTCCTGCCCTTTCGAACCCTTCGCCTTGCTGACATGGAACTCGCGCTCATAGATAAGTCCGTGCGAAGGGTAGGGCCAGAAGTGAATTTTGACCGTTCCAGCGTCTCTCAATACTACTTCTTTTGGGAAACCGTCCGGAAGGATGTCGGCTTCGTTGATGCCGTGCGCGATGTGCAGACGGAACGTGAAGCTTGGCCGAGCCGCGCGGTCACTGCCCTTCCCGTACTCGATCATCCCGAACACCGTGTTTGCCATGGCTCTCATCCTCCTCATTGCATGGCGGTTTTAGGAACGTACCAACCCTGTGTTGGTAACAAATATAGTCTATAATAGATTTAATAAGCTGTCAAGTTTTTCTGAGTAGATGCAACAAGTGTTGCACTTACTTGTTGAACTAGCCTTTTAGTAGTTTGCAACTTATGCAGTTTATTGTTATAGTACGACCATGCTTACAGAGTACGTAGAGAAAAAATTAAAAGAAGCTCGATATAAACTTCTGAAAGACCGAAGCTTTTTTGCGGAAATTCCGGGGCTTCGGGGTGTGTGGGCGAACGCAAAAAGTCTAGAGGATTGCAGAGAAGAATTACGATCGGCACTAGAGGATTGGTTACTCTTTAAACTCAAGGAGGGGGATTCTATCCCTGGTTTACGTATCGGTGTCGATCAGAGACGGTTGGTAAGAGCCCCGGCGCATGCCAAATAGCATCTCCTGGAGAAGATTAGTCCAGAAATTTCGTCGCTTGGGTTTTGACGGCCCCTATGCCGGAGGCCGCCATTTGTTTATGAAGAAGAGTGATTTAAAAGTGATTATTCCTAATCCGCATGGGAAAGACATATCTAAGCAACTCGTTTCGGAAATTTTAAATCAGGCCGGCATCACTAACAAAGAATGGGAAGAAGCTTAAAAATATATAAATCACATCACAACTAAAATTTTTTCTATGTCGCTGTCATTCAACGACACCACAACTTATATTGTAGCCCTCATTATTATATTCGGCGCGATCTACTGGTTGGGTAACAAATGAGGAGGGTTATTATCATCGATAAAAAGCCCCGCCCGTGAGATACGATCACAACATTCTCATATTCTTGAGAATGTGAGAATGTTGTTGGGTCAATGGTATTAGGAAAGTTAAATCTCGAAAATATTAAAAAATCCTCACATATCATTCTGATAATGTGAGGCGACTTCTAAATTCCGGGGTGAGGGAAATTTGGCAACGGGTATCTAATTTTTGAATCTCCCGCATAAAGCAGCTAGCCAAAGAACAGTAGTCTTCTTTAAGATTCTGCGAATCGAGTTACATTTCCGCTTCTTTTTCCGTGAAATTAATATCCAGCTTCAAACCACCTCGGAAAGTGGCGACAAGGTTCCGGCAGGCGGAGAGTACACCCTCTTCAAGCCATCGGCTGTAATTACGGTATAGGGGGTCAAAGTCAACTGTCGTGCTTTCTTTCATACCCCTGAAAGCTTTGGCGTCAGTTTCAGTCCAAGCCAGGTAAAACGCTTCATAGAGAGTAGCGCGTTTGGTAAGATGCAGGGTTTTTATACCTAAGAAAATAAGACCCGCCAGAAACCCCTGGATAAATTTTTCTCGGGTAATGATTTCGGAGGGTTGACTCAAGTGATGCTCCCGTTTCTGGTACTGCCTAAATTATATGCGGAAGTTAAAAAGTCAACAAGAGAACGTGGTGCTATCTAAAAAATTCTTTGACCACCCGACACTAAAAATCGCCCGGGAACTCTTGGGCAAATTTTTGGTTCGCCGGATTGGAAGAAAGAAGATTGTCGGGATGATTACCGAGGTCGAGGCATATGTCGGCCCGCGCGACATGGCCTCGCATGCATCCCGCGGGAAGACCAAAAGGACCGAAGTAATGTTTGGAAAACCGGGGCACTGGTATGTTTATATGATTTACGGCATGCATTATTGCCTCAATATCGTTACTGGGCAAGAAAGCTATCCGGCGGCCGTGCTCATCCGCTCCGTAGCTGTACCCAGCAAACATTCCAACATTCTGCAGAATGTTGGAATGTTTGCTGTGGGTGGTCCGGGAAGAGTATGCCGATTTTTCAAAATTGATAAACATTTTAATGGAAAGCCGGCGGATAGGAAAACCGGCCTATGGATTGAGGATCGCGGAGTAATTACAAATCCCCGCCGGATTAAGCGAGGAAAAAGGATAGGGGTGGATTATGCCGGACAATGGAAGAATAAGTTATGGAGATTTTATCTTGCTTGCGCAAAATAACTGCCAAGATAAGATGCGGGGGTGGATTACACGGGCAGTTGGAAAAATAAAACGTGGAGATTCTATCTAGACTAATAGTCCTACCTTTTTTTTAACATCAGAGAGGGTTTTTTCCGCTATAGCGCTGGCTTTTTTTGCGCCATTTTTTAATAGGGCGCATATTTTTTTCTCATTTTTTGATAGTTCCAGATACTTTTGCCGGATGGGGGACAGTTTTTCTACGATAAGTTCTGCAAGATCATTCTTGAATTCGGTATACCCTTTGCCCTTATAGTGATCTTCGATTTTTGGATAGGGGAGGTCAGAGAAGGTGCTATAGATTGCCATGAGATTGGAGACGGCGGGTTTTGAGGTAGGGTCGAAGCGCAAATCTTTCCCGGAATCCGTGACTGCTATTTTTATTTTTCGGCGGATTTCATCCGGCGGATCAAGAAGGGCGATGTAGTTATTTCCGCTTTCGGCCGATTTGGACATTTTTTTCGATGGGTCATCTAGGCCCATGATGCGAGCCGAATCTTTTTTAACGAGGGCTTTGGGAATAACAAATGTTTCTCCGTACCGCTTATTAAATTTCTCTGCGATCATCCGCGTAAATTCTATATGCTGGAGCTGGTCTTCTCCGACAGGCACGGCATCGGTTTTATAAAGTAAAATGTCGGCGGCCATGAGGGTTGGGTAGTTGAAGAGGCCCGCGAGCGCCGCCCTGCGTTTTTCAGAAAGGTCAACAATCGGTTCAATATCGCTTGAAACTGCCTTGAGCGTATTTTGAATTCCCGAAACCGATATCGCCGAAAGATTTTGATCTATTCGTTTCAAACCCATTTTAAGGACTTTAACATCTTCAAAGTCAAATTTAATTGGCTCTTTTTCCTTAAACTGCGTCATCCGCATGAGTTCGCCGAACGGTGTTAGGGTATTCAAAATCCATCCAAGTTCAGTGTGGGCCGAAACGTGCGACTGCAAAAATAGAATTGATTTCTTGGGATCAATCCCGGCGGCAAGATAGATCGCGACAAGATCTAATGTATTTTTATGCAGTTCTTCTGGCTTCTGCGGCACCGTAATGGCATGAAGGTCCACCACGCAAAAAATAGCTTCATTGTCTTTCTGAAGCTCCACAAACTGTTTTATAGCTCCAAGATAATTCCCGATGTGCAGATTCCCGGAGGGCTGTACGCCGCTGAAAATTACTTGACTTTTCATGGTGTTTTTGTTACTAATGCATTAGCACACTTGGAGGGAAAAATGGCTCCTTTCAATTACGTCCTGGTACGAGCGGCTAAAGGCATGATCGATATCTTCGATCTCGATCCGGAAAATAGCAATATTTTGAGTGTATCCAGCAACGAGCTGATGGTACTGGGGCAGGTACAGGATAGACTAAGGTATGAGCCGGATACAGACACAGGCGGGTGGGACTATTTTATCCTGGTATTTAATAACTATACGGGTAAGCTTATTCGCCGGGTGAAGATCGATAAAACTTCTACGCCTGAATCCTTCTTAGCCGTTTTAGCCTAGAGCCGACACTGTCGGCTATTTTTTATATAAGTACAAACGAAGATTTTTTGGCGAGCGCACTATGTTTTTGAGACAATGGGAGCGCGAAGTTGCTAGGTTTGTCCCGGCTATCCGGGACAAAACTTCGCGCGACCCTTAGCGAGTCCCGCGCTGGACGGGACGAGGCGTGTCGAAAAAGCATAGTGGCGAGCAATCTTTTAAACCTCAATAATAACTGGAATGACCATTGGGCGCCGTAATGTTTTTGAAAAAAGAAACTGCCCGATTTTTTCCCGCAGTGCATCCTTCAGGTGCACCCAGTTAATGGGATGATTGCCGCCGACGGTAAGATCCTCGACTATGGACTTGGTTTTGTGACGTACTTCTCTCAAAAGATCCTGTGATTCTTTGAGATAGATAAAACCGCGTGAGATTATATCCGGGCTCGTTCTCACTTTTCCGGTTTTGGCGTCCACTATCGCTACGATAACAAATATCCCGTCCTCTGCTAAGTGCTGGCGGTCTCTTAGCACCACTTCTTTAATATCGCCGACTCCAAGGCCATCCACCATAATATAATCCACCGGAGCTTTTTCTTTCAGCTTATGAATTTCTACCTGGTTCATGCTCACGATGTCCCCGTCCTCGGCAATTACGATATTCTGCTTTTGTACCCCGGTTTCCTCGGCAAGCCCTGCATGAAGTTTTAACATGAAATAGTTTCCGTGAATGGGGATGAAGTATCGCGGCTTCACGAGTTGTATCATTTTCTTTAATTCATCGCGCTTGGCGTGCCCCCCGGCATGAATATCCATGGTGGCATAGTGATAGACCTTGTAGGCCCTTTTATAAAGGACGTCCTTCAGGCGCTGTACAGTTGCTTCGTTTCCGGGAATGACTGATGAGGAAAAAATCACGGAATCCTTGGGTTTTAGCGAAATTGAGCGGTGCTCGTTATTGGCGATCCGCATTAGGACGGCATGGTCCTCTCCTTGAGCGCCGGTGCAAACGATAGTAACTTTCTCGTCCGGATAATGATCCAGGTGCTTGGAATCAATTAGCGTGCCTTTTTTTACTTTCAAATACCCCAATTCCTGCGAAATCGCAACAACTTGTTTCATGCTTGTGCCCTCGATTAAAACCTTGCGATTATATTTTTCAGAGAGCCAAATCAGTTGCTGTATTCTAGTTAGCAAGGACGCGAAAGTTGCGGCAATAATTCTACCCGAGGCGGCTTTAAATATCTCTTCAAGCGATTTTTGGACCTCCGATTCAGAAATTTGATGTCCTGGCATTTCGGCGTCCGTGCTTTCCGAAACCAAGAGCATGACGCCTCGCCTGCCGATATCCGTGAGGCGCGCAATGTCGGCCGGGCGCTCATTTACCGGAGCATGATCAAATTTAAAGTCCCCGGTATGCACCACGGTCCCCACCGGAGTTTTAAGAACCACTCCGACACTGTCGGGGATGTTATGGTTTACATGGAAGAATTCAATCTCGAAAGAACCGAGGCGGATTCGTGACTCCGGCTTTATCGTCTCAATTTTGGGTTTAGGTGCATGGCGGAAATCTTCCTGGCGCCTTAGAATTATGCCTCGCGTGAGTGCGGTCGTGAACATCGGAGGATTGCCCAGGGCGTCAAGGAGATGGGGGATGGCGCCTATATGGTCGTAGTGGCCGTGGGTAATGATTACTCCGCGAATATTTTTTTTCCTAGACCGCAGATATTCTATGTTGGGAATAAGATAATCAATCCCCGGCATATCTTCTTCCGGGAACTGCAGACCCATGTCAATAATGACTATGTCGTCTCCGTACTCGTACACATACATGCTACGGGTAACTTCTCCGCATCCGCCAAGCGGGATAAATTTAAGATGGCCCCGTAGGTGCGGGGGTGCGACTTTGAATTCCAGGGGCTCGATTACGCGCCGTCTGGAAAATGTAGCTTGGTCTCTACGCATTGTATATATAAACAAAAATCAAAATTCAAAAACCAAAGCTTAATAGATTTGATATTTATTTTTGATTTCTGTAATGAGAAAAAATTATGGTGCCGCGGGTGGGAGTCGAACCCACAAGCCTTGCGGCATACGCTTCTGAAGCGTACGCGTATTCCAGTTCCGCCACCGCGGCACTTCTAACGGGGTGAATCTGCCAGTTCCACCACTCCGGCGCAGGCATAGGCGGGCAGGTCTGCCAGCTCGCCCCGCACCACCCCGCTCTTTCATATTTTCAAGCACAAGAAAAAGCTATCTTAATGAGGCTTTGCCCTAGAGCTCTCTGCTTGAACATGCTTTAGAAAGGGCGGGGTTGGTAGCGGGGTTCCGCCACCGCGGCATTGGTGGGAGGGTGAATCTGTCAACTTCGCTACCTCGGAAAATAGAGTAGCAAGTGACATCAAGAGATATAGCCCTTGGAGAAAGCTCAGTCATACCGAAAGCCCTCTACAAGAGATACCACCTCACTATAGCATGTTTCTAGGAACCATGCAAGCTTTGGTTCATTTCCACACCCTTTTGGTTAACCGGTACCACTGGTTGACTTCGTTAAATCGGTCCGCAGGGAGGGAAATCCTGGCGAGATTAATACCTTTTAAATCCGCCGGGACGAAATAGGAATACTGCTGAATGTAGAGAAAAATCGCCGGTAGGTCCGAAACAAGCACACTCGAGAATTCAGCGTACTTTTTTTCACGAAGCGACGAATCGGAAATTCTTCGCGCCTCCTCCAGTAGCTGATCAGCTTTTTTGTTGGCGTAGAGCGTGATATTGAGGCCGGGGTCTTTGATTTGCGATGAATGCCAGAAGGCAAAGGGATCTGGTATATAGCCGTAAACCTGCCCAAATAGCAGCATCTCGAAGTTGCGAGGACGTATTACAGCTGACTCAAGATCCGCCAAGGAGTGGTGAGAGATCGCAATCTCGACGCCGATCTCCCGGAAGCTAGTCTTTATCAATTCCGCAGTTTCGCGCAGTCCCGGCCAATCGGAAGTGGAAAGCGTAAAGCGGAGCGGGATCACCACTTCTTTTCCTTTCTCGCGTCCTTTCTTTTCTCGAATGCCGTCTTGATCAGCATCCTTCCAGCCAGTGGTTTCCAGCAGGTTTTTGGCCTGTTTAGGATTATAGGAGTAGGCGGGAAGTAGTTCCTTGGTTTTTAAAAATGGCAGAGGAGAATCTACGGGGATTGCATGGGCACCGGAGGCACTGGCTGCAATTTCTATTTTGTTGAGAGCTTCGGCGAGGGACTCGCGCACTTTTTTTTCAGCTAAAATCGGCGCTTGTTTTTCATTCAAAAATATGCCGAATATTCTTGGCATAGGCACGGTGAGCAACACTGCCCTTTTGGTTTCGAGCTCCCGCGGCTCTATCTTGGAAATTGGCGCAAATCCATCAATAAAGCCTTTACGCCATGCGGCGCGCAGCTCCTCCTCGCTCTTAAAGAAGAGGAAAGTTATTTTTTTAAGATACGGGCCCCCGCGATGATAGTTGGGATTGCGGCGTACTTCGTACGAGACGAGCGATCCGTCTTTTTCCTGCCGGAAGCGATAGAATTCGTAGGGCCCCGAACCAACCGGCTTTAAATTCAGTTCATGAAGTACAGCTTGCTCCGGCCCTATACGCTCCCAAAGATGCTTCGGTAAAATGCCGCTGGTTAGATTTTCAATAAAAGGGGCATATGGGATGCGTAGAGTGAACCGGACGGTATGGGAATCTATTTTTTCAACGCTTACTCCTTGCCAGTTGGCATGGAGCACACTTTTATATTGCGGATTTTGGATTGTTTTTATGGTGAATACTATGTCTTCGGCATCAAGTTCTGCTCCGTCCTGCCAGCGTACCCCATGTTTTAGGAATACCGTGTATGTTTTACCATCTGGGCTAATTTCATATTTTTCTGCGAGGTCCGGAAGAATCTCGCCGGTACTTGAGTAAGTGAGGAGACCGGAGAAAACAAGACGGGTAAGG
The DNA here is from genome assembly GCA_964585475.1 of uncultured Candidatus Saccharibacteria bacterium. Taxonomy (GTDB): domain Bacteria; phylum Patescibacteriota; class Minisyncoccia; order Sungbacterales; family HO2-52-23; genus CAZPDF01. The sequence continues at coordinate 9,556 of CAZPDF010000012.1, forward strand.
TCTAGGTCGGCATCTTGCCCCGCATATAGAGGGTTGATTGTTCGCGGCTCTTTCAGCGCTCCTTCTATGTACTCTCCAGCAACCTTGGGAACGGGTATAGTAAAGGTGAGAAAAAGACGCGTTATAAGGCCGCCGCCGCTCACTAGGATCGCTAGGGCGAGAAAGATAACCAGACGTTTCTCCTGGCTGTTCAGAATATGGGGCAGGTAAAGCAGTTTACGGAAACTTAATAATTTCCAATATCTTAACAGCCGGAATGATAATTTCCTCATGAAAATGATGAGGTTAAGCTATTGTAGAAGAAGATTAAGCGAGGCCACCAGGAGGAAGAGAATAGAAAGCACTATTGTTCCCCAGAAGATCATCTTCTCGACGCCTCTCCGGGTTCTGTACATACCACCCTCGCCGCCAAAAACAGGCGAGAGTCCGCCCCCACGCTGTTGCAATAAAATAGCAGCGACGAGAAGGATGGAGATGATTACTTGAGCAATGTTGAGAAGATAAAACATAGGATTAAGATTTTACTTTCAGAAAAAGGCGTTGGCAACAGCAATTATAATTGCCACCCAGAAAAGCGTTGGAAGATCAGCTATGACAAGTTGCGGCAACAAAAAGTCAGCTAACCAAAGGATGGCAACGTGAATGAGAATGTTGGCCAGGCCGAGAGTCAGCCAAATAAGGGGAGTGGCAATCAGACGCAGGATCGGCCGCACAAAGGTATTAAGCAGGGCGAGGGCGAGGGCGGCGAAAGCGAGCGCCGTTGTCCCGCCGCTTAAGGTAAAACCGGGGAAATACTGGCTTGCAAAATAGAGTGCGATGCCGCTTAGTACGGTGCGCGCAATGAATTTACTGACAAACGTCATTAAAGTATAATCTAACATGCGAGAAATTTGTTTTCAAGTTGCCGAGGACTACTACCGGGTATGTGGATAAAGTACTAGGTTCTCATGATTTTTTCTGCTTGACAGGGTATCTAAGTGGGAGTATAGTTAACAATATACTGGTTGGTAGTCTTCGATTGTACGATATCTATCAATAAAAGTGAATCCCATTTTGCGAACTTGATACCGCAATCGCAAATTTAGTTTAGCCCTATATAGGAGGCGCCTATTTTGGGTGTGTTTATTTTTGTTAAATAACGCGTTCCCCGCCTGCCATAAGCCTGTCAGGTCAAGTTGTATCTCACCACCAAGGGATTAAATAATATTCGGAGCCAAGATACAACTTCTGGCATAGGCAGATGGCGGGCAGGTAAATTTAAATGGAAGTTAAAAAGAAATATTTCTCTCGCTTCAAAGCATCCCTGGTAGAACTCCCGGAATTAGCGGAAGTGCAACTGAATTCTTATAGCTGGTTTTTCGGACGGGGCTTGAGGGAGTTATTTGACGAGGTTTCTCCGATCAAGGAAGATTTTGGCGGCGGGGAATTGACGCTTGAAATAATAAGCTTTGCGTTGGATGAACCCAAGTTTACCGAGGCCGAGTCGCGCTCGCATAATCTTTCTTATGAGGCGGCTCTGCGTATCCGTGCGCGCCTAACCAATAAAAAAACGAAGGAAGCGAAAGAGCAGGAGATTTATCTTGGCGATTTTCCGGTAATGACCCCGAGAGGAACTTTTGTTGTGAACGGGGTTGAACGCGTGGTCGTATCGCAGCTCATTCGCTCATCCGGAGTTTACTTCACAAGTTATCTAGCCCGCGGAAAGAAATATTTCGGTGCGAAAATTATTCCTAACCGCGGAGCCTGGCTTGAGTTTGAGACGGACCTGGACGGCACGATCAACGTTAAGATTGATCGCAAGCGCAAGATTCCGGCAACGGCGCTCCTGCGTGTATTCGGTCTGGAAAGTAAGGAGAAGATAGCGGAAATATTCCATGGAGTTGATACTGGAGAAACCGCTTATATTAATAAAACTCTTGAACGCGATCCGGCCAAAAGTCAGGAGGAGTCGTTTATTGAGATTTATAAGCGAATCCGTCCCGGGGATCTGGCCACCGCCGATAATGCCCGTTCCTTGATTCAATCCATGTTCAGTTTCGATCGCTATGACTTAGCCGAGGTGGGGCGTTACAAGTTTAACCAGCGCCTGGGTGCGAACCAAGATAATAAGCATACCTCGCGGATATATAAAAAAGAGGAGCAAGTAGGCCGCCAACGTTCTCGGCAAGATCAAGCGTTCCGCATTTTAAGCACCGAGGACATCATAGCGGTATTGAAGGAAATCATCCGGTTAAATAACGCCGGCGATGCACCGGCAGACGATATTGATCACTTGGGGAATAGGAGGGTCCGAGGCGTGGGAGAGCTTCTGCAAAATAAACTGCGCATTGGCGTAGCCCGCACGGCGCGCATTGCCAAAGACCGAATGTCTACTCTTGACCCTTTCACTATTACCCCCGCCCAGCTAATTAATGCGCGTCCCTTTATGGCGGCAGTCAAGGAATTCTTTACTTCTTCCCAGCTCTCTCAATTCATGGATCAAGTAAATCCTTTAGCCGAACTTGAACATAAGCGCCGGCTTAGCGCCATGGGCCCCGGTGGTTTGCAAAGAGAACGTGCCGGATTTGAGGTACGTGATGTGCATCCGTCTCATTACGGAAGAATTTGCCCGATCGAGACCCCGGAAGGTCCCAATATCGGTTTGGTGGGGCACCTCGCAGGATATGCGCGGCTCAACGACCTCGGCCTCATCGAGACCCCCTATCTTAAGGTAGAGAATGGCCGAATTACTAGGGAGCAAGAGTATCTTAATGCTTCAGCGGAGCTTCAATATAATATTGTTCCTGCAGGTATACCCATTGACGCGGATGGAAATATTTTGGAAGAGCGGGTTGAAGCTCGGGTACAGGGAAGTCCCGGGATGGTACGAAGAGAAGAAGTTCATTATATTGACGTTTCTCCCCAGCAAGCGATTAGCATTGCGACTAGTCTTATTCCTTTCCTGGAACATGATGATGCCAATCGAGCCATGATGGGATCAAACATGCAGAGGCAGGCCGTTCCTTGCATTCGTGCCGATGCGCCGCTCGTGGCAACGGGTATCGAAGTACGCGCTGCTCGCGATTCCGGCCGGGTTATCATTGCGGAGGAGGAAGGGGTGGTAGAATCGGTGGATGCGCGGGAGATAGTCATAAAGGATAAAAATGGGCGTCCCCATTCTTATCCGCTGGTATCGTTCCTGCGAACGAACGCATTCACCGCAATTCGCCAAAGGCCGGTTGTCGAACGGGGCGCCAAAGTTAAAAAAGGCGATTTTCTTGCCGATAGCTCCTCTACTGTAGGAGGAGAGCTTGCCCTCGGACAAAATATTTTGGTCGCTTTTCTTTCTTGGGCAGGAGGAAATTATGAGGACGCCATCATAATCTCCGAAAAATTATTGAAAGAAGACCGATTTACCTCGATTCACATTGAGGATTTTTCCATTGACGTTCGCGACACCAAGCTTGGCCCGGAGATCACCACGCCCGACATCCCCAATGTTGGGGAGGAAAAGCTGAAGAATCTGGATGAGGACGGAGTGGTGCGTATCGGCGCTGAAGTCCGTTCGGGCGATATTCTCGTCGGGAAAATTTCCCCAAAGGGAGAATCCGACCTGACACCGGAAGAGAAATTACTTCGCGCGATTTTTGGCGAAAAGGCGCGGGACGTGAAAGACACGTCTTTACGTCTTCCACACGGGAAGCGCGGCAGAGTGGTAGGAGTGAAGGTATTCTCCCGAGAACGGGGGGACAAGTTAGAAGCGGGCGTGATTAAGAGTATCCAGGTGGATGTGGCGCAACTCCGGAAAATTGCCGTCGGCGATAAACTTGCAGGCCGGCATGGCAACAAAGGCGTTATTGCCAAGATCCTGCCGGAGGAGGACATGCCGCACCTTGAAGACGGGACTCCGGTGGAGATGATCTTAAATCCATTAGGAGTTGCTTCACGTATGAACTTGGGACAGGTTCTGGAAACGCATCTGGGTTGGGCCGCTAAGCGCCTCGGATATCGCGCGATATCTCCAGCTCTTGCCGGCGTTTCGGAGGAAGAAATTAAGCACGAGTTTGAGTTAGCGGCTCTTCCTGAAGACGGCAAGGTGGCGCTATTCGATGGCAGAAGCGGGGAAAGGTTCGGGCATAAAATAACGGTTGGGTACGTCTATATCATGAAACTAATTCACCTGGTGGAGGATAAGATACACATGCGTTCCATCGGCCCTTACTCGCTCATTACCCAGCAGCCGCTCGGAGGCAAGGCGCAATTTGGAGGGCAGCGGTTCGGCGAGATGGAGGTCTGGGCACTGGAAGGATATGGGGCCGCGCATACGCTTCAGGAGATGCTTACTATTAAATCCGACGACGTCTTGGGGCGCTCGTCAACCTATGAAGCTATAATCAACGGAGAGAAGATTAAGAGTCCGAATATTCCTGCCTCTTTCAATGTTTTGATAAATGAATTGAAAGGGCTCGTACTAAATGTTGAAATCGTGAAGAAAGAAGAGGGTTGGCAGGAAAGAGAGGTGGCAGGAAGAACGCAAACCCTACGCGAGCGCCAGAAAGTAAAGTAAATGAGATGCAAATGATGCGAAATGTGATGCGAATGTTGCGAATATGCGAATACGATTTGCGTATTTGTAGACCTGCCCCACACCTTTTCTACCACTGACTTATAGTGGTAACGAAAAAGGTGAATCGGTAATGTCCCTTTCCTGAGCATTGAGGACTCCGTAGTAGAAAAGGTGCGGGGTGAACATTTCATTCGTAGATCTGCATTGTATATATGGAGCAGACCTCGTTAACAGATTTTGAATCCATAGTTATAAAACTCGCTTCGCCCGAGGAGATTTCTGCATGGTCCCATGGCGAAGTTACTAAGCCGGAAACCATTAATTATCGGACGGGGAAGCCAGAGCGCGATGGACTTTTTGACGAGCGAATTTTCGGTCCGACCAAGGATTGGGAATGCTATTGCGGAAAGTACCGACGCATACGTTATAAAGGCATAATTTGCGATAAATGCGGCGTGGAAGTGACGCGTTCTATAGTTAGGCGCGAGCGCCTAGGCCACATTAAGCTTGCGGCCCCGGTAAGTCATATCTGGTTCCTGCGCGGTGTTCCTTCAAAAATTGGCCTCCTGCTTGACATATCAGTGAATGATCTTGAGAAGGTAATCTATTTTGCCGGATATATTGTTACCAAAGTTGATGAGGAAGCTAGGAACAAGGCCTCCGAAGAAATTGACCGTGAATTTAAGTCAAAATCAAAAGAAACATCGCGGGAAGAATTATCACAATTAAAGGATGCCAAGGAGCGTGCTCGAGAGGAACTGCGCAATATACGGTTCTACCAGGTAATTTCCGAAGTCGAATATCATCGACTCTCGCGTAAGTTCGGGGAGGTTTTTGAGGCGTCTATCGGTGCTGAGTCAATTCGGCGGATTTTGGAAAGCATTGACCTTCCGGTTTTAAAAGAAAAAATTGAGCGCGAAATTTCACAACAGCCGCCTGTCTCACAGAGAAAAAGTCTTCGTCGTCTCCAAATTATAAAGGGCATGATTCAGGCGCGCATTCGTCCCGAGTGGATGTTTCTTACCGTGATTCCGGTAATTCCCCCGGATTTACGGCCCATGGTACAGCTTGACGGAGGACGTTACGCGACCTCGGACTTGAATGATTTATATCGTAGAGTAATCAATCGCAATAACCGTTTAAAACGTTTGTATGAGTTGAATGCTCCGGAAGTCATTACCCGCAATGAAAAAAGGATGCTGCAGGAAGCGGTGGATGCTTTGATTGATAATTCTATCCGCCGGGGAACTGCCCCAGTTTCAAGCCAAGCCCAGCGCCGGCCCTTAAAATCACTGGCTGACATTCTCAAGGGAAAACAAGGGCGATTCCGCCAAAATCTTTTGGGCAAGCGCGTGGATTATTCGGGCAGATCCGTAATTGTGGTGGGGCCGGAACTTCGTTTGCACGAATGCGGGATTCCCAAAAAAATGGCGCTCGAGCTTTTCAAACCATTTGTTATCCGGCGCCTGATTGAGCGTGAAGCGGTTTATAACATCCGCGGGGCGGGCAAGTTAATTGAAGACCAAAATCCTGTCATCTGGGAGGTTTTGGAGGAGGTAATACAGGGTCGCTATGTTCTTTTGAATCGCGCGCCAACCCTGCATCGTCTTGGGATTCAAGCATTTCAGCCGGTCTTGATTGAGGGAGATGCAATTCAAATTCATCCCATGGTTTGCCCCGCTTTTAATGCCGATTTTGACGGGGACCAGATGGCGGTTCACCTCCCGCTTACTGATGAGGCGCAGACCGAGGCGCGCGAAATAATGCTTTCAGCCAAGAATCTTCTTAAGCCAGCCACCGGTGATCCTATTGTTAACCCTACTCAGGATATCGTGCTCGGATGTTACTGGGCGACAACCATCCGCGATGGTTTAGAAGGAGAGGGGAAGTATTTTGCAAATGAAGAGGAAGCGATACTTGCGTACGAGTTTAAGGTTGCAGCACTGCAAGCGCGGATTAAAGTCCGAATCTTGAAATCCGAGGTTTTGGGAGAAGGTGCTCTTACTGGCGCAGGGAAGAGGACCCTTGAAACATCGGTAGGCCGGATTCTCTTTAATCGCGCCCTGCCCCAGGATTTTCCGTTTGTCAATCAACTTGTGAAAAATAAGGACCTGGCGGGACTTGTCGCCCGCATAATTAAGCGCTACGGCATTGCCGAAACACCGGCGATTCTCGATAGGATCAAGAAGTTCGGGTTTGAGTATGCGACTAAATCCGGGATTTCCTGGGGCATGAATGATCTTATAATTCCTGTGGAAAAAGCCGAATTGGTGCGCCAAGCCCAAGAAGAAGTCGTACTGGTTCTTGACCACTATAAGCGCGGGCTTCTTACCGAGCGCGAAAGATATGAGAAAATTATTGAAATCTGGCAGGGAGTGGTGGATGCCGTAACTAAATTCGTTCCGGGGGCCCTCGAGCAGGGCGGCTCGATCTATTCCATGGTTGAGTCCAGAGCCCGCGGCACCTGGACCCAGATTCGGCAGATGTCCGGAATGAAGGGGCTGGTGGTAAATCCGGCCGGTAAAATTATCGAACTTCCGGTATTATCCTCATACAAGGAGGGCCTGAATGTTCTTGAATATTTCATATCCACTCACGGCGCGCGAAAGGGCACTGCCGATACCGCGCTTCGTACTTCGGCCGCCGGGTATTTGACCCGTCGGCTGGTTGACGTAGCGCAAGATATAATTGTTTCGGAAAGCGACTGCAAGACTAAGCAGGGGCTCGAACTTTTACAGCAGGACTCGGAGGAGATCAATAGAACCCTTGGACAGCGCGTTTTTGGTAGAATACTTTTTGAGGAAATAAAAGATGCGGAAGGCAAGAAACTTTTTTCCGCGGGAGAGGTAATTGATCACGAGAAGGCGCAGATGATTGATGAAAATAAATGCGAAAGAGCCCTGATCCGTTCCCCGCTTACCTGCAAAAGCTTAGGGGGAGTGTGTCAGCAATGTTACGGCTTTGATCTTGGCCATAACGAACTTGTTAAGTTTGGTGAGGCCGTTGGAATTGTCGCGGCTCAAGCCATTGGAGAGCCGGGAACGCAGCTTACCATGCGTACCTTCCATACCGGAGGCGTTGCCGGAGGAGGAGATATTACCACCGGTCTTCCGCGGGTTGAAGAAATTTTTGAAGCGCGTCCTCCTAAAGGGCAGGCCGTACTCTCCGATGTTAACGGTGAAGTCACAGAGATTTCTGAAGTTGGACGTGAGAAAATAATTAAAATAAAAGTGTTGCCGGAAGAGGCCGATGCGAAAAAAACTAAGAAACGTTCTTCCGCAAAAACCTTGGCGGCGGCCGATACTGAAAAGGAGTTAAGGATACCGGCCGGGAGCGGAGTTTTGGTTGAAGTAGGGGCGCAGATAAAAAAAGGAGATTTACTCTCGGAGGGCCATGCTGATCTAAGAGAACTTTTCAAACTGGCTGGGCGGGAGGTAACGGAGCGCTACATTATCAAAGAGGTGCAGAAAATTTACTCGTTGCAGGGGGCGCCCATTCACGATAAGCATATTGAGGTCATTGTGCGGCAGATGTTTTCAAGAGTTCGCATAAAAGATGCCGGGGATACGAAATTCAGCGGAGGAGAAGTTATTGAAAAAAGAGAGTTTAGAAAAGCAAACATTTTTGCTCTGAAGCAGGGCCAGAGGCCGGCCAAGGCCTATCAGATGCTACTCGGCATTACGCGTGTTGCACTTTCCACCACAAGCTTTCTTTCGGCTGCTTCTTTTCAGGAAACCGCGCGGGTGCTGATTGACGCTGCGGTACGAGGTAAGAAAGATGGTTTGCGGGGACTCAAGGAGAATGTAATCATCGGGCGCCTAATCCCGGCTGGGACGGGGTATAGAAAGAAGAAAGGGATGGAGTAGAGAAAAAGATATGGTTCCATCGGCGTTTTGTTTTCGCGACACGCTCATCCCGCCAGCGCGGGATTCGCTAAGCATCCGCGCGGCACTCGCCTACGGCGAGACCATGCTGCCGCGCTCCTGATTGTCGCGAGAAACCAAACGCCTCGACCATGTCTTTATCTTTTGAGGGGAGTATAAGAAGTTAGCAAAATGATTCGAGACCCGAATGATTTACGGGCCTCGAACATTATTTTTTTTGTTTTAGGTACACACATTTGGCGGATTCGTTAGTTGATACTTTTGTAAAAATTC
>CAZPDF010000013.1:0-15706 GCA_964585475.1 uncultured Candidatus Saccharibacteria bacterium
GGCCACTCGTCGGTCCAGAGCTCGACAATTTACACGATGATGACTGATCACGAATTGGAAAAGAGATATCGAAGCTTCATGAAAGACACTCCGACAAAAGAAAGAGTAGAAAGAGTAGAGAGAGCAGAGAGAGTTGCGAGAGTCGAAAACTCCGTAGAGAAATTTGCGAGACCCGTCGTCCCGTTGCGAGATTAACCCGATGTGGGCACCCATCAGCTTGATAACATACCCCGATAAGTTATAATGAAAGTACGAAAAGACAGCTGTGGGCAACTCAACTTGATGACTTTGAGAACTTAGCATAGGGTTGTCCTTGCAAGACCAAGACAGACCTTTGACAACCCGACTTTTACTCCCAGACGATCCCGTAGCGAAAATGCCACGGGGCCGCCAGGGAGTAAAAGAAAAACTCGTAAGACAAAAGGTTTTGGGACTACCCAAAGACCCGCATGACAATTAGCCCAGTGGATGAAGTATAAGAAGTGCCATGGGGGCAATGATCTTGGGATTTCGATTTCGCTAAAGTTCAAGCATGTATCTTAAGAGGTTGGATTTATCAGGATTTAAATCTTTTGCAAGGGCTACGGTCCTTGAATTTCCGTCTAAAATCACGGCGATTGTCGGCCCCAATGGTTCCGGGAAAAGCAATATTGCGGAAGGAATAAGGTGGGTCTTGGGGGAGCAGTCCATGAAATCCTTGCGCGGCAAAAAAGGCGAGGATTTGATTTGGAACGGATCTGAGAAGGTACCGAGGGTTGGCAAAGGATCGGTCGTCCTTCTTTTTGACAATAGCGACGGTAGGATTCCGATAGAATTTACCGAGGTCTCGATTGCAAGAAAAATTTTCCGCGACGGTCTGAATGAATATTATATCAACGATTCTCATGTGCGTTTGAAAGACGTGGTGGAACTTATGGCGCGGATAGGTTTGGGCGAAACCAAGCATAATATTATTGGGCAAGGCGAGGTAGACAAGATTTTACTTTCTTCTCCTCGCGAGCGGAGGGAAATGCTTGAGGAGGCCTTGGGCCTGCGGGTGTATCAAATAAAGAAAGCGGAAGCGGAGCGGAAATTGGACGCGACGGAAAATAATATGAAACAGGTTGAGATCGCCCTGCATGAGATCGCCCCGCATCTTAAATTTTTGCGAGGGCAAGCCAAAAAGGCGGAAGCGCGCGGGTCGGTCGAAGACGAATTGCGGGCGCTGCAGATGATTTATTTTGCGAAAGAAGATAGAGAAATCTCGGAGGAAAAACGCGGGCTGGAAGCGCGTAGCACCCCCTTATTAAAAAAACAAAGTGAAGTGAAGGGCGATATCGGCCGCCTGACTCAAGAGATAGCGGGCGCGGAGAAGAATTTTTCCGCGATAAGCGTAAAAAACGAGGACGAAAAAATACTGATTTCGTTTGAAGCGCGAAGGCGCGAGATTGAACGGGAGTTGGGGCGGCTTGAGGGGAAGCTGGAAGTAGAGCGCGAAAAAGCAAGCCAGCCACGGATGCGAGCGGTGGATACGCGATACATTCAGGAGGAGATCAAACAATTTTTAGATGAGGTAAGGGCAATCTTGGAGGAAGAGGACCAGATTGAGGTAGTGCGTGCGCATCTTCTGGTCCTGGTCGAGGATTTGGAAGAACTTCTTGGACAAATTGAGCGTGGAACCGTTGAGGAGAAGCGTGGGACGGGTGAGAACGCGGTCTCGCTAGGACTTGAGAAAACTATATCTGCCCTTCAGGAAGAGTCTGCAAAAATTGTGAAGGAGACCGAAAAATTAGAAGTCGTCAGACGCGAGGAGCGGGAAAAGTATCGCTCGATTCAGGCCAGAATTCGCGAGCTTGATCTTTCCCTCCGCGCTCGTCAGGAAGAAGAGCGCGATATTGCTCTTCAGCTTGAGCGTTTTAAGTTTGATGAGGAGCGGATTAAATTCCGGGAGGAAGCAATGCAAAAAGATCTACTTGAAGCCGGTATCGAGCTGTCCACTCTGGCCCCGCAGTCACTTGACGGCTACGAGAGTATGAGCGTTGAGGAAATAAGGAAAAAAACCGAGCGGCTACGCGGGAAAATCGAGGAGATCGGCGGAATTGACCCGGCCGTAGTAAAAGAATTTCAGGATACCGAGGCGCGCCACTCGTTTCTGGATAGGGAATTGGAGGACCTTAAGCAGGCCTCTGGTTCCCTGAAAGAGCTTATCAAAGAACTTGAGGGGCATATAACCCATGACTTTAAAGCCGGTTTTTCCAAAATAAAGGAGGAGTTTCACAATTATTTCCGCATTATTTTTGGAGGCGGAAGGGCTTCACTCCAACTTGTTGACGTGCCGGTGCGAGGAAGAGCGGAAGACGGAGAAGAGGAGCTTGAGGAAATAACAGAAGAGGTTGGGCCGACAGAGGAGGGAGTTGAGATTTCCGTTGATCTGCCCAAAAAACGCATTAAGGGTCTTGCTATGCTTTCTGGCGGCGAGCGCGCCTTAACGTCGATTGCGCTCCTTTTTGCCATAACCTCCGTCAATCCGCCGCCATTTTTAGTGCTTGATGAGACAGATGCCGCGTTGGACGAGGCCAACTCGCAGCGTTATGCCGCAATCCTTAAAGAACTATCTAAAAAAACGCAACTGATTTTAGTGACTCATAATCGCGAAACCATGAAATGCGCCGGAATTTTATACGGAGTCACCATGGGAGACGATGGTGTTTCTAAACTTTTGTCATTGAAGTTGGAGGAGGCGGAAGTTTATACGAATAGGTAAACGCGAGGTTCCCTCTGCGTATCGCTTCGAAAACACGCACGGCCGCTCCAGCGAGCGGCCGCGCTCAATGTTCGGTCAGCAACTCCGCCTTCGGCGGAGACCATGCCTGCTGACCTCTCAATGGTTTTCGCAGTGATACGCCTCGACCGCGCTTTTTTGTTGGAAAATCTCAGGAAATATGCTATAAATCGGAAAGAGCAATGCGTGGAGAGAAAGGGTGCAAAGTCCGCTGTTTGAGGGCGATCCGGAGCTCTTTCAAAATTTGTTTAGGAAACGTGAACTCCTGCGATTGGGAGATGAAAGCCATAAAGATATACGTGCGCTTCTGTTGATTCTTGGCGGGGGTTCAGGCGGAGGAGCGCTTGGCGCGGGTGCGGCCAGGGCACTTCATGACCTTGATCTAGTAGAATCCTTTGATACGATAGTCGGCGTCTCAACCGGCGCAGGTATCGCGGCTTATACGCTCGCGGGGAAAGAGCAGACAGATATAGGAGCATCAACTTATTATGAAGAATGCGTAAGCAGAAAGTTTTTCAGATATTGGCGGAGGCCCTGGGTTGATATTGATTTTGCGGAGATGATATTACGTCAAGGGGCCAAGAAGCTTGATGTAGAATCGGTTCTCAAATCGCGCCCCGATTTTTACGCGGCAATATACAACGTATCTCAAGATAAAAATATGTTGGTGGATGCTAAAACCGCCAAACCAGATCTCATTTCAGCGGTGAGGGCGGCGATAGCCGCGCCCATTGTTTATAATCATTCAGTACGGATCAATGACATGGACGCGATTGATAATCCGGTAAATCGCTTTCCCATCCGCGAGGCATACGAGTTATTCAACCCCACAGATATTTTAGTAATCGCAAACTGTACGGCTACGGCGTGGCGGCGTTGGTCGTCCACGAAGGTAGAATCGGTTCTCGGTAATTTGTTTTTTCGTCAGTTTCCTGTGCGCTTTCGCGAGGCCTTTCGGGAGAGAGTAAAGAAGTTTCACCACGATCGCTTATTTTTTCAATCTCTCCAGGAGAGAGGTGTACGTACCGGAGTCATATTTTCGCCTTATGATATGGCGTTATTTACCCGAGATGTCAAGAAGATAAGAGGGGCGTATATAGATTCATGGCGCAAAATCTCGGAGATGATAAAATTATGGATGTCTGATAAGTTGAAATAAAATATAACGGGCGCAAGCCCGTTTTTCTTTTCAGCGACATATCGGCGTTGCAATCAGCGCCAGATCAGCGGTTTACCTCGCAAGAGGTATAGTGAGTATAAATATCGTCCCCTTTTTTAACTCCGAGAAAAAGCTAACGGTGCCGCCGTGCTGCTCAATAATATTTTTGGAGGCATAAAGGCCGATGCCCGAGCCGTCCGGCTGCAGAAGCAAGGCGTTTTTGCCGCGATAGAATTTGGTAAAAACTCGGCTGTAGTCGGTGTTATCAATGCCGATGCCGGTATCTTCCACCCGGATTCGCGCGTTTTTGCCCTCGCTGTCAAGCGCAATCCGCACCGTACCCTTGGGGGAGTAGCGCATGGCATTGTCTATTATGTTTTCCAGGGCAATTTTTATTTTATGCCGGTCGGCGTCAAAAAACATCTTGTTCTCAGGTGGTTTAAAAGAAACCCCGACTTCCTTCTGCCGTGCGAAGAGGTCAAGGCCGGCTAGAATTTCCTCGATCAATGCACCCGCGTCCACCGGCTCTTTTTGTAGTTGGTGGTTGGCCGAGGCAAGGGTTTCCGTCTCGACGGTTTGAGCCGCAAACATTTCGCTTACAATCCGCGCCATGCGGTTTGCGCTGTCCAAACTTTTTTTAAGCATAGTTCGCGTGGTATCATCGAGGTTGGCTTCGCGCACCAGCGACTCAAGTGACCATTTGACTTCGGTAAGGGGCGTACGCAGCTGATGGGAAGTCACCATAATGAAATCCGATTTTTCCTTATCCATTTCTACCAATTCCCCATATTTTTTTTTGAGTTCCTCGTTCTCCTGTTGGATACGGAGGGTATCGCGTATGATTCTATAAATATAGAAGATATAGATTGCCATGAGGATGAGTCCGAGAGTAACGAGATTGGGTGTAGAGGAGGTGAGAAGGGTGAGGATGCCAAGAAGAATAATCGTAATCATCCCGATCACTACCGCAGTCATTGATTCAAGATCAAAGGCCGTTTTTACAAAAGATTCCTGCGGAGAGACGAGGAAGTAGAGGAGTATGCTTATAAAAATTACTGCTGCCGCGGCTCCGAGGAACACCCATGGGAAGGAAATCTGGAGGAAGTCTTGAAAGGGGAAAGCTATAACCGCGGTTACGGCAATTAGGGCTATAAACATGGTAAGCCGGATTACGGCAAATATTCTGCCCCAGATGGTCCGCGCTCTACGTTCCGGCCCCGGCGCCACAACGTTCTTTGGCTGTTCAACATTTTTATCCATCCAATTAATCATATTATATTCGTCCGAATGTGAGAAGGAGGTTTCCCACAAGATAAAAACGGACCCTAGGTCCGTCTGTTTTGTTTCTTCTGCCGTTCCAATTCTTTCTGCAAAATTTCGACCGCCTCCAGCGGATGACCGGTAAAGATGGCCGCGGCCATATGCGGATGTCCGCCGCCGCCGAGCGTTTTAGCCATGAGTGTGGCAGAAACTTCTTGGGGGATGTTGCTGCGAATTGATATCTTCCAGGCGCCGTCCTCTTCCAAAGCCAGGACTGCCACGCGCACACCCTCGATATTCTGCATAACGCCGAGGAACGATTCTGCGTCTTTCCTCGTACCACCCCATGAGGATAGCGCCTTGTGGCCTGCAATTAGAATGGAAAATTCTCCGTACCCCCGAAATACTATTTCGCGCGACGCGCTCGCCCATACTGAGGGGGTTTTTTGCGAAATTCGCGGCTGCAGGAGACTCCGCATTTCCTCCCAGGGCGCCCCTTTATCAATGCAGGAAAGAAGCACCCGGAGTGCATCGGAATTGGTTTTGGGATTGGTGAGACGCCCGGTATCGGTGAGGATCCCCAGCGCAATATAGGTTGCCATGCGCCGGGAAATAGGCACGCCGATGAAGCCAAAGAAATGATATAGAAGCACGGTGGTTGAAGATGCATCGGGGTCAACAATTTGGATGCCACCCTCCGGGAAATCGTCTGCGGGTTCCGCGTGATGATCAAATCCTATGAATTGGCAAGTTTTTTTGAATTTTTCGGGTTCAAGACCGCATGTTCTGAAGTTTCCGTAGTCACTGATGACCGCGACCGGAGGGATTACGGGGGGGAGACTATTTTTGAATAAAGCCAGATCGCCACCAAAGAATTTAAAAAGCGGGTTTCTGTTGACGGAGGGCATCTGCCCCGCGCAAAAAAGGGTGTGGGGTTTATTGACCCAGGGGAGCGCAAAGTATTCGTGTATGAGGAGGCCTGAGGAGATAGAATCGGCATCGGGCGGGTTGGGAGATACAATAAGAATCTCGGCGCTTTCTTTAATCGTGCGTGCGGCCTTTTCAAAAAGTGAGATAAAAGACGACGTTTTCATTCCCCGCGCCTCATTGTTGACTTTTTTAAACGATCTTGTACCCTAGAAAGGTATCATGTTAGTTATTCGATTGCAACGTATAGGGAGGAGGAATGATCCGGCGTATAGGATCGTGGTGACAGAAAAACGCTCCAAGCCGAAGTCCGGAGGAGTGGAGACGGTCGGATCGTATCATCCCAAGACCAAAGAGGCACTTTTTCAAAAAGAGCGGATTTTGTATTGGATTTCAAAAGGCGCAAAGATTTCGGCAACAACCCATAATCTCTTAGTTTCAAAAGGTATTATTACGGGAAAGAAAGTGAATGTAGTAAAGACCGCAGTGCCTGCAGTGGAGAAACCGCCAGCAGAACCTAAAGAACCGGTGGTGGAAGGAGAGAAGAAATTAGCCGAATCCGCTACGGAGAGCGTGAAGTTGACCCCGTTAGAAGTCTTGGGCAGAAAAATTTCATAGGAAATTTTTCTGCGAGTAACTAAACGGAGATAAAGTTTAATAAATGACATAAGCTCTGGACAGGTGCATGATAGATAAAGCGACTTCTAACTGGGTTGACACAATAACTAGAAAAGAGTACACTAGATTTAACTAAAAGCAGGCGCCGGACGCACCGGTGGCACGCAAGAAAGGTCGAAACTGATTTTAGCATTCAGCATTCAGCATTCAGCTATCAGCAAGGAGGTATGGGCTGAGAGCCGAAAGCGGAGAGCCGAAAGCTCTAGCTAGCATGGCCAAGATGGCACAGGATCAGGAGTTCCTTGATTATTTGGTCAGGGCACTAGTTGATAATCCGGATGCGGTAAAAACCGATCGCAAGGTTGACGAAATGGGGGTTTTGATTACTCTCACGGTTCACCCTGAAGACATGGGAAAGATCATCGGCCGCGACGGTAATACGGCAAAAGCCATCCGCTCGCTTCTTCGAGTAGTGGGCATCAAGAACAACGCCCGCGTGAATTTGAAGATTGAGGAGCCTGAAGGAGGAAGGGGACCGAGAGTACCCCGTGAAGGCGGCGACAGAAGCCGCGAAGGCGGACGCAGCCGCGATGTGGACGAAGTGGTTGATGATTTGAGGCTTTAATCTTGAAATTAAATCACAAAAACGCCGCGAGGCGTTTTTGTGTTTCTTCATAATAGAAAAACCGTGTTACAATGAGCGCACGGTTTGTTGCATAAGGATGATTTACTTGAGAGGTTCAGTTGTCGTGGGAGTGCCGTGGTTCAGGCAATAGTCTTTTTTCTCTCGGCTAGCATGCCCGGTACAGTATGGCGCGAGACAATAGAGACATTGAGCCGAGGCTACAGAAGGACACCAGATGCACGTCAAGGTGAATCTTTCTTCCATGGTTATATTCCCCCCAGTGGAGCTAAGGTAATTATACCTGATGTATTAACTTTGTCAAGTTTTTGTGCGTTTTGACGTTATCACAATCTTCCCCCAAGTTTTTGATTCGTATCTTAGCGAATCTATGATGAAACGGGCTAGAGTGAGAAAGCTCGTGGATATTGGTGTACACGACTTACGAAAATTCACTCATGATAAACATAAGAAGGTGGACGACCGGCCGTATGGGGGGGGACCGGGAATGGTGCTCAAAATCGAACCTATTATAAAAGCACTGGGTTCTATTTTGAGAAATTCTAAATCCGAAACTCTAAATTCTAAACAAGTTCCAAAATCTAAATCTTCAAAATCCAAAACTAAAATTATTCTTTTTTCTGCCGCGGGCAGGCAATTTGATCAAAAAATGGCGCGTGAATTGGCGAAAAAGTACGACCGAATAATCATGATCGCCGGTCACTACGAAGGCGTGGATGAGCGCATTAAAAAAGTTATTGAAAATTTAAAATTTAAAATTGAAAATTTATCTGTAGGTCCTTACGTTCTTACCGGCGGAGAATTGCCTGTCATGATCATGATTGACGCGGTTTCCCGCCACATACCCGGGTTTCTTGGCAAAGCGGAATCGCTTGAAGAAAAGCGGCACGGCATTGGGGTGCCCGTATATACTCGGCCAGAGGTCTTAAACTATATGGGGAAAAAGTATCCGGTGCCCAAATTGCTTCTTTCGGGCAACCACGCTAAAATAACGAAATGGAGACAAAAGCATCAGAAGAAAAAGGTAAAGAAATATTTGCAAAAGTCGGCGGTTTTACCCCGCTCTTGAATACCTCGCGGTCTTGCCGCAGGGTTACCGTAAATAATAATTTGGTGCTTGTCGCGAGGTATAAGGCCCTGCGGTCAAGGGCGGGGTTTACTCTGATTGAGCTCCTGGTGGTTATTGCCATTATCGGGATTCTTGCCTCGGTAGTTCTTGCATCACTCAATAGCGCGAGAAGAAAGTCACGCGACGCTAGGAGGCAGACGGATAGGAGGGAGATTTTTAAGGCGATAGAACTATTCAAATCCGATAACGGCGGTGTTCCCCCGGATAGTAGCGGTTGTACCGGGGGGGTTTGCGATTCCACCACCGGTCTTACTTGGATACCCGGTCTTTCCCCAACTTACATTTCAAATGGCGTCTCTCGAGATCCAAACAATTCGGGCACTCTCATATACCGCTATGTCTCTTTCGGCATCGATTATGAACTTGATGCGGAATTTGAAGATTCATCCAATGACCGATATGAACAGAATGACGGCGGGAATAATTCGGGGAGATATGAGACCGGCAGTGATCCCCAGCTGGATTTGTTGCCGTGAGACGAGAAGTGCCTACAAAGAGTTTTAAATATACGCCCTTGTCGGGCGTATATTTTGTTGGTAATATTATGGAAACAGAAAACGTTCTTTGCGAGGTTAGCGTATGTTTTGTCGAGCGTATATTCGAATTTTCCCCGTAGTTCTTTTGGGTATATTCTGTGTAAGTTCCTCAGGTATCGCTTCGGATGCGACTCCCAAGGAGAGGATTCAGGGCGCTGTGGAGAGAATACAGAAGATTATCCGTGACGAGAACCTCTCGCAAGATGATCGAACGAGACAGATCCGGCAAATCGCCCGACCCCTGTTTGATTTTACGGAAATGACACGACGCGCTTTTGGGCGTCATTGGAAGGACCTTGATGGGGCCCAGAGAAAAGAAGCCGTGCCGCTTTTTGAGAAAATCCTGGAGTTTCAGTATCTGAGCAAGATCGAGTTAATGAAAGAGGCAAGGATGGCCGATGCCAAAGAAGAAATGGAGCAAGATTTCGCGCGGGTGCAGCAGAACGCTTTTCTCAAAAATGGTAATGAGATCAGAATTGATTACCGGCTACATCGCATAAAGGGCGAATGGAAAATTTATGATATCTCCGCGATGGGAGTTAGTCTTGTCAATAACTATCGCGCCCAGTTTGAGGCGGTTATTGCCAAGTCCTCACTGGATGACCTTTTGAAGAAGATGAGAGATAAAGTTGAGAGTCTTGAGCGTCGCTAGAAAGCGGCGCTTTTTTCATCCCGTTAGAAGTAGATCGCGATCAAGTGACACAATCTGTCGCGCTTATTATCTATATTTAAACTGTGGTACATAAAAATAGTTTTACTTTTGATATGCGATCGCGGCTTCTAACGGGATTCATGCCCGCGAATAGCACGTTTCCGTCCGGGGCGCTATACTATAAAGGTATGGACGAGTTACATCGGAGTTTCCCCAAGAATTTTTATTGGGGAGCGGCAACCAGCGCGCATCAAGTTGGGGGCGGAAACTGCAATGATTGGACGGAATGGGAGAAATCAGAATCTAGAATTAAGAATTTAGAATCAAGAATTAAGGGAGAAAATTTCAGAAAGCAGTTTCCTGATTACATACTTAAAAATTGGCCTTCGCCGCTTGATACGGAAAATTATATTTCGGGAAAAGCATGTGATCACTACAACCGCTTCCGCGAAGATTTCGATATCGCCAAGGAGCTTGGCCACAATGCCCACCGTTTCTCGATCGAGTGGTCGCGGATTGAGCCGGAAGAGGGAAAATTCGACGAAAAAGAAATAGAGCACTACCGCGAAGTGATCAGGGCTCTTCGCGAGCGGGGAGTAGAGCCGTTCGTGACTCTTTGGCACTTTACGCTTCCTTTGTGGATTGCGAAGCAGGGCGGGTGGGCTTCC
This sequence comes from uncultured Candidatus Saccharibacteria bacterium, assembly GCA_964585475.1. GTDB lineage: Bacteria > Patescibacteriota > Minisyncoccia > Sungbacterales > HO2-52-23 > CAZPDF01. The sequence continues at coordinate 10,354 of CAZPDF010000013.1, forward strand.
CGAAAAACGGTTGATTATTTTACTCGCTTTGCCGAGCGAATATCAAGAGAGTTTAAAGACGAGGTAGTTTTTTGGATCACCGTAAACGAACCCGGCGCTTGGGCCGCGGACGCCTATCTTTTCGGAATAAAACCTCCGGCGCGCCATAACCCGTTTTTGTTAAACCGGGCCTATTGGAATCTGCATCGCGCGCATGTGCGAGCGTACCGCGCGATGAAATCAGTAAATCCCAGGTTTGAGATAGGAGTTGCGGAGAGTATGGAGTATCTGGGCGGGCTCGGCGGAATTTTTGCGGGGTATCTTAGAAATTTTTTCTTTCTTCATACAGTTGACGATGCCCTAGATTTTATTGGAGTAAATTATTACAAGCGTGCAAGGATTTTTGGTAGGGCGAGGTTCGCTGTATCCGACATGGGGCTCGAAATATTTCCGGAAGGATTATACAAAGTTCTTAAAGGAGCTTACTGCATTTTCAGGAAGCCGATTTTTATCACCGAAAACGGGCTGGCGGATGCGAGGGACATAAAGCGCGGGAAATTCATTGAAGATCACATCCGGGCCGTGGAAAAAGCAATAAAAGAAGGCGTTGACGTCCGCGGATATTTCCATTGGTCGCTTCTGGATAATTTTGAGTGGCAGGACGGTTTTTGGCCGAGATTCGGACTTATAGAAGTAGATTACCGAACCCAAGCGAGAAAGATACGAGAAAGTGCTTATGCATATAGCGGGACCATAAAAAATGTTTCTTAACCTAAGAAAGTCAAAATTTATCCAGAATTCAAAATTCCTTCAGGGGAGAGCGGAAGAGATGATTTCACGGATAAGACCTTATCTTGAGAAGGGTTACCGAATATTGGATATAGGGAGTGGCAGTTGCCATATTGCTAAAAGGCTGAAAGATGAGGGTTATAGTGTTGTTCCCCTTGATGTGAAGGATAAAAGCTGTTTTGACGAGATCACGCCGGCTGTTTATGATGGCAAAAAAATCCCTTTTCCAGATAGTTCTTTTGATGTTTCTCTTTTAGTGACCGCCCTTCATCATATAAGAGAGCCTGTTTCTATTATGGAGGAAGCCAAGAGAGTCTCACCCAGAATAATCATTATTGAGGATTTACATTCCAGCATATTTCAAAAGTATTTAACTTTTGCTATGGATAGTATTTTGAATAGAGAGTTCTTTGGACATCCCCACTCAAATAAGACCGAAGCGGAATGGGGGGTCGTTTTCAGAGATCTTGGTTTAAGAGTAGTGGATAAGAGGATCAGCAGATTTTGGAAATTTTTTACAAGTGGAGTTTTTTATTTAGAAAGAGAATAGCTTATTTTTATATTTCTAATTCATGTGGCTTATTTTTGCCATCCTCGGCCATCTTTTAAACGCCTTTGTCTTTATCACGGACAAGGCCTTTGTGGTTAGATTTTTCCCGAGCCCCAAGACCCTGGCTTTTATTTCCGGGGCCGTGGGAATTTTTACCTTTGTTCTTTTCCCGTGGTTTTTGAAACCAGCTTCGGGCGGAATCATACTGGCAGCAGTTGTGGCTGGCGCCCTTACGGTCCCGACTCTAATTTTGCTTTTTACTGCTCTTCGCCGGGACGAGGTTTCTCGGGTGATTCCTGCCATCGGCAGCATGGCGCCTCCGTTTACTTTTATCTTAAGCTACTGGATTCTTGGCGAGCGGCTGGGGGATCGTTTCCTAGCTGCCTTTATTCTGCTTGCGATTGGCGGAGTTCTTATTGCCTTCAGGTCTTTTGCTTCGATCTTCAAGAGGGAGCGATATTCTATTTTCTTTTTTGAAATGGCAGTCGGGTTTCTCTTTGCCTTGTCAGCCGTTTTGCAAAAATACGCCTTCAACGGCACGGATGATTTCTCCGCGTTTTTGTGGTCTCGCGTGGGAGCGGTTGGCTCCGCTATGCCGCTGCTATTTTCTTCGGAGGTTCGCGATATGATGAAATTGCGTGAGCTTCGCAGCGGAGGCGTAAGAAGCGGAGTTCTTTATGTGCTCTCGCGCATTTTTGCCGGTATTGCTCCGCTAGTTATCATCGTGGCGATATCGTTTGGCAGCGCCACGCTCGTTAACTCGCTGCAGGGTTTTCAATATGCCTTCCTTTTCGTCCTGGCCTTATTTTTTTCTCGGCGCTGGCCCGAAATTTTCTCGGAAGATATTTCTCGCCAGGTAATTATCCAAAAAAGCATCGCCACCGTATTGATTATGGCGGGTCTCGCTTTGCTCATATGATAGCTGGTCAAATATGAGGAAAAAGATTCTTAAAATTATTGCCGACGTTTTGGCTTTAGTCCTTTTTGGCGCGGCGATTTTTTATCTCATTACTTGGTATGGATTTCGGACTGAACGGGAGGGTATTCAATTTGGAGTGACATTTTCTACGGTCATGGCGCGTCAGCTCGGCCTTGAACCGCGCAAGGTTTTTGACGCCATAGTTGATGATCTTGGAGTAAAAAAGATACGTCTGCCGGTTTACTGGAGCGATATTGAAAAGGAGCCGGGAAACTTTGATTTCGGCGACTATGACTATTTTATTAAGAAATCAGAAATACGGGGAGCAAAAATTACTTTGGCTATCGGCCGGAAATTACCTCGTTGGCCCGAATGTTTTATTCCCGAGTGGGCAGTGTTCCTTGAGGAGCGTGAATTCGAAGAATATCTTTCAAAAGCGCTTCGCGAGATAATCACGCGGTATCGCGGAAATACTGCCGTTGAGCGATGGCAGATTGAGAACGAGCCGTTCCATACTTTCGGCGCAGGATGCGCTAATCAACAGATCAGTGCGGATACCGTGGATAAAGAAATAGCGCTTGTACGTTCTTTGGATAACCGTCCAGTTATGCTAACGGATTCGGGCGAGCAGGGGATATGGTCCTCATCCCTTAAGCGCGTGGATCTTGTTGGCATCTCCATGTATTACCAGGTATGGAATGATTTATTTCGCGTCGTATATTTCCCATTCGGACCCGGGTTTTATAAGCTCAAAGCTGAATTATTCAGCCGGCTGTATCCCGGTAAAAAAATTATTGTCTCGGAACTGCAGGCCGAGGCCTGGGGACCGGATTTGCTTCCGGGGTATAACCCCGAGTTTCAGAAAGGCCTTTTCGATGCGGCACGGTTTCGGGAAATCATCCGCCGCGCTCTCCGCGCCGGTTTTGATGAAAATTATCTTTGGGGGGCTGAATGGTGGTTTTGGTTAAAGGAGATACAAAAAGATTCAAGTTTGTGGGAGGAGGCAAAGAAACTTTTTCGTATTTGATTGTTTGCGGGCACCTGTTATGCTTAATTTAGTTTTTTGGTAGGGAGAATTTTAGTGTCCAAGCGTAGCGTTATCCGTTGTCCAAAATGCAGGACAAAGGCGAAACGATTATTGGGTGGGGCTTTCAGAGCCGGTGTCCTTAAGGAGCTCAAGGCCGAATCGGTAGAATTTGCGAGCAGGGCGCTTTGGTGCCCAAACCGGCAGTGTAGCAACCATTCGCTTACAGAAGGAAGAATGTTTTGCCCGAAATGTAGGAAGTGGAATCTGATGTGCTTGAATATGGGCAACGAGGGTTGGCATTTCAGATGTCGAACCGGAAAATGCGGGTTTGAATTCAAGATTGTTCACTGAGAGTTTTTGGCGCACTGCGCCATTTTTGTTTGCATGGCCGTTTGCCAAGTTTTTTGTTTTTTGATATAGTTTCATAAGATCATTCGTGCAGATGAGGCGATGAATCATGAAGAAAACGGTAAAGAGAGCGGTGAAGAGAGCGTCAGCAGATGAAGTCGGTTTCCGGAAAGCAATGCTGGCAAGATTTTTAGAGGAGGCGTGGCTTCGCCTCGACAGTGCAGAGGAAATTGCGCGAGGGCTTAATTTAGCTGTCAGCTTTAATCAAGATATTAATAGGAGATATCAGCGACTTAAAAAAAGATTCTCTGATGCTATTCCCGAGCGCGCGCGCACAAGAGCAGAGGCGTATTTCGTGGTTGATTCTGCTATTTATCGGAAGGATATGCTTTCTGATGACAAGGAGGATTATCTGCCCGGAGCATTTTTGCCAAGGAGATTCACGCGTTCGGTGATTAGTCTTGGCAAGCAGGCGCTTGCCATAAGAGCCAAGCATTTCCCTCCATTTTCGTAGGCCGCCATAGGCGGCTTTTCTTAATCGGTTGCACTTTTTAAAGCACTTTGTTATAAGAGGGAAGCGGGGCTTCTGCCATTGTGGCATTAAGCATTCCGCGCCCAGTTCTTTTCGGAGAAAGAGAGGAGAAGTATGCAGGTGAATCGAATGAAGCAAGCGGCTTTGGTTTTGGTGATCGTCATGGCCCTGATCCTGGCCCTCGCACCCGTCGAGGCTTCTGCCGAGCATCGCATTGGCCCGTTCACCGTGGTCACGTTCGTCCCTGGCGTCGTCCTGGGGTTCTCCGTCGGCGCCATCACCTGGGTCGTGACCTTGGGCAACGAGCGGGTGGCCGAAACTGTGGGAGCCGTCGCGGCCTTTCCGCTCTGGATCGGTGTCGGGTTGGACCACGTGCTTGAGCTCGGGGTTGACCAGCGTTATGGGTCGTCAAGCTCGAGCTACGGGTCTTCGGCTGCTGCAACTCACGCCGGGCGCGGTGACAACGCCCAGACCCCCTAGGACCTTTTTCCGAAGCGGCACGGATCAGTACGCGCATACGGTGACTCACCGCATGCGCATTTTCATACTTGGGAACGGGGCCCCCAGTCTAGGTGATAACTTTTTTACCCCGCCCTTGAATGCTCTACTGTCTTGCCGTAGGGGTTTTACCACCAGAAGTAGCATCCGTTCTTGCCACGAGGTTTATGCCCCGCGGTCAAGGGCGGGGTTTACAGGGCTTGACAGATGTTTTAGCAGGATATACTATGGGAACACCTTGTGAGAAAAGGCGGGGCCGAGAAAATAGGTCCCTTACCTCACAATTTACAATCTGGTATAAGAACATCCGCAGAAGTCCTTCGACGGGCTCAGGGTTTCTGTGGGTGTTTTTGTTGTTTTTCGGCAGGCCGAAAAACAACCCTGAGCGAAGTCGAAGGGTTGTTTCTAAAGTGCATAGTGCAGATGTCCGGTACGGAAAGTAGCTTGAAAATTTATGATAACAGTCCCGACGTAAAGTCGGGAAGCCGGTCACGAATCCCGTACATAAATTATGTGTGGGGCGAATCCCGATCGGTTCTGGTAATTTGGTAAACCAATAAAAGGTTTGTAACTTTCCAGCTGTTCCGACATCGCCCGCCGAATCCGCCGCCTGGCGGAGACGGTGGGCAAAAAAGCAGATATCGTATCTGCTTCTACAGAGGATTTGATCCTGGTCCAGGATGAACGCTGGCGGCGTGGATAAGGCATGCA
>CAZPDF010000014.1:0-15044 GCA_964585475.1 uncultured Candidatus Saccharibacteria bacterium
CGCGCCAAACTCAATGAATTATTTGGTCCACCCGAAGTACCAACTCCCATACCGGTAGCAGCGCCAGCGGCAGTAGAGAAACTTAGCGAGTCAGGCCGTCAACTCTTAATTCAAGAGCTCACTATTAAAATACGTACTCTGCAACTTCAGCTTCTTCAGCTTCAGATCAAGCTGATTCAGGAGAGGTTACTTGAGCCAGCGCGATAAGAAAGACGAAAAACGCCCCGATTGAAATCGGGGTGTTTTTCTTGTACTCTGATCCTTTTTGAGTATATAATTTATACCATGAGACAGTCGAAACTTTTCGGAAAAACATTGCGGGAAGACCCCAAAGACGAAGTTTCGTCAAATGCTAAGCTTCTTGAGCGTGGCGGTTTTATATTCAAAAATTCTTCAGGAATATATTCGTATTTGCCACTTGGCTGGCGAGTATTGCAAAAAATGGCGAAAATCATACGGGAAGAGATGAATGCTATAGGTGGACAGGAGCTTTTTATGCCGGCACTTGTTGAGAAAAAGTACATGGAGCCGACTGGACGATGGGATGTGGAAATTGGTCTTGAGGTGAGAGGTAAAGAAGAAAAAGATTCGTCGTTTGTGCTCGGGTGGACGCATGAAGAGGTTCTGACCTCGATGGTGAAACACTTTATTAGTTCATACAAGGATTTGCCTCTGGCTCTTTATCAGATCCAGACAAAATTTAGAAACGAGCCGCGGGCGAAATCGGGACTCCTGCGGGGGCGCGAGTTTATCATGAAAGATTTATACAGTTTCCACGCAGATGAAAAAGACTTTGATGATTATTATGCTAAAGTGAAAGATGCATATGACAAGATATTTCGCCGATGTGGCTTGGAAGCGATCTACACTCTTGCCGCAGGAGGAGTTTTTACGAAAAGTAATACCCACGAATTTCAAGTTATCGCTTCTGTTGGCGAGGACACGATTTTCTTATGTTCAAATTGTGGGTATGCGGAGAACAAGGAAATCTCCCGCTTCAAAGACGGAGATCAATGCCCGAAGTGTAAAGGGAAAATTCATACAAAAAGCGCAGTTGAGGTAGGAAACATTTTCCCTCTGGGAACGAAATATTCAGAGGCGTTGGGCCTGGAGTTTGTTGACGAAACGGGAGGCAAAAAACACGTGATTATGGGATCTTACGGCATAGGGCTCGGCCGTTTAATGGGAACTGTTGTTGAAGTGTATCATGACAAGTATGGGATAATTTGGCCGGAAGAGGTTTCTCCTTTCAGGGTTCATCTGGTTCCTTTGGGCGATAAAGCCCAAAAAGAGGCCGAAAAGCTCTATAAAGACCTTCTTGCCAAAGGGGTCGAGGTATTGTACGATGACCGCGTCGATAAAACGGCAGGAGAGAAATTTGCGGATGCGGACCTTATCGGGATCCCATGGAGAGTGGTGGTGTCGGAGAAGACAGTGGAGAAACAGGGGGTCGAAGTAAAGCGACGGAGTGCGAAGGAAATGGAGATTATTTCAGGGAAGGATCTGCTCGGAAAAATTAAATAAGCCCCACATGGTAGGGCTTATGCGTTTTTCACTCTCGGCGGAAAATTTCAAACGCCACTACGGGGCGTTTCGGAAAATCGGTGTAGGGAGTACCTAACTCGGATATTTTGATGGAGATGTGGTTGGGTGTCAAAAGGGCGCAGGCCTTAAATAGTTCTTCGGAAGAGCAGCTGACAGAAAATCTGAGTTTTAGTTCGAACTGAAGCTGGTGGGGTTCGATCTTCCAGCCCGGTTCATGGCCTACAAACCCGGTTTGTCTTGTGGTGATGCATTCAAGTACTTTTGCAGCAATTTCTTCGATGGTAAGTTTTTGTGTTTCGGTTGTCACGGTTACTCCTTTTGTTCGTGCTAGCTAGATGATACCAAGTAAATAAATTTTGTCAAGATGTTCAATAAGATTTTCGGATACTTTTCCCACGACATCGGAATTGATTTGGGTACCGCCAATACCCTGGTTTATGTCCGCGGCAAGGGAGTCGTGATTAATGAGCCTTCGGTTGTGGCCGTGAATCAAAAAACGGGGCAGATAGTTGCGATCGGTTCGGAGGCAAAGCGCATGGTTGGCCGTACTCCTGCTTACATTACGGCAACCAGGCCGTTGGTTGCCGGCGTCGTTTCTGACTTCGAGGTTACGGAAGAGATGTTGAAATATTTCATCCGCAAGGTGCACGAAGAAACATTTTCTTTATTTCCGCGACCGCGCGTGGTCATCGGCATACCCTCCGGGGTTACGGAAGTTGAGAAGCGAGCCGTTGAGGATGCTACCAAAAACGCCGGGGCCCGCGAGGTTTATTTGGTGGAAGAACCGATGGCGGCGGCCATTGGGGTTCGCCTCCCGGTGCAGGAAGCAGTGGGCTCCATGATTGTTGATATCGGGGGCGGAACTGCCGACATTGCCGTGATTTCCCTCGGCGGGATAGTTGTTTCCAAAGATCTTCGCGTAGCTGGGGATAAATTGAATGAGGACATCATTCGTTTTGCAAGGGATGAATTCAAGTTGCTGCTGGGCGAACGCACCGCAGAAGATATTAAAATTGCTATCGGCTCGGCCTACGAGTTACCGGAGACCCTGGAAGCCACTATGCGTGGACGAGACTTAGTTACCGGACTTCCCAAGGAAATAATAGTTGATGACGCCGACATCAGGCGGGCGCTTCGCCATTCCGTAAATGTTCTCGTTAATGCCATTAAAGCGGCGGTGGAGGCAACGCCACCCGAACTTGTTGCAGATATAATGCATCGCGGCATTATGCTTGTCGGCGGCGGATCACTCCTGCGGGGGCTTGATCGTTTAGTCGCAGAGGAGACAAAAATTCCGGTGCATGTTGCGGAGGATCCCCTCACCGCAGTAGTGAGGGGTACGGGCATTATCTTGGAAGATATTGATGCGGTTAAGGATGTTTTGGTAAGCACCGATTATGAAAAGGCGCCTACATAATATTCACCATGTTGACTAGAAAAAACCTGATAAAATTTTTAGTAATTTTTGCGGCGCTGGCAGGGCTTATTTTTTTTAGTGAAAGCCCGATCAACAAAAGAGCACGCGAAATCATCGGGGCGCCGTTTCGGGGAATGATGGCTGGGGCAAGGATCGTGGCAAGAGCTGTGGGGCTTACTTCAAGCGGGCTCCCCGACGAGGAGGCGGTTTTGCTCATCCGTGAAAACCAGCGTATGAAAGCCGGGCTTTTTGAACTGGGGAAATTTAGAAGCGAAAACAAATCGCTTAAAAAAGCCCTGGGCCTTAAAGAAGAAAGCGGGATTCCTCTTCAGAAATCCGGAGTTATATTTTATACTAAAGAATTTGGAAAAGAGTTTATGCTGATTGATAAAGGGGTGGATAGCGGAATTCAGATCGGGGATCCGGTTCTGGATGAAGAGATGATTTTTATAGGAATGGTCAGAGAGACAGGCGACAGTTTTTCCAAAATTGAAATTGCGTCAAACCCCGGCATGGTTTTTGAGGTGAAAGTCCTTCCCAGTGGTGTTCTGGCCCTGGCCCGAGGTCGCGGGGCGCGTACTTTCAAACTTGAACTTATTCCGGTTGATACTTCTTTGCGGCGCGGAGACCTGATATCGGTAGAGAGCCCGAAAAGTAATGAAGTTGAAAGCAGTGGAGTCTCCGTCTTGTCCCGCTATTCATTTCTTCTGGGGGAGATCGTATGGGAAGGTACAGGGGCGAATTCCGTATTCAGGGAAGCGGGCGCTGTGCTTCTGGCGCGCCCGGAGTTTCTGCAAGAAGTATGGGTGATAAAGGTACAATCGCGAAGATGAGTCTCGTTAGAAGTCTTGGGCATAAAAATTTTGAAAAAATTTTTATGCGTGGCACTAACGGGATATTAACAAAGTTTATTTCTTTGCCAAATAGAAGCAATGGTGGCATGAAATAGACTTCTAATGGGATGAGGACGTTTCTTATCGTAATTACCCTCGGGGTCGCACTCTTCCTTGAGTGGGTTTTGGGCGTTTGGGACTTTTCTGGCGGAATGCGCCCTCCTATAGCCGCCGCAGTTTTCATTTTTTGGTGCTGGAGGTTGACGCCGCAGGCGAGATTACGGTTGGGCTTATTTTTGGGAATCGTTGCCGACAGCACGTCCTTCTTGCCTTTTGGCACACATATGCTCGCCTTTTTACTTATTGTTATCCTGATGCGCGCTTTTCAATTATTTTTTTCAAATGTCGAGTCGTTTCTTACCGAAGGCGTGGGTATGGCCACTCTCCTCTTTTTATATATGGAGGCGGTGTCTCCCATTGCCATGGCGTTGGGAGGCCTGCGCGGAGCGCCGTATGGCTTCGAACCTGCCTCTTTTTTATCGCTTAGCTTAGCGGCGTTAGTTTGGGCATTGGTCTTTTCCGCAGCGCTTTTGGGATTGTCATATTCAATTAGTTTAAGAAGACGCCCATTGTGATGATCAACGGATTTAAAAGAAAGCGGCGGATGCAAAGTATCATTGATCCCGATGAGGTTTTGGCCGATTCGGTGAGTGCACTATCATCAGGAATAGGGGCGGAAGGAAAACTTGAGAGGCCGCTTGAACGCTTTTATTCGCTTATTTTTATTTTGTCGGCTACGGCCGTATTTTTTTATTTGGCATCTCGCGCCGTAACTCTCCAGGTCTTTTCCGGAGGTGACTTCTATGAGAAATCGCAGGAGAATCGTTTTGCCGTCCGGCCGGTATTTGCTTCTCGCGGAGTGGTTTTCGATCGATGGGGCCGTCCTCTCGTTGAGAATATCCCCATCTTCGGGCTTATTTTTGAAAAAGAGAAATTCCTGGCAGAAAACGGTGATCTTCGGCGGCTACTGGATGAACTTTCCATATTCCTTGAGAAACCGCGGGAAGCGCTTTTTGATCTAGGTTTCCCGGACGATTATGATATCGCGAAAGTTTCTCGGCGCCTTGTTTTGGCGGAGGGGCTGGCGCCGGAAGAGGTGGTTGTACTGGCCACCAGGTCGGATAAGCTCCCCGGTGTTAAGATATTCGAGAGCTACCGGCGGGTGTATAGTGATCCTTATGCCAACTCGCACGTGCTCGGATTTGTTGGAAAAATTACGGCCGAAGACATCGCGAGGTCCCCGGAGTTTGATTACGGGGCAACGATTGGTAAAAGCGGGATTGAGGCATTTTATGACGAGAGTTTGCGCGGCAGGGGCGGCAAAAAAATTGTGGAGGTGGATTCCCTGGGCCGCGAAACTCGTTTTAAATTAAGCGATGAACCGCAGGCGGGATCCCAACTCTTTATCTCGCTTGACGGAGAGCTTGAGCGGTCTATTTATGATCTAGTGGCCGCATACACGGGTGCGCGTAAGGGGGCCAGCGTGGTTGCCCTTGACCCCAAGAGCGGAGAGATTTTGGCGCTGGTAAGTTTCCCCGGTTTTGATATTAACCGTTTCGGATTCTCGTTGACGCAGCAGGAGTTTGATTCCGTACTGAAAGACCTCTTAAAACCGTTTTTTAACCGCGCGATTTCGGGGGAATTTCCTTCCGGATCAGTCATCAAACCGGTTATTGCGGCAGCGGCGCTTGAGGAAGGCATAATCGACCCCCAGAAACGTATTTTCGATGAAGGATTCATTGAAATTCAGAATCCGTACCGCCCGGGCGAGGTGTCAAGGTTCCTGGATTGGCGGGCGCATGGATGGATTAATTTTTACGACGCGATTGCCATCTCGGCCAACGTCTATTTTTATACGATAGGCGGAGGATATAGAGACCAGCCCGGACTCGGCATTGAGCGTATTAAAAAATATGCTAATGCCTTCGGGTTGGGGTCGCGCCTCGGTATTGATCTTCCCGGAGAGAAACCGGGGTCCATCCCCGACCCCGAACTAAAAAAGAAGACAGAGCCGCAGGATCCGGTGTGGCGAGTGGGGGATACTTATAACGTGTCCATTGGTCAGGGAGGAGTGGAGGTAACGCCTCTGCAGATGGCGTCACTAACCGCCGCGATTGCCAATGGCGGAAAGCTTTATCGGCCTTACCTCCTGCGGGAGATTCGTGATCAAAGCGACATGGTAACGTATACGTCGAGCCCCGAGGTTTTGCGTGAAAATATGGTGAGTCAAGAAAATTTGCGGGAGGTTCGGAAGGGAATGCGGCAAACCGTTCTTGGGGGCACGGCAAAATTGTTAGGGTCCTTGCCGGTTGCGGTTGCCGCCAAAACCGGCACCGCGCAGGTGGGGCCGAACCGCCTGCCGCATGCTTGGGTAACGGCGTTTGCTCCGGCCGAAGATCCGCAAATCGCCCTTGCGGTCATGGTTGAAAACGCGGGAGAGGGCTCAACCGTCGCGGTGCCCATAACACATGATATTTTACAGTGGTATTTCGAACACAGGTGAGATTGCAAAAATTCTAAACTCAAAATCCTAAATCCTAAATCTTAAACAATCTCAAATATCAAAATCCCAAACTTAAAACGTTTTTGAATTTTGAAATTTGAATTTTGGATTTGTTTAGAATTTAGAGATTAGGATTTAGAACTTAAGATCGAAAGTATTGTGTATAATTACCCATTTGACAGGTGGGTATGGGTGTCTTATATTTAACCCCAATTTAACTAATACTATGTCTGAATATCTCTCGGCCGAGGGGCTTGAAAAGATTAAAAACGAGCTCCATGAATTAAAGACAAAAAAGCGCAAAGAAATTGCGACTCGGCTTGAACATGCCAAAAGTTTGGGGGATTTGGCTGAAAACGCCGAATATCAGGAGGCCAAGGAAGAGCAGTCGCTGGTTGAATCAAAAATTGCCGGGTTTGAGGAGGTGGTGCGAAGTGCAGTCTTAATTAAGGGCCATCGCACGGATCAGGTGACCATCGGATCGAGCGTCCGGGTGCAGTCGGATAAAGGAGAGGAGTCATATACCATTATAGGATCGGAAGAGGCTAATCCCGCCGAGGGAAAAATTTCCAATGAATCGCCGCTTGGCAAAGCGTTTTTAGACCGCAGGGTAGGGGACGCGGTTGAGGTGAAAACCCCGGGGGGAGTTATGGTATACAAGATTGTGGAGATACGGTGAGACTCTATGCGGTTCTCTCCCCGCCCTTGGGAAAAGAGTATTGCTTCGGAGTATGCCTTTCTCGGTACGGCTGTCGGACTCCCCCGCGAGGAGTCCTCACCTCCCGTTTGCTCCCTCGCTCGTCCCGCTAAAAGCGGGACACCATGCCCGCTCGGTCGCAAAAGGCCCTCGAAAGGCATACTCCTAGCTTTCATAGTTAAGTTTTCTCAACGGCGGGGCTCGACCGCATAGAATTTACCGAGAGGGGGATGGTAGGGGATCGAAGGACTTCGCTCAAGAGTCAATGAGGTCATCGTTAGATGATGGGCGTGAAGTCGAAATAGCCCAGACCTGTTTTTTATTGACATTCATTATAACTTTTGCTATCCTGTTTCCAGCATAGTGTATATAGTATAAGGAGAATGTCGGTTGGGGCTCGTACTGTATAAAGTCCCTCTTACCGAAGTTTTGTACGGGATTCTGGGACTTGTTTTCCTACGTCACAAAAAAGATGGATTCATGAAAGTCCATCGTAACGAAGTTTATAGAGTATCGAGAATCCTAGCAGGACGTTATCCTAAATATTTTTTGGGGGTTTATTTCAGCGAGAGCGGAACTTTTCCATATTCTCAGCAGATCGAAGATGCGCTTTCTCGTCTTCTGGGAGGAGTTCTGGGAGTAAGAAACCCGCGGGGACAGTATTTATGTTTTGAGGAGGAAGAGTTGCTGCATGTCACAGAAAAATTAGAAAAGTGGCTTGACGCTCTGGATAGAATAGCTATCGGTAGAATGGCAGAAGAATTTTATGAAGAGGTGAGGGTCTAATGCCGCGTAGCATAAAGGGGTGTTAACAGCCCCTGTTTTTTTGTTTATACTGGGAACATGGCTTTAGAAGACATCCGCAGCGAGCGGATTAAAAAATTAGAGAAATTGCGCCAAAATAACCTAAATCCATATCCGGCCCGAACCCGCCGGACGCATTTGATTGGAGAGGTTTTGAAAAAGTTTGGCACTTTTGCGAAGTTGAAAAAAAAGATAAGCGTGGCGGGGAGAGTTGTGGCGCGGAGAGAACACGGCGGTTCCACATTTCTTGATTTAAGAGATGTAAGTGGGACGATCCAGCTCTATTTCAAAAAAGATGTTTTGGGGGAGGCATATGATTCATTTCTTGGGACCGTAGATGTTGGTGATTTCCTAGAGGCGGAAGGAAAGTGTTTTAAGACGAAGAGGGGGGAGGGTACGATCGAGGTAACGCATTGGGCCATGCTTGCCAAATCGCTTCGGCCGCTTCCCGAGAAATGGCACGGGCTTCAGGATGTTGAGGAGCGATTCCGAAAGCGTTATCTTGATCTTCTGGCCAATGATGCGGTTCGAGCAAATTTCGTTCTGCGCTCTCGAATTATAAAATCACTCCGAGATTTTCTTGAAAAAAGCGGGTTTCTTGAGGTTGAAACTCCGATGCTCCATCCGATTCCCGGAGGGGCGCTCGCCAAGCCTTTCAAAACCCGCCACAATGCTCTTGACACCGATTTTTATTTGCGTATTGCCCCGGAGCTTTATTTGAAGCGGCTTCTTGTCGGAGGGTTCGAAAGGGTCTATGAAATGGGAAAGATTTTCAGAAATGAAGGTATTGATGCCACGCATAATCCCGAATTTACCATGGCGGAGCTTTACGCCGCCTACTGGGACGAGGAGGACATGATGAATTTTGTCGAGGGGGTATTTTTGAATTTCGCAAAAGCTTTTGGAAAAAAGGGCGAAACTGAATATCAGGGAAAGAAAATAAAATTCAAAAAACCGTTTTTACGCGTAACTTTTCGCGATCTTCTTTCACGCTACGCCCAGATAACTGATTACGAAGGAACCTCGCGCGATGCATTGGCTACCCGCGCGCGGCAGCTAGGTATTGAGATTTCATCCGCCGAGCCGAAAGACAAGATCGCGGATGAGATATATAAAAAGATCTGCCGTCCTTATCTTATCCAGCCAACATTCGTGATAAATCATCCGCGTGATATTTCACCGCTTGCGAAATCCCGTGACGAGAACCCGCAGGAGGCGAGAAGACTGCAATTGGTTGCTGCTGGCATGGAGCTTGCGAACGGATTCTCCGAACTCAATGATCCGCTGGAGCAGCGGAAACGTTTTGGGGAGCAGGAGAAAATCCGTGGCGGCGGAGAGTCGCCCCGACTGGAGTCGGGGCGAGCCTCGCCCGGAACGGGCGGGGGAGATGAGGAGGCCCATAGAATGGACGAGGATTATCTTGAGGCGCTTGAATACGGCATGCCTCCGGCCGCAGGTCTTGGCGTGGGAGTTGACAGGGTCGTAATACTTTTTACGGATACGAAGAACGTTAGGGAAGTGATGCTTTTTCCAACGATGAGGATACGAAAGGAAAATTAATGTGAGTATGTCTACGGCCTTTTTATTTGCGATTCTTACGGCTATATCTTGGGCTGCGTATGCGCTGATTGCTAGGACGCTAATTATAAAAAGCGACCGCCCACTCGCTTTTGCGGTGTTGGTTAACCTTTTTGCTTCGCTTTTTGCCATTTTGGTTTTAGTCGCTGAGGGGGGAGTATTTATGGGTGTCACGATGGTTGTTCTAGTAGTTACGTTTCTTTCCACAATTTTTTCGGGCATCTTTGAAAGTCTGCAGATTTTTGTCCGAAAGAGGCTTGAAGCATCTCGCTCGACAGTTTTATCCCAGCTTGCCCCGCTGGTTACGTTTGCGGGAGCAATCATCATTCTCGGAGAGCATATCACCACACTTAAAGTAATGGGAACCAGCCTTATCGTAGGGGGTAATCTCGTTGCCGCGTGGCGACACGGGGGTGCCCTAAATAGGCGCAGCGTTTTTTTGGCGTTTGGCGCAGTAGCTGCCCTTGGGAGTGTCTATATCGCTGACAAATTCGCTGCGTCCCACTATCCAATTGGTTTTTATATGGTGCTCTCCTATCTTTTACCCGCTTTATATATTTTCCTTTTTGTAATGCCGAAGAGAAGGATAAGTCAAGTCTTTTCAGAATTTCGCGAGACGACTTGGCGATTACCCCTTCTGGCGTTTACCGGAATCCTCGGATATTATTTACTCCTGAAAACATTTAGGCTTGCCGAAGTCTCTACTGTTATCCCGATCGTATATTCGTCTACAGTTCTCACGACCATGGGTGGAATTATTATTTTAAAAGAACGCTCAAATGTTCTGCAGAAACTTGCCGGCGCCGCATTGGTAGTTATTGGCGTTATTCTGTTAAAATAGATTTATGATCGACATCAAATTTATTCGTGAAAATACGAAAGAATTGAGGAAAGCCCTGAAGGATCGCGGGGTTGATTTTGATTTAGAGCGGTTTCTTGAAGTGGATGAGAAGCGGAGGTCAAAAATAAAAGAAGTGGATGATTTGCGCTCACGCCATAATGAGTTCTCGGATGAAGCGGCAAAGCTTAAAGGGGGCGAAAAAGACAAGAAAATAGAGGATTCCAAAAAGCTGAAGGCCAATTTATCAAATTTAGAGGCCGAGTTAAGGTCGCTGGAAGAGGAGTTCACTAGATTGATGTATAAGGTTCCTAACGTTCCTTCCGAGGACGTTCCGATAGGTAAAGATGAAAGCGAAAATAAGGTTTTGAAGGAATGGGGGAAAATACCTAAGTTTTCCTTCGATTCGAAAGATCACGTGGAGATCGGTGAGAAGTTAGGTATCATCGATATCGAACGTGCCGCAAAAGTTTCCGGCGCGAGATTCGGATACTTGAAGGGCGAAGCAGCGCTTCTTGAATTCGCCCTGATTCAGTTTACGTTCCAGACCCTTACTTCGCGCGAGGTCGTCAAGAAAATTGCTGATTCGATCGAAAAAGATTATCCTGCAACACCATTTATTCCTGTCGTGCCGCCTGTCATGATACGTCCGGAAGTTTTCAAGAAAATGGCGCGCCTTTCGGAAGAAGACAAAGAGGAGCGTTATTATCTTGAAAAAGACGACTTGTATCTTGTCGGAAGCGCAGAACATACTATGGGATCTATGTATATGGATGAAATATTTGAGGAAGAAAGGTTGCCCCAGCGTTATCTGGGTTTCTCCACATCTTTCCGGCGGGAAGCGGGATCCTATGGAAAAGACACGAGGGGGATGCTTCGGGTCCATCAGTTCGATAAAATAGAAATGGAGTCATTCACCTTACCGGAGTACGGAAGAAAAGAGCATGAATTTTTTATTGCGGTGCAGGAGTATTTAATGCAGAAGTTAAAAATTCCATATCGAGTAGTTATGCTTTGCACCGGCGATATGGGAAAACCTAACGTCCGGCAGGTGGATATTGAAGCTTGGATGCCGGGGCAGGGAAAATACCGCGAGACGCACACGGCCGATTTTATGGGCGATTTTCAGGCGCGGAGACTCATGACCCGCGTAAGAAGAAGGGGCGGCAATCTTGAGTTCGTCCATATGAATGATGCGACCACATTTGCCATCGGCCGCACGCTTATTGCGATTCTCGAAAATTATCAGGAAGAAGACGGATCGGTAGTGATTCCTAAAGTTCTGCAACCGTATCTGCACGGCATTGACAGAATCAAAAGAAATACATAGACTTACAAGGGAATTGATCTTTAATAAGGAGATGGAAAGTGGGAGAAGTAATTAGAACAACGATTGATGCCAAGAGATTTAAAGAACTCCTATTGGAAAAAGGTGTTCTTGAGGAAGTGAATTATTCGCTTTTCTGGCAGAACTATACAGAGAAATACGGAAAGACGAGAGCCCTTTTACTGGAGCTGAAGATCGGATTACGCGTTTTCGTTCGCCACCCCATACTTTTTGGACGTCAGATCTATCAAGAGATGAAGAGACGGAATGAGGCATATAGTTACGAGCGAATAATGAACCTTTATGGTCCCCATCTTGGTTGCTACGACTATATTGTCCATGAAGTCCTGCGTCGCGAGCGATGGTGGAAAAATTTCTGGAAATACACGGCGTTGGCTTCTCTCGCGGGGTTTTTTCTTGTGTTTATTTTGTGATATAAAGCAGTAACGGCTCGAAGGGGCTGTTTTTTTATCGCCGTTATCGGGGAGATTCTCGCGCCTCGTAAAGTATGTTATTGTTATGCTATGCATGGCGTTCGTACTTGGATTGAAATTGATAAAAATGCGCTTGAGCATAATCTCGGGCAATTTTTAAATCTGATTCCCAAGAAGACCAGATTTATGGCTGTGGTAAAATCCAATGCCTACGGGCACGGCCTCGTGCTCGCCGCGCGAGCGCTCACCAGTTACAAGTTACCAGTTACTAGGTTATGGTTTGGAGTGGATTCTATTGTGGAGGCGCTGCGTTTGCGTGAGGAGAAGATTAAAAATCCTATTCTGGTTCTTGGATCAACTCTTCCGAGCCGGATGAAAGAAGCGGCTCAGGAAAACATAAGTCTTACAATTTCTAATTTTGAATCTCTTAATGCCCTAATTCGCGCGAATAGGAGAATAGTTTTTCATCTGAAAATTGATACCGGCATGCACCGGCAGGGATTTTTGCCTGCTGACGTATTCAAACTGATTAAACTTCTTAAGCGCTTTTCCGCCAAAGGTGGATCCGCCTCGGGCGGAAAACTTGTCCCTCAAGGAATTTATACTCATTTTGCCTCCAAAGACTGGGGTTACCCGGCATATACCGAATTACAGTTCGCACAATTTAAAAAAGCATTAAACCATTTTGAGCGTGCGGGTTTTAGAGATTTAATACGTCACGCCGCCGCATCCGATGCCACACTTCTTGTTCCCGAAGCTCATTTAGATATGACGCGGGTGGGGATGCTTATTTATGGTTATTGGTCATCTTGGGTTGCTAAGGTAAAGCATCCTTCTAAAATTTCTTTGCGACCCGTTCTCGCTTGGAAAACAATTGTAAGCGAGATCAAAGAAATTCCTAAAGGATCTTATGTGGGCTATGATCTTACCGAAAGAGTTTCTCGCAAAACAAAAATTGCTGTTCTACCCATTGGCTATTGGCACGGATACGATAGGGGACTTTCTTCGGTCGGCGAGGTCTTGATCCGTGGCAGGCGGGCAAAAGTTTTGGGCCGCGTCTCTATGGATATGATAGTTGTTGACGTCACCGATATTCCAAAAGTCAAAGTCGGTGATACTGTAGTTTTGATCGGAAAGCAGGGCAAAGAGGCGATCTGGGCGGATGAACTTGCTTTGAAAATTGGCACAAGCCAGTACGAATTTTTAACAAGGATCAACCCCCTCATTGAGCGGGTATTGGTATGAGTCGCATCCTTTATGCCCCGAGTATAGAGAAAAGAAATAGACGAAGGCCTTCGAGGAAGGCCGTTTTTGCTATTTTGGCGATAGCTCTATTTTTGGTAAGTATCGGCGGAGTCGTCTACTTATTGCGTCTCCCGCAGTGGCAGGTGCATACGATTGAGATTACGGGGCTAACCGTATTGAAAGAGGAGGACGTCCGGGGAAAAATTTTCGATGCGCTGGCGGGCGAGTATTTATTTTTAATTCCACGGGGCGCAATAATTTTGGCGAGGAGTGAGACGATAGAGCGTGCTTTAAAAAAAGAATTTCCACGGATTGAGACGGTGAACGTGAATAAGCATTACCCCGATTCCCTTACGGCGAATATAAAGGAAAGGGAGCTTTGGGGAATATTTTGCAACGGTCTTGAAACTGAAGGCGCCCCCACCACTCCGCAAGAAGTAACGCCCGCTTGTGTCTATATAGATAAAACCGGCTTTGCTTATGAGAGCGCTCCTGATTCGACTGGTACGTTAATTGTGAAAATCAGAAGTGACGCCCCGGCTGTGGCAGTAGGATCACAGGCGGTGGAGAATGGTTTGATGGAAAAAATGTCCTTTTTGGCCAAGGAAACGGAGCGCGTTGCCGGTACTAAAGTTATTGAGCTCGAACTTTTTTCGAAAATTCCGCGGGAGATCCGGCTTGTTACCGCCGACGGGTTTAAATTATATATGAATCGCGAGGACGACTTTGAAAACGTATTCCGGGTTTTGAAGACGGTGATGGACGAAGAAATAAAAGAAAAAAGACCGCGTCTAGATTACATTGATTTGAGATTTGGGAATAAGGTTTTTTATAAATTGCAGCGAGGAGGAAGTGAAAATTGAATTTTCATTTCGTCCGAGCGAACAATTTATACGAAGTATAAATTACGCTAGTCCGGTTCCCTCGATATTTCATTTTTGAGACACGTGAGGCTGCCCAGCGGCAGCCTCACTAAGTATACGACGATTTGTCCTGCCTTCGGCGGGGACCATGCCAAATCGCCTCCTGATTGTCCCAAAAACGAAATACCTCGACCGACTAGCGTTATGTTCTGTGTGGGGATGCTATAAAATGCGAAACCCCTCGAGCGGTTCACCCCCACACCAAAATTTGGTGTGGGGGTGGAGCACGAGGGAGTTAATAAAAAGCGAACCCTTGCGGTGAAGCAAGGGTCTTGGTTGGTGTGGCGGCGCGCAAGATAAGAGTGGACAAACGCCGCCCCCGACGGTTCGACCCGAAGGTCTTGCCGTCAAGATGAATTCCGCGCGCTTTTGGCCTCAGGGGTAGGTCGCAAAACTTTGCGTCTACCAACCGGATTGGGCCGCGCTCGGAAGATGTGATCGAAAAGAGCGGATTATTGCTGCTGGCGTACCGAGTGGCCTACCCACATGCAGAGCAGAGGCGGGAGGTACCTCGGGTAGATGCGGAACGCGCCAAGCGCCTTTTCCGCCCGTGTCGCCGCCAGCACGCGACCTCTTAGTATATAGTATAGCAAATCTAAAAGCTTCTGTCAAATATTTTGGCAAGTTCTCGCGGTTTATTCTCAAAAATCGGCTTAAGCAAGCCGATTTTTGAGAGATAGGTATTGTTCGAGCTTGTCGAGAACACTTACCACTTACTCCATTCGCCACCGATCAGTTTTCTTTTCTTTACTTGGCTCCAATTTTTTATTTGTCTTTCGCGTCTTCTGTTCTCTAATCAATAGCTTGGAATAGTTTTTAAGTATTGTAACGGAGTTTGAT
>CAZPDF010000015.1:0-12490 GCA_964585475.1 uncultured Candidatus Saccharibacteria bacterium
CTCAAAATGGGTTCGCGCTACATTCAGAATATCCCATTCCTAAAAAATAAAAACGCCCGGATTTTATGTTATCCGAGCGAGTTCTGGATTTGGTAGTTGAATACTCTCCTGAGAAAGTTCTTCTAGATACGTAATGTGTTTGGCTATGCGCCAGGCGATAAATGCTGCGATGAGCAAAATCGGAACAATAAAAGTGGCACACCAGAGGATCCAATCCGAGGGCAGGCCGGAAATCTGCTGGGGCAGTTGGGTAACATTAGCCGCCCAACCGACCATGGCCCAGTAGCATACTAGCGACAGGGGAATAGCTGCATAGATGAATTGGCTAAGGCGGATAGGGGTTTTGTCTTTCCAGACGAACTTAGACCATACGCCATATATCAATGCGGGAATAAAGATGGGGAACGGCGGCTCGACAAAAGAAAAACTTGAAAGAAATTCTATCGTGGAACCAGTTAGCCAGAAGAATAGCCAGGCAATGATTGCCGCGGCCGTGACCAGGAAAGATCCTCTAACCGCTCTGCCGACGACAAGAATACCCGTAACAAAGATGGTCGTACCTACGACGGGATAAGTGTACCCCGGAATGAAGCGTTCAATACGCGAGTGAGGTACATCAAATTCCAGGAAAAGGAATAGAAGAATGGTGAGAACCGAGGCGGCTAGGAGAAGTTGTGAGACCCTGATCTTCTTTTGTCTCGTGGAAGTATCATTTTTCGTCGAGAGCCAGCGCTCGAGCATCAGGAGTCCGAAGAGTTCCATTAGGGCTCCAGCCCAGAAGAGAAGATGCGGTGGGCTCCAGCCGGAGGTGTCTAAACCAAAAAGCAGGTGCCATATCTCATCAACTACGACCAGCGCGATAAAAAGCGTTAACCCGCCTCGCATCACGGTTTTCAGATGCGCCCGCGCTATTTGATCGGCGCGACGCATGAGAAATAATGCGGTAAAACCGGATAGCGTGAAGAAGAAGGCCGAGGCGATGATAAAAAGATGCGCCGGTGCCAGCAGGGTATGCCCCATGGTGATATGAATCATGGTGTCCCACAAGCTTCCAATTCCGATGCACGCTACTGCCGCAAGCCCTCCCGTGATGATAAAACGAGAGATGCGTTTATCCGATAGCATAGCGCCCCCAAAAGTTAAAGATCGTAATTCGTATGTAGCATAGATATTATATCTTTGTCAATGTCCGTTCTATTTGGTTCAGTTCATGCCGGTGGTTTGTTTTCGTGATTTCTCTACATTATAATTAGCAACAAGGTCGTTTTCATTTTAAAAGCTTAAGTTTATATGAACCTCGTTAGACATCCGTACCTTCATAGCAAAGCGCATAAGGATATCTCATGGGGTTCAGGAAATCGTTATGTTAGAACAGCAAGAAATGTCTAACGGGGTGAAAGAAAATCAATATAATCGCGGACTCGGATTGCCTCTGGTTCTTTTTATTCTCGCCATCGCACTAGCCGGAAGCGGCGGGGCGTATTATTCGATTAAGAATCAGGCTAGAGACGCCCTGAAGCAGCAGGAAAAAGCGGTTGCGGAGATGAAGGAATTAGCGGACGCGCGCTCGGCCAAACGGGCGATGATGATGCAAAAGAAGGCGGTGGTAGTTCTTAGCGCGCAAAATAATTCCGGCGAATCGGGGACTGCCACGCTTGAGGATATGGACGGAAAAACCAAAGTATCCATCGAGCTTGCGGGAGCTCCCGCCAATACTCCCCAACCGGCACATATACACGTCGGCGAGTGTAAGAATCCGGGAGTCGTAAAGTATCCATTATCGAATGTAGTTGATGGTAAATCGGAGAGCGTCCTTGATGTTCCCCTCAATGATTTGCGGGGTCCGCAGTACGTGATAAACGTTCATAAATCAGCCAAAGAAGCGAAGGTATATGTTTCCTGCGGTGAGATTATCGAGGAAAGCATGATGCAAAAGGAGGGCGAGGAGATGATGAAAAAAGATGAAGGGATGATGGATAAGGACTCAATGATGATGAAGGGTGAGATCAAGACTTTCGACCTGACCGGGAACTCTTTTAAGTTTTCTCAAAAAGAGATTCGCGTGAAGACGGGGGATCGGGTGCGTATTAATTTACGGAGCGGCGATTGGCCGCATAACTGGGTAGTGGATGAATTTAACGCTCGCACCAAAGTCGTAAATAAAAACGAGGAGGCATCGGTTGAATTTGTTGCGGATCGTCGAGGGAGTTTTGAGTATTATTGCGGTGTCGGAAACCACCGCCAGATGGGCATGGTTGGAAAACTTGTTGTGGAGTAATTAAAACTCGGCATAATATCAAAAAGCCAGCTCACGCGGGCTTTTTGCTTTTTCCCGATAAATGTTGTACTCTTCTGAAAGCGAAACCGGTGCTTAAAAGGTAAGGTTATAAAAGGAGGTGCCGGTATCGCGGATGAGCTATGAAATCGTATTTTGAAGAAGAAAGCGAGGGTCCGAGCCAACTGAAAGATGAGGAAATTCTTTCTCTCTCGCAATCGGAGCCGGCCGCATTTGAGATATTGGTGGACAGATACCAAGAGCCGCTGATGCGGGCCGCACTTCGAGTTGTGCGGAGTCGCGAGGAAGCCGAAGATATCGTTCAGGAAGCGTTCGTCAAAATGTATAAAAACTCTGATAAGTTCGAGAAGCAGGAAGGGATTGAATTCAAATCCTGGGCGTATAAGGTTACCATAAATACGGCCATAACGCATTATCGCAAACTCAAGCGCGGAGAATTCTTGAGTGAGGACCCTGCAATCTTCCAGGAACCGGAAGAGGAGAAAGTCGACAGCCGCCTAGCGGTGCTGGCCGACGCCAAAGCCACGGTGGCCTCTCTGCTTCAAAAGATGCCCAACCACCTTAGTACCGTCCTCAAAAGTTATTATCTGGGTGATAAGTCATATAAAACCATCGCCGGTGAGGAGAAAATTTCTATCCCGACGCTTAAGATGCGTCTTTTCCGCGCTAAAAAACTTTTTAAAAAATTAAAAGACGAGGATCCAAACCATGGAGATCAATACCCCGGGTGAAAATACCAAACAGTCCGCGCGTTTTCGCGGAGAGGTATTAAACCGGATTTATCGCGTCTGGCTTTTCCGCAAATTTCTTCCGGTGTTAATCGGGGAAGTAATTTTGTTTTCTGTAATTTTGTATATATTGGGGCGGGCCGTATTTATCCAGCGGGTGCTGGAAAATGCGTTGGCGGCTCTCTTCCTTAGCCCTCCGCAGGCGCTCTCATTTTTGGTTGCGACTTTTTCGAACGCCTCTGCCGCGACCCAAGTTCTCACCCTGCTTGCGGCGGTTCTGACCGCATTTCTTATACGCCATCTTACCCAGGGAGTTTTACGGTTTATATTGGTTAGACAAAATTATTTTGGCAAAGCAACTTCGCAGTGACCCCGGAAATCATCTATTCGGATAAAGACCTTATCGTCATAAATAAGCCCCCCGGAATTTCAGTCCATGGGGGGCCCACCGTGCGAGGGAAGACCCTCGCTGATTTTTTATTGGAGGATTTTCCGGAAATAAAGGGCGTGGGCGATCCTTCGACAGGCCCAAGACAAGTGAACTTGCGACCTGGAATTGTGCACCGGCTTGATAAAGACACCTCGGGGGTAATGGTGGTTGCGAGGAACCAGAAGAGTTTTGAGGCGCTGAAGGATATTTTTAAAAATCGGCAAGTTGAGAAAACATATCGCGCTATCGTCTGCGGCCGCCCAAAAAATAAATCCGGAGTGATTTCTCTCTCGATCGGGCGTATCGCAAAAAACCCGTTGAAACGCGGAGTTGTATCGGGACGAGGACGGATCCGAGGAGAGCGCGAGGCGGTGACGGAGTATCACGTTATAAAAGGCGGAGATCTTTTTTCACTTCTTGAGTTGAAGCCGAAAACAGGCAGAATGCACCAAATTAGAGTGCATTTGAAGGCCATCGGCCACCCGGTGGCCTGCGATAAGATTTACGGAGGAAAGAATGTCTGTTGTCCCGGAGGCGCGGCGCGACAGTTACTTCATGCGGAGTCAATATCTTTTAGCTATCCGGAGGGGCGAAAGATGCATTTCGAAGTCGAAAGCCCGATAGACTTTAAACTTGCGGAGGGCCAAATTCTGTGATAAGGTTGCATTTATGAGCGTAACCGCAATCGAAAAAACATATCTTCGTTCCGATCTCCCGATTGTTAATCCGGGCGCTACTGTTCGCGTCCACCAGAAAATTAAAGAAGGGGATAAGGAGCGGGTGGTGGCTTTTGAGGGTCTGGTTATTGCGAGAAAACACGGCCGAGGAATTTCTTCGACTTTTACTGTCCGTAAAGTTGTGGATGGGATTGGAGTTGAACGGGTTTATCCGTGGCATTCGCCGACCATTCAGAAGATCGAAGTTATCCGCCGCTCCAAAGTCAGGCGCGCCAAGCTTTATTACATCCGCGAAAAAGCGGCTCGGGAAGTGAGAAAGAAAATGAAACAGATATGGAGAGAAAAAGAAACGCCCCTATCAGAGGCAGTGGAAGAAGTAAAACCGGAATAAACTTTGCCCAGGTGGAGGAATTGGCAGACTCGTAAGGTTGAGGGCCTTATGCCAGCAATGGCGTGCGGGTTCAAATCCCGCCCTGGGCATCTGGCGTGGAGGCCTGCCCCGTACCGTGCGCGAAGCGCTCTGGTACGGGGTTCAAATCCTCTCCCGCGCATTATGGAGCAAAAAGAAGATGAGTTGTTTTGCGTAGGCCAGAAGGCGTTTATTGGAAGAGACGGCCAAGTTCTTGTTTTGAATGACCCGATAGAGGGGCTTGATTTCCCGGGAGGTAAAATACAGCAAGGCGAAACAGGTTTCAGCGAATCATTGAAACGCGAGGTACGGGAAGAGACCGGATTAGAGATTGAGGTCGGGGAACCGTTTACTGTTTGGTATAATGAATTTCGCGACCCGCGGCATAGAAATTACGGAAAGAAAGTGTATCTTGTGGGCTTCCGGTGCAGGTACGTTTCGGGTGAGATAAAATTAAGTGATGAACATGACAAGTATCACTGGGTGAGCAGAGATAGTTATAAAGAAGTATACGAAAATAGTGATTTCTTCAGAGCACTAGAAAAATATTGGTCTTAGAATCCAAGTGATTACCAATTAAATAAATTTTATTATGGATCAGCTACAAGAATATTTGCCCGGTATTAAAAAGTATTTCGGGTGGTACACGACCCCGATATTAACTGGCCTCACGCTCGTGTTATTCGCGGTCGCTTTATGGTACGGCGTTGCCGGATGGAAGGAGTTTCGTGATAGGTCGAGCGTAAGGCAAATCAGCGTCTCCGGAGAAGGGAAAGTTGCGGTGAGGCCGGATATTGCCGTATTTAGCGTAAGTATCCTCACTGAATCTAAAAAAGTCGGAGACGCTCAGCTTGAGAATACGCGCCGCTCCAATGCAGTGTTGTCGTTCCTCAAGGGGGCGGGAGTTGCCGAGAAAGATTTGAAAACAGCTGGATATTATATCTCCCCGCAATATCAATATCTAGATTACCCGCCGTGTTTGCGTTTCCCCTGTCCTCCGCATCGACCTCCGGAGATCTCGTCCTATCAAGTTCGCCACACGATCGAAATAAAAGTCAGGGATCTTGAAAAAGTGGATGATATGCTTGAGGGAGTGGTAACCAACGGCGCCAATGAAGTTGGCTCCATCAACTTCCAAGTTGACGACGAGGAGAAAGTAAAAGCCGAGGCCCGCAAAAAAGCAATTGAGGATGCCAAAGCAAAAGCGGGCGTCCTTGCCAAAGATTTGGGAGTGCGGCTGGGCAAGATTGTTTCTTTTTCCGAATCAGGCGGGGGTTTTCCCATATATTCGCGGGCGTTTGAAGCCAAAGGTGGTTTTGGCGGAGACGTTGCTCCGGCCCCGCAGGTAGAACCCGGCGAGCAGGAGATACGGGCGACGGTAACCATAACGTACGAGTTTAGATAAACCTTGAAGGATTTATTTAAAAACGTTAACATTATTAAAAGGTCGCTAGATTAAAATTAAATCTGTAACAAAAACATGAAAAATAGTCCCGAAGCTTTTAAACCAGAGCAAAAGGCCGTAGACACTCGTCTTAGCGAAGAAGAAGCGCATGAGGAAGCCAATATGCTTCGTGCATCTTTAGGAATAAACCCTGAGTCTGGGAAAATAATCCGAGAAACTAGAGGGTTTTTGCCATGGCAGAAGCATTTCGAGCACCTGGAGCCGACTGCCGAAGATTATGATCGAGCACTAGAATCAGTGCAGGAATTAAGGAAACTTTCCGAAGAAGAGCCCGAAGTAGAAAAGGCGCTGTATAAAGTAGGGCGCGTAATCCAGCGCGGAGGGCAGATCTTGAATTTGGCTTTAGTCTCAGTAGGGTTTATTATCGGACCCCCGAGGCATTTCGCGGACTTTTTGGACTATCAACGAGCGAATAGGCAGAAACTTGCTGATGCGGAAAAAAGATTGCAGGACTTGAAAAAGTCCGGGAAAAAATTTGCCAAGGGAGAATTAAAAACAGCCAAAGGAATTCCGGAGGCTAAAGAATGAGAA
This sequence comes from uncultured Candidatus Saccharibacteria bacterium, assembly GCA_964585475.1. Lineage (GTDB taxonomy): Bacteria > Patescibacteriota > Minisyncoccia > Sungbacterales > HO2-52-23 > CAZPDF01. Next base: position 6,537 of record CAZPDF010000015.1, read on the forward strand.
AACTTTTTCGCGGAAAGTAAAAGTAGTGATTAAAGTCAGACTTGGATAGCGTAATTTTAACGAATGCACGAATTCGTAAATTCGTACTGATTCGTATTTCGTAAAGAAATGAAGAAGGAGATTGAACTCAAATTCCGCGTCAAAGATTTTGCCCCAATTCGTAAGAAACTTAAGTCACTGGGAGCAAAACTCGTCTGGAAAGGCCGGGAAAAGAATTGGTTTTTCGACACCAAAGACCGCATTTTTCTTAAAAACGACAGCGGCCTGCGTCTCAAAGTAAGTGATCGCGCACGTTTAAATTTAAAAGAGGGGAAACATATTGAGCGGGGAGTAAAGATTGCCTATGAAAATGAGGCGGAGGTCGATAATCCGGTCGTGATACGGTATATTCTTGAGAAACTCGGGTGCAAAATTTACTTTCAGTATAGTAAGCATCGCGAACACTGGAATTTATGGAATGGACACGTTGAACTTGATACGGTTCGGGGAATGAAGTTTGTCGAGGTTGAGGCGTCGCATAAAAATATTCGAAAAATCGCGCGTCTCCTCAATCTTGACTTTGCCCGCACCACCACAAAATCATACACTCAAATCTTGAGAGCGTGGAAATAAAATATAAGCCGGGTTAGCTCAGCGGTAGAGCGCTGCCCTGAAGAGGCAGGCGTGCCCAGTTCGACTCTGGGACCCGGCATTTATTTTGCGGCCATCGTATACCGGCTAATATGCGTCCTTGCCAAGCCCGGTAGTGAAAGTGCGACAATAAAATTTTGCGGTCATAGTTTAGTGGCAGGACGGCTCCTTGCCAAGGAGCAGGCGCGAGTTCGATTCTCGCTGACCGCATTGAAAAACAGTCGCACTTCTACTGCCGGGCCAAGGATAAGAAGGGGTTCGACCTGTCCCGCACCAAATTTCGGCCCTTAGCTGTTGCCATGAATAAGCCGGCGAGATAAAGCCGAATATATAGCGGTAGTTGTCTGAGCACGAATGGTAACTGAAGCAGCAGCCGAAATTTTGGTGGCGGGATTCTCCCTGGCCGCATTCGTAGAATATAATTTATGCACTACGTTATTAAACCCCATGCCCGTAAGCGTTTAGAAGAGCGTTCCATTAAGATAGTATACGATAAGGGTGGCCGGGTTCTTTCGGTAGAAATTGGTAGGGAAAAAAGCGTTGATTCTGATATGCAGGGCAACGTAGTGCTGGATTATGATAAGAGTGGAAAGATCGTGCGGATCAATCTCTATGATTTTAGTTTTGACGAATTTCGATCATATCGCTCAGCGCTTAAACGTTTCTCCCGCAGATTGGCTTTATCGCCGCGCCGATAAAGACTGCTACAGTTTTTCGGGAAAAGAAAATTTTTCCATACTGTTTTTTGGAACGGAAACCGTTTGGGTTTCCGTTTTCAAAACTTGATTTATCTCTCTATTCGTGTTACTGATGTTTCTAGTAACGAATCTGGAACCAAATGAAAGGAGGTGAGAGTAATGGTGCTTCAGCACGATTCAAAACTCGTCCAGAACCTGCTCCTTAAAAATCAACTTCTCCGAAATGGCGATAAGAAGCATGAAGATATTCGCACCGCACTCTTGATTCTTTGCGGTGCAAACCTTGGGGTTTATGGTAACGGAGCGACCATTGCTCTCCACCTCCTCGGCTTTTCGGACGTATTCGATGTAGTGGTTGGAGTATCAACAGGCGCTGGGATCGGTGGGTACTTCCTTGCCGGAGAAAAGCAGGCGCTTCTCAGCGCATCCATTTATTACACCGAGTTCTCCGGTACACGCTTCATCAACTATCTGCGGGCTAAGAAGATCATAGACGTAGGTCTCATAAGTGAAGTGATGCGTCGTGGAAGAACAAAGATGGACACGGAGGCGATCAAGAAGTCTCGCTCGAAATTCTTTGTGGGTGTCACGAACGCAGAAACGGGCAACGGAGAACTGATTAACGCAAAGAGTGCGACACCGGACGTCATCGCCGCCATTGAAGCTTCTTCGGCAATGCCGCTTGGCTACAACCCGCCAGTAGAGATCAATCAACGATCTTACTATGACGGTGGCATATCGTTGCCTTGTCCCATCAAGGAGGTGTGCGAGAAGTTTAAGCCAACCGACGTTCTTGTTCTTCCGAACCGTCCACCCCGCTTCGGTTCACAGCTGTTTCGGGAGTTAACAGGCCGTGTGTTTGCCGCTGTTGCACTTCGTAACTTACCCGCGTTTCTTCGGGCGGCCATCGTCTCACGGCATAAGCGGTTCCCGGAAGACATGAACTACATCCAAGACTGTAACGAAATCAACGTTGGCGTGTTATGGCCTCCGGAGATGGGTATACGCCCACTCACGAGAAGTCCATCTAAACTTCGTGCTGCCGTTCATGTCTCGGTAAAGCAAACGCTTGAGGTTTTCGGAAAACCGGAGAAGGAGTTCAAACTGCTCTAGCATCTGTCGTGGATGCTAGAGCTTTTTCTTTTCAAAGAATTTGTAGCTACGGCGGAATTTAAGCATCCATCAAGCTAGACTTGGCGGATTTTGAGAGTGCGCTAGTTTTTATGCCTCATACCGGTATAATAGAATATATGAAATCAATTCTTGCTATTGCTTTCTTGCTTTTTCCGCTTTTTGCGCTCGCGCAAAGTCCCTCGGTCAGTTATTTTAACGTAGATTCAAGTTCGATAAATTCAGGGGGTGCGGTGGGCTTTTCTTGGCAGATCGCCAACGGGGGAGGATATTCTTTTCAGGTCCTCTGCAGCACGGGCATTAAGTTTAAAAATCAGAACGGCTCGATGTTTACGTGCGATACACCGGTTTCCTCCCTGACCCCGATTGATTCACGTCTGCTAATTATTGCCAATGTCAGCGGCGGCACAAAAAGTTTCACCGCACGCATAACCCCGAAAGATTTATTGGGAGCTGATTATAGTCCCGGCGCGCGCAGCGCAACCGTTTCGGTTGGCACAAGCCCCCAGCCAATTACAAGTTTCACCGCAAATCCGGCCATCACGATCCCCGGACAGGCCATTACCCTTAACTGGACCTCACCGGATCTTGATGGCGTCAACATTAACTTTGAGTGCCGGGACGAAATTCGCGTATCATCCCCGAGCTACACCGCCTCGGCCTTTATGCCCTGCGGCAAACCCGTTTTTTCCACCGATCTTTCCGGAAATAGTTCGCTTACGCTAAATTTGACCAATTCTTCACGATCCTCCCTGCCCTATGCGGTAACGCTTCTTCCGGCAATTTCTCAAGGGAGCTACGACGGCATCCACTCGGCGTCCCTTACTCTTACCGTCGCTTCTGACGTCATTCCTGATCCGTCGGTTACGTCCTTTACGGCGTCAACGACCACGGTAAATTCCGGCGAAGGACTTTCGTTCACTTGGATTACGGAGAATTCTTCCGGTGTGAATTTTATAATTTCTTGCGCGGAAAACGTCAGTGCAACCTCATCCGCCGAAGTCCTCCTGCCTCTTCCTTGCAATATCCATGCTTTTTCCAGTCCCTTAACCGCTTCCGGCGCGGCCAAGTTTTATTTCGTCAACAAAGGGATTGTCAATCAGAGTATAACTTTAACGCTTCTGCCGATTCGTAAAAGCGATGGACTGTATGACGCGACTCGTGGAAAGGCCTTAATCCTTACGGTGCGTCGCGAGGGAGCAATTTCTTTATTGCCCCCCGCTCCAGTGCCGGCGCCGTTGCCTCCGCCTCCTCCAGTATCGCCCCCGATTTTCCCACCGGCGTCTATTAAATCAAAACCTCTGCCTGTCCCTTCTCTTCCCCAGCGAACCCCATCTTCCCCCACGGAAACTACCGGACCCGGTTTGTCGGGGGAGACCCCGGCGTTAGAAGGCTCCACGGCTTTGGGGAGTGAGATCCAAGAACTGCGGACGCGTATTTTGCAGGAGCAAAAAATAAAGGCGGAAATCGCCAGTGCGCTTCTCGCGCAAAATCTCGTTGAGGAAATAGAATTCATCACTCCGGTTGCGGCAGGAGCCCTGGGACTCGCGGAGGAGCGCTACGAGGTAACCGGGCGGAAGAAAGTAAAACTTTTTTTCTTGATCCCGGTCCGCATGACGCTTACCATCGAGGTTATGAAAAGTGGTTTGGTCCTGACAGTTAAAAAGCCGTGGTGGAGCTTTTTGGCGCGGTAGCACGCCGCATAAATGATTCGGCAGTTCCACCACGGTATCAGCCTCACGTCCCAGAGGCTGATTTGCTTTTATGAAGAAGGTGTGCTAATAGGAAGGTAGCTTGTTTACATTCTGATTAAATTTCTGGGGGGGTGATGAGGGTGCGGGTTATCGAAGACCTTGCTCTGGTTGAGAGTGGCGGAGTATATAATACGATGTCCCAGATATGTCCTCTTATACTTCTTGAGGAAAAAGATGTTTACCCAGCCGACATATGGGCTATTTCCGGCGGAGGTCCTGACGCAATTGCCTATATGCTCCGGAAAACCAAACGCCTTGAACCCGTCTGGTTTGAGATAACCCCCAAAAAACTTTTCAAGAGGAATCTCCGCGAATTAGTCTTCGAACCAATAAAGAAATGTCGTTTGCCGATCCTGGGAGCACCCGGAATTTTCAAAATAGATGAGCTGGACAGGATTATTGACCGGGAGGTGGATTTTGAGGCCATAATTGAATCGCCGATTCGCCTTTGGCTTGCGGTGGCGGATCTTTTGAGCGGAAAGGTTCTTTGGTTTTCCAATAAGGATGAAGGGATGACTGCAGAATTTTTGCGAAACGTAACTATCGGCTCCATGCGTATGCCCGTTTTCTTTAAGCCCATCCGGTGTTCCTTCCGAGGCGTGGATTATCAGTTCGTTGACTCCGGTCTTAGCATTGATGTTCCCATCCGGCTTGCGGTTGAGCGCGGCTTCTCAAAGATTATTGCTCTTGAATCCCTTCCTTACGAACTGCCGCGCGTTCCGCCTCTTGAAACGTTGGGAGAGATTGACGTTCGCTATTCTCAAATGAGGCATAATGGCGCATCGGATTTCCAGTTTAAGCAAGTAGCCCGTACTAATCGTAACCTTGAAATTCTTGAGAAAATTGAGGGGTTACTCTCTCAACCCCGGATCCCGGAAGATATACGAGAGGCGCTACTTAGAGAACATCAAAACTATTCTTTTTATAGTAAGAGCCAGATCTCCGTCTGTCATTTGACCCTCCCTGCTAATATAAGCATTTTCCAAAAGGATAGGAAGAAAGACTATGGCTCACCCACCCGTGAAGCGCGTTCCGAACTTTTGGGGGCAGGAGAGGCGGCTGGCGAGCTCATACTTCTGCCGTTTCTCAAAGAGCACGGGATTTTGCCTCCGTCAGGAGAAGGGGAGCATGAGGAGTTTATGCGGATGCTTCGGGAAAAAGGCGCATTATAGAGACCCCACGGGCGAGCCCGTGGTCTTCTGTCAGAGATTATAAAACTCCGGTATCACCGGAGGTTTTCTTTTGGACGTGTATGATCAAGTCGGCATGGAAGCGGTTATATTTTGGTAACATTCAAGGATCAGGGTCTTGATGCGGGCGGCTATTTCCTCGACAGAATCTTTTGGCTGGACCACCAGCGCCACGATAAACTGGTGTTTTTTGGTATGTGTTGCCGCACTTTCTTCCGTGGACTTAACTTGTAGCTGCAGCGACATTTTTGAACGGAGAAGTATAAGAAAATCGGTGTGGAATGTATCTAGTTCGCCGTTTTTTTGGGCGGGAATGAAGGCGATAATTTCGCTCCACCGCTTTTTCAAAAAATGCAGCGCCTGATTTGTCTTCTCCTCTGCGGAATTTAACACCGCGCTCTCCGTGGAAAAGGTCTAGTTACATAATAAAACAAAAAGGCATTTTCTGCCTGTGGATAAATTCAATATGCTCCACTCTTGAATTAGAACTGGTAGCGAGTAAACCCGCAAACGTCATTCTGAGCGTAGCGAAGAATCTCTATATTTGTGCC
>CAZPDF010000016.1:0-12019 GCA_964585475.1 uncultured Candidatus Saccharibacteria bacterium
CAACTACTTTGGTAAACCACTTTGAAAATTCTGAACCGTGGTCTGTTTGAATAGTACGAAATGGGAATGGAGCAGTTCCTTTGGCGCGAGATACGAACCGCGCCGCAGCTCGACTCGTCGCCCTCCATGTCGGCTCTGCATATCCCCAGCGGGAATGCACATCAATCAGGGCAAGGGCGCTTACTCTGTCCTGCGGCGGCCCTTCATGAACTGAGTCAATTTCTACGAGAATACCGGGCATTTCCGGAAGAGGCCGTGGTGGATACTGATGCCATTTCTTCCATGGAGAATACCGGCTGCACCCGAATCTTTTCAGCACCCGCTTTACCGAGGAAAGGCTCACCCTAAATCCGTCATTCAGGAGCCGATGATGCAGAATCTCCGCGCATTGATCTCGTTCTGCCCTGTAGCTGAGAATCGTTGACACAAGGTACGATGGCAATTCATTCGGGTGGTGGTGCGGACGCGAGGATCTGGTTGGAATTAGATGCGCATTTTGAGGAAGAAAGCGAGCGCGTCCCACCCACTTTACAATCGCACTTTGTGAATACCCGAAATGACGGGCAACCTCCGGAGTACTATGTCCTTTTTGAACCATGCGCACCGCTTCCATGCGGACGCGCTCTATACGCGGATTTGATGTGTATGGCATACCCATATCTTACCAGAGGGGTATTCCAAGCTATTGAACCACGACATCTTCTTGCCTCTTCCAAATTTTCGTGTTCTTCGAGATATACTAATTTTTTTACCCCATGCTTTGTTGTGTATTTTGAACCAAATCCGGAAAGATGCTGGGCCCAGCGGAGATCTGGTTTCCAAGTCATACCTGTATAATAAGTTTCGTCTTTGCACTCAATGATATATACGTACCATTTCCATGGAGGCTTCATAATGAATGTTCTCGACTTCGCCAAGTCTGACTTGGCTTCACTCGAACAATAATGTATCCCTGCGGTGAGCTTGTCGAACCGTTCTCGACAAGCTCGAAGAATATTTTCGCTCGAAGAATATTATTTTAGGGAAGTTTATAAATAAATATAGAGTATCCAACCCTTGCCACCGGCGGGTAGGGCTTAAGCCATTCGTATGAGTCTTCCGGTTTCCGTATAAATCCCGGAGCAGGCGTACCAAATGCCCCTTGTCGGAATGTAGCCGATATCGCAAACCACCCTGACGCGGGGCCTCTAGAGGACCACCAGGGCTCAAATTTATCGCCAAGATAGTAGCGGGGATTTCCTCCGCCGAAATAATCCACCGCGATTTTGTCAATGTTGTTTCTTTCCGTGTAGTCAGCCAGACGTTTCAAATCCTGTCCCCAATCGTAATTCGAATCCACCGCGATTTTATATCCATCTGCTGTCCCCACGAGTTCATTATAGTAGGCCATAAATTGCGGATAGATCCAGAGCGTATCGTATATGAGCCATAGGAGCAATACGAAAACAAGAAGATATTTAGGAATCGATTTAATATAAAGCTGGTAGATGTTTTTAAACCACTCAAGCCAAGTTTGCGGATCGGTTAAGTCGTGCCACCGAAGCCACTCCGCGATTTGCCGCGAGACAAGGATATAAAGAAATGGGAAAGTCGGCAGGACGTGGCGCACCCCGATATTCAGGGGCGACGCCATAGAGACCGACCAGTAAAAGAAAATGAAAAGAATTGAAGAGAATTCCGCGAAATGATCATGAATCCACGAGCGCATACGCTCAACGATATTATTGTTCGAGCTTGTCGAGAACCCCTCCTTAAGGTAGCTTCTCGACTCGCGATGCTCGCTCGAAGAATATCCTTTTAAAATTTTCCATAGCGCAAACCATAGCGCAATCAGGGAGAGAATGTGGAAAGCCAGCGGCTCTTTTAGCATATAAAGAAGCGGAAAATAAGCCCGAGACCCCTCGGCTGATACTTCACCCAAAAAATAGGCGGTATTTCCTCCGGCGGCCCGCTGATTTACCATAAGCACGCCAAGAAGATATTGCCCTATGGGACGCGTAATTGGATTTTTGGTGAGCGCCAAATCAAAATTTACTATCGGCCGGAAACCGTAAGAGGAGAGCAGAAATTCTGTGTCATGCAGTTGGCGCTCCGGCGGGTAATTCGAGACAAAGACTGCGTAGGCGAGCCAGATCAGCGCAAATCCGATTACGCCGATGACGAGCGTTTTTCCTGTCATCCTTATAAGTACGCGCCAGCGTTCATGCCAATGCAATTTCGGCAATACAAGCACCCAGGCAATAAGCAGAACGGCATAGAACGGGATTAAGAGAACCAGCGAGAATTTTAAAAGCTGTGCCACCCCAAAAATAAGACCGGCTAGAGCAACATTTTTCCAAGAGGGGACTTCAAGAAAAGCAAGGAATGCCGCAATTCCTATAAAAAATCCGAAAGCGGCTCCAAGATCGGTGGTGACGTAGCGCGAATGGGCAAGAACCGTTGGCGAGAAGGCATAAAGTAAAAGAGTAAGCAGAGCAACATTTCTTCCGAATTTGCGCTGGGTCCACCAGAAAATAACCCAGCCAAAAACTATGGAGAGAAGAATCATTGGAATGCGCGACCAGAAAATGATGCGGTCTGCGTCGTTCCCCGATTCATAGAGAAATTTGGCACCCTGCGCCCACTGTCCATTTACGTCGTCTCTCCAGTATGGAGTGTCAATGGGGAAATGAGGCCTTACGAAAATTTGAGCGGAGATTGCGGAGAGGGTTTTAAGAAGCGGGGGATGCTCGGGGTTAAGGCGAAAGTCGCGTTGGGTGACATAGCCGAATCCAGCCGGAATATGGGCCAATTCATCCATAGTTGCGGATTCATTCCATATGGAGCCGAGCATTAGAGCGAAAGCGACCCCAAGAATAAGCAGCGCTTTTACCTCAATTTTTTTGTTGACTTCCGTCATTTTTTATGATATAATAGGATAAGTAGTTTGAGTCCTAGGCCTAAACCCATTATATCACGGGAGGAAAACGATGAAAATCAGTAAGGCGGAGATTCCGGACGATGCATTTTTCCGCATCGTCGAAGTTCGCGGAGCACGCCGGAAAGTCCCCAAGGTTTTCCTCCTGGTAGGGGATTTGAAGGAGGAGCTCTCGCTCGGCGTTGAGCTCGAAGACATTCCGGACGTGGCCAAGGTTGGCCTCGTGATCGCACAAGCGATCGTGAGAGAGGCCGAGAAGGCGCAGGGAGTTAAGTTCGACAGCTACAAAGATGGACCGCTGTCCGTCTGGTTCCGGAAAGGCAGGTAGCGTTATGGAGCATATGGTTCCGGCTTTGGTCCTCTGGATCGCGACGGCCACGGGCTGGGCCGTTCCGCAGAATCTCCCAGCGATTGCGCCAATGACGCCGGAAATCAGTGCTCGTCTTGGCGGCATGGCTTGCGCCTCGTTTATTCCGAGCATCGGGTCTCATGGCACGATCGTTCTCGGGTCTTGCGCGAGAGATGAGGACCTCGTGCATGAACTCACGCACGTTTTCCAACGCTCGCGGGGTGAAGACCCCCAGACCTCGCGGGAGGAGTGCCTGTTCGAGCTTAAGGCCGAAGAGCTTGAAAACAGGTGGCGCAGTGAACACGGGCTCCCGGAAGATCGGCCGTACCGGGAACTCTGCGGTAAATTCATGAAAGAAGGGGGTGATCGTTGATGGAGGAACCGCAGATTTTCGCGACGGCACGGGCTTTCGAGTACGGCTTCCCGTATCTCATCGCAGGCCTGGCGATTGCGGCCGCGATGCTCGTCGGACTTTTCCGGATCTATCAGGAGCACCGGCGGACGCGCGAGGATGATGATGATCCACCGCTTTTCGTGTAGGCGGAGAAAGAAACAAAGGAGCGGTAGCTCTCTCGAGCACCGCTCCTTAACTTTTATGTGCTGACCCGCATTGTCATCTATGCTATTCCGTCCCCAAGATTACGAAATCCCCCGGCGCTTTGGTCTTCAACCAAGGATATTTTTCTCTAAATTGGCGCATGAGTTCGCGGTCGCTCCCGTTGAGAAAAGAGATGACCGCTTTATCGTTTTTTTGAATCTCGGGCAGATTGTAAAAAGGTGGCACGAGGTATTGTATATTTTTATTTAGACGCCCGTTTTCTCCGAAGGTATCGGTCATAAACATTACGGTTTGCGCGCTCATCGGGATTCCTCGGACCTCGACCCCCGGAAGATTTACCGCCACATATTTTTTTGTCTCCCGCGGGAGGTTGTTTAAATATTCTCCGAGATGCCGGATGTCGGTTGCAAACGAGAAATAGGTGTTGGGGTTATGCGCCCAGAGAAGAAAATAGTTTCGGTATGTATTAAGGGGTATGAGAAGCAGTGCTGCAATAAAAAGTATTCGAACCTCCCTCCTGATTCGCGCGATTTGCTCCCCCAGCGCAGAAAATTTTATTTCCAGCCCTTTAAACCAGCCAAGAATTTTTTGAATAAACAGGAATGCGCCGAGCCCCGAGAGAATCATAACCGGAGGTATCATGCCGATGGAGCGAAGGGCGTGGGGAAGTCCTTCGCGGGTGAGGGTGGCAGGAAGCGTCATGAAAATGAACCACCCAAGGAGAGTTGCCGACGCCAAAGTCATCCTGAGCGTAGCGAAGGATCTAGGAGATCTTTCGTCGCTTCGCTCCTCAGGATGACGATTATCATGGGTTTTGCGTTTTAAAAACCCTTGTACAGCGGCAACAAGGCCCATCGCAAAGAATAACGCCACCAGAGGATGTAATTCCGGTTTGCAGCTGTAGTTATGGCGCCAGTTGCAGTCACCCCGGTAAAAAAACATTCCGAGAGTGGCAAGATTTGATTTGGCGAATTCGAGGACCGGGGATTCTCCAGAGAAAATGGAGACCTGTGCTCCTCTTCCAAGAAAATCCTGCGGATTTTGTAAAAAGTAGTAACCGATAGGAAGCGCCGCGACAAAAGTGACAAATATGAATAGCAGTATAGCGCACGGTAGGCAAGAGATACTTGGAAACCCCGTTTCCAAGTGGAAACGGGGTTTCCAAGTGCGCCACAAATACCACAAAATCGGCACCGCGAAGACAAAAGGCATAAACCGAAAAGCAATATATGTATGAAAACCTAGTCCGGCAAAAATTCCTGCGAGTATAAGATAATAAATACTGTTCGAGCCTGTCGAGAACTTTTCATTAGGTAGCTTCTCGACTTCGCTCGAAGAATATGTGGTAAGCCGTAACCCCTTGAGCAGAAAATACACGGCAAATGTAGTAAAAAAGGGAATCATGATTGCGCGAAATCCGATGCGGGAGAAATTGATATGCCAATAACTCGTGGCGAGAAAAAACGTAGATAATAAGGCAATCGCCTCTGGATTTACGAAATACGAATTTTTACGAATGTACGAATTCGTAGATTCGTATTTATTCGTATTTCGTAAAGAAAAGGCGCTAAAAATCTCCCTGGTTACCAAGTAGAGCCCCAATATCGTAAGCGTTCCAAATAGAGCACTCACCACCCGGAGCGCCCACGGTTCATTCCCAAAAATCCAGAGCGAGATCGCCTGCATGTTTATGAACAGTCCCTCACGGCCGTTATTTTCGGGATAGAAAATTTTAAAGTCGCCTCCAGCCAAGGCTTCAAGCGCATTATTTCCGTTCATGGCCTCGTCCGGATATAACCCGAGCGGAATTTCGGTGATTTGATAAAATCTAAAAAAAGCTCCAAGGGTGAGCACCGTAAAAAGGGTGAGGATTGCCGCTCTTTTACTCATCTGATTCATTATAATATACTGGTATTAAAGGAAAATGGCCGAAATCCCCCAGCATATCGAGAAAGAAATCGCAGAGCTTGAGCGGGCTCTCGCCGAAAAGCGGGCCGTTTTGCAATCAAAACATGAGGAGGGAGAGATCGAGGAGATGCCGCACCCTAAAGAGATTCTGCGGGAAGTGATGAAAGAGAGGATTGCCGCAACTCCCGGAGCAGCTCCCGTGTCTTTTCAGCCGCCGGCTCAAGCTACGCCCTCAACTCCGCCACCGGCAGGGCCGAGTTCGTACGCTTCCTCCGAACTTAAGCCGAAAGTAGACGAATTGGTGCGTTTGGCATTTGAGAAGTCGCTGGACGAAGCCATCAAACTTGCCAAAGCCACCGAAAATGCCGCGCTTATTGATGCTTTCCACGATGTTATGGTGGATGAGTTATACGATCATTTGATTGCAGAAGGAAAGTTGGAACAGGTAACATAATCTCAATGGCCTTTTATTTTGCCTTTCTATTAATTTTGGTTCTCGGAGCGGCCGGTTTTACGGTGTTTTCGCGTTACCGCACCCACGGCCGAATTTCGCGCGCCCTTAATATGACTCTTTTTTTAATTAAGGTTCCGCGCGAGACGCCTAAAGAAGGGGATAAGCAAAAGCAGGAAAAGGAGTCAGTTGCCGTTACCGAACAGCTGCTTACCTCGTTTTCTAATTTTCATGCGAGCGGCTGGAAAAAGATTGCGTACGGCGAGCCGTATTTGGCTCTTGAGATTGCTGTTGATCATGCTGGAGAAGACATACATTTTTATCTGGGGGCCCCGAGGGCCTATGAAGCTGTGGTAGAAAAACAGATCCATGGGCTCTATCCTACGGCCTCAGTTTTAAAATCCAAGGATTATAATATCTTTAACCCGCATGGTTCTGCGGTTGGCTCCTACCTCAAATTTACCAATAACCCCTTACTGCCCTTCCGGACCTATCAGAAACTTGAAGCCGATCCCCTGGGCGAGATCCTTACGGCGTTGTCTAAACTAAAGGATGAGGGGGAAGGCGCGGCGGTGCAGATCCTTATTCGTTCTTCCCATCGGACCAATTTTAAGCGCTCCGCATCGAAGGTTTCTCGCGAGGTGCAGAAAGGGCACGATTTCAATGAATCCGTGGCCCGCGCCAAAAAAAATGAGACCCTTTCTTTTTTGGGCGAGATAGCAATGGAGCTTTTCTCCCCATCCTATAAAGAAAAACCGGAGGAGAAGAAGATGAAAGAGGAGGAGCGCAAAGTGGTTACTCCCTATCACGAGGAACTGGTGAAATCGGTGGTCGGAAAAGCGTCGAAAGTCCTTTTTGACGTGAATGTTCGCTTGCTTGCTTCGGCCGATTCGGGGGAGAGGGCCGGGCAGATTTTGCAGGAGGTTGAGTCCTCTTTCGTCCAGTTTACCGCCCCGGACCTTAATTCTTTAAAACCCATCCGGGTAGGCGGAGGATCGCTCAAGCGCCTCATCTTTGAATTCTCATTCAGGATGTTTAATAACCATCAGGCCATGGTTATGTCAACGGAAGAACTTGCGAGTCTTTATCATTTTCCGCTGTCCACTACCGCAGCACCCAAAGTCCACATGCTTCGCGCCAAATCCAGCGAGCCGCCGACCAATCTTCCGAAAGTTGGGACAATTCTTGGGAAGAACACGTATCGCGGAGAAGAAAGAATGGTGCGGATGTTGCGGGATGATCGCAGGCGGCATCTCTACACTATAGGGCAAACCGGCACCGGCAAAACGTCTTTTCTTAAGGGTTTGATTGAGCAAGATATTTTGGCGGGCGAGGGCGTTGCCGTAATTGACCCGCACGGTGATCTGATTGAAGACGTTCTTGGTTTTGTTCCCGAGGAGCGGGCGGGTGACGTCATTTTGTTTAATCCCGGAGACATTGCGCGCCCTCTTGGCATGAATATTTTGGAAATTGACCCGGATAAACCGCAGGAGAAAACATTCGTCATTGACGATTTTTATAAGATTATCCGCACGATTTATAAGGATATTCCGGAGGCCTTCGGCCCAATTTTCGAGAAGTTTTTCAAAAATACCATCATGTTGCTCTTGGACGACTATAAAAACGAAATTCCGACTATTGCCGAGATCTCGCGCGTTTTTGCGGACAAAGCATATAGGGACGACAAGCTTTCAAGGGAAACCAACCCCGAGATTATCCGCTTCTGGAGATTTGAGGCCGAAAAGATGTCCGGCGAATGGGCGCTTCCCAATATGTCGGGCTACATCACCTCCAAATTCGCCCCCTTTCTTATAAACGAGTATTTGCGTCCCATTATCACCCAGCAGAAATCATCTTTTAATTTCCGCGAGGTAATGGATAATAAAAAAATTCTTCTCGTGAATCTTTCGAAAGGCCTCATCGGGGAATTAAATGCAAGTCTTTTAGGGATGATCATGGTTTCTAAAATTTTGAACGCCGCGTTCTCGCGGGTGGATACTCCGGATATTGAGGCGCGTAGAGATTTTTATCTCTATATTGACGAATTCCAGAATTTCACCACGGATTCAATCGAGAAAATTTTGTCGGAAGCAAGAAAATATCGCCTGAATCTTATCGTGGCCCACCAATTTATAAAACAGCTTGAGGAGCGGATCCGCAATGCGGTTTTTGGGAACGTTGGGTCAATGGTAGCATTTCGCATCGGCCCGGACGACGCAGAATTTTTAAAAAATAAATTCGACCCGGTTTTTACCCCGCAGGATCTGCTGAATATTGATAATTTTAACGCCTATATTAGTTTATTAATCAATAACACCACCACTAGGCCCTTCAATATCCGGCTTATGCCTCCGAAGAAAGGCAATCCGGAGCGAGCGCGCTTAATACAAGAGACATCGCGCCTGAAATACGGGAGGGACCGTGAAGAAGTGGAGCGAGAATTCAGAGAAAGACAGGGGTTGAACCAGTAATCCCTGGGCTGCAAAAGCAGCCGGGATCCCGGCGGCGAAGCCGCTTAGGGACTAATAACTAATAATCAATAACCAATAATCAATGACGGTAATTACAAAACAAGATTATACCATAGGAGCGCTGGTAGGATTTTTAGCTGGCGTCTTTGTCATCCCGACGGCTTTTAATGTCGGCATAAAATCACCCTTAATTCTTGCTTTACTTCCTTTGGTTATTCCGCCCGTTTTCGTGTTCGGCGTATGGTTTGGTAAATTTCTTTCGCGCTGGATTCCGTTTTTTGCCCAATTTGGAAAATTTGCCGCCGTGGGGTTTTTAAGCGCTACAATTGATTTTGGAATTTTGAATATTTTGAGCAATCTCACCGGTATCACCGCCGGTTTTATTATAGGGGGAGTGAATGTGCCGGGTTTTTCAGTTGCGGTGGTAAATGGATACTTATGGAACAAGCTCTGGGTCTTCCAAGACCGGGATCCGGAAGGACTTTTCCACGATTTCCCCAAGTTCCTTGCGGTAACAACTACCGGTCTTTTCCTAAATAGCGGTATCGTGATTTTGATTACCACCTATATTCCTCCGCTTTTTCTACTTGGCGGTGCGGCATGGTTGAACGTCGCCAAGGTCGCGGCAACCGCCGTTATTCTTGTCTGGAATTTTGCGGGGTATAAATTTGTGGTGTTTCGTAAGAATATTTAGCGGGTACCCTCGGGGTTCTCTTTTCGCGACACGTCTCGGCGGCTCCAGCGGCCGCCTCGCTAAGGGTCGTCGCGATTTTCCTCGCTATCGCTCGGAGCCAAGCAAATCGCTCCTTCCATTGTCGCGAAAAGAGAACCCCTCGACCCGCCAAAATTCATACGGGTTTGTTGTGCGGGGGCAACTATTGCAAAATAGCACCAGATGTGCTATTTTTATTTTAGTTTTCAAGCTATTCTTTTAGAAAGCAAGAAACGGGAGGGGCTATGGCATCAAACGCCTTTGAATACGGCCACGAAGAGCTGGTATTAAAAGTCATTGCTCCGGATTTTGTTCTCTTTATCGGCGACAGATGTGAGGCCTGCTCGAAAACCGTAAACTTCTTGTCATATTCGGTAGGATGGAGGTGCGTCTGTGGTCGTTATAACCCGCGTTACTTGAAGAATGATCCTCCTTGGGAAAACCCGGATCTGGGGCCGAGCCGCAAGCGGATTGAAGATGCGGTAAGGGATGGGAGGCGTCGCAACGGAAAAACAACCGAAGGGCGGTTTGCCATGGGAGGATGCGGCCTCCATCCGGAGGGTGCGCTTATCGTGGTTTTTGAAGAGAACGGGGAGAAGAAAATTCTCTGTACCCTCTGCAATAACAAATATACGCCTGCCATGCTTGGTTTTAGAGAGGACGAGATTTAGGCGAACCTTCCAAGGTTCGCTTTTAAGATTTAGCGTTCCGACCCTCTTTTTATTTTTATTATTTTATGATATCATCATCTCGATGAGCGAATTGGTTCTCTATCGCAAATATCGCCCAAAAACTTTTGACGAGATCGTGGGACAGGAGCATGTTGTGACGGCGCTGGTTAATTCTCTGAAAACGGGCCGCATGGCGCATGCTTATTTATTTTCCGGCCCCCGCGGAATAGGGAAGACCACGGTGGCGCGCCTGCTTGCCAAGGCCATGAATTGTGAAGGGGCGAGTAGGCCGTGCAATGCCTGCGGTTTTTGCGCGAAATTCAATGAAGGCCGGGCGCTGGATTTGATTGAAATTGACGCCGCATCCACTCGCGGCATTGACGATATTCGCGAACTCCGCGAAGGCGTGCGTTTCTCTCCGACCGAGGGCAAATACAAGACCTACATTATTGATGAGGTTCACCAATTGACTAAGGAGGCGTTTAACGCGCTTTTGAAAACCCTTGAGGAGCCGCCCTCGCACGCGGTGTTTGTTCTAGCAACAACTGAACTTGATAAAGTTCCGGCAACCATTATTTCGCGCACCCAGCGTTACGATTTCAGAAGGCCGAGCGTTTTGCAAATAGCAAATCGCTTGGCGCAAATCGCGAAAAAAGAAGGTGTGAAGCTTGAGGACGAGGCGGCTCGCCTTATTGCTTTTGCCGCCGAGGGCTCTTTGCGTGATGGAGAGTCTATTTTGGGGCAAATAATGGCCGTGGAGGACAAAAATATTACGCGTGAGGAGGTTGAGAATGTTCTTGGTCTTCCGAGGCGCGAATCGGCAAAAAAGATGTTTGAACTAATCGCGAGAAAAGATGCTCCTTCGGCTCTTTCTCTTGTGCAGGAGATCCATGATTCCGGTTATGACTTAACGTATTTCTCAAAACTCCTCATGCAGTATTTCCGGAACGCATTTTTTTTGAAAACCGACCCTGCGTTGAAAAAATTCATTGAGAATGAATTATTGCCGGATGAGCACGAAGCCATTGTGGCGCATCTCTCTAATTTTTCTGCGGAAGATCTTTCCCGCGGAGTTTCCGTGATTTTTGAAAATATGTCTCACTTCCGTAAATCTCCCATTCCCCAGCTTCCGCTTGAACTTACGGTGATTGAACTGATCTCCAACAGGGAGCCAAAGCGAGAAGCGGATATGGGCAACATGGTATGACTATACAGATAGTTAGTTCACCCATCAGCAAAAAAGAGCTTGGGAATATTGCCCAAGAGCAATTTGGCGATTTTGTGAAAGCGGTGGTGGATGTGGAAAGGGGAGTGATGGCATTAGGCGGGGATTTGCACGCGGACGGCGAAGCGATTCTTATTGAAAATGGTTCGCGTCAGCAAAATCTTTGGGGAATAAATCTCTGGCCCGTTAAATCCGAGAGCGAGTGGATAGAATTCAATTCCATGATTAACGTCAGGCCCTCACAGGGCAACCGTTCGAGGAGCGTAGAAAGCCAAACGGAGAGAGAAAAAATCCTCAAAATCGTTAATGGGCTTGTTGCGGAGTAATAACATTCCAATATTCTCAAGAATATTGGAATGTTTCGGTGCATGGTAATGCAGCATAAAACTTTGGCGGATGGGCGCTGGGGGAAGTTTACGCTTTTTGAACAGTTGGGAAACGTGGGGAGCGAAATCAGCCGCGCCCTCATCTGGAAAGACAAGGACGGTACGGCGTATCACAACTCTATCGAGCGAGCGCTTGAGCTTATGGATTTGACCGTTGCGGATCCGCGCTGGCAGGGACGATTGAAAGAGATAATGCGCGCGCGGGAATTGATTGCTGATGCGATCTACGGGGGGAAAGAATACGGCAGCACTATGGAGGACCTGGATCGCTATTTTTTTTATTTCGCTCTTGCGGCAAGAATGAAGAAGTGAATATTGGGGGATCGTCTAACGGTAGGACACTGCCCTTTGGAGGCAGGTATCGGGGTTC
>CAZPDF010000017.1:0-11418 GCA_964585475.1 uncultured Candidatus Saccharibacteria bacterium
AGCGGCAATTGCATTGGGCTGTAAGCCCAACGTCCTAACGGACTACGCAGGTTCGAGTCCTGCCGCACCCATAAATAAATTTACCCCATGGTCTTGGGATAAATTTATTTTGGATGGACTAGAACCTGGGAAAGGGGTCGGGAAAACGGTAGTTTTCCCGTGGTGGAAGTATTGAAACCGCAAGGTTTCAAGGAGCGAGGACGAACGAATGTGAGGATGCAGCGACAGGTTCTAGCGAAGCCAAGTCAGACTTGGTGAAGCGGAGTCCTGCCGCACCCATAATTAAAACAAATCAAAATCATTGTTGAAATTATCCAGCAATTATGCTATCTATGAGATAGTTTTTTATTTTTAGAGAAGAGATGCAAAATATCGACTGGGAAGCGCTTTCACGCGCTGCATGGCATAGTCGTGCCAACGCATTTACTTTCAAAACAGCAGTCGGCGCTGCTCTTTTAGACGAGCGTGGGGTAATTCATTCCGGGTGTAATATCGAAAATTCTCGTCGATGGAGCGCCGTACATGCAGAGGTAAACGCGATTGGCGCTATGCATGTAACCGGTGCCCGGAAAATTATAGCAATCCTTATAGCGGCTCGGCGGGAATCTTTTACTCCGTGTGGCGACTGTACAGATTGGGTCATAGAATTCGGAACTCCGGAAACGTTTGTTGCCTTCCAAGGAGCTCCTGGTGCCGAAATTAAGATCTACACCGTTCACAATCTCATGCCGCATCATAACTGGGAAACCAAAAGAGAGTCAGCACCAGTTCAGTGATTTAATACTTATATATAGCGGCATATTGATTCATAACCGAGATTATGATATTCTAATCTCGGCTTTTTGATTTTAAGGATGAGGACAAATGAGAGTTTTACCATCGGATATCTATGCCTTGTTGCAGGAACATGTTGAAGCAGAAAGATTCCGGGCACTGCTTAAGAAATACGGCGCGTATCTGGAAGGCCATTTTATCTTATCTTCAGGACTGCATACTCTAGTATTCTTCGATATGCAGCTTACTTTTCAGTATCATCAGATTTGTGACATTTTCGCACTACATATATATAAAAATTTGCCTGAATCCGTTCGTCAATCGGCGACACTTCTTGCCGGGCCGGAGCGCGGAGCATGGCCTCTGCTTCTTACCCTCGCGCACTATCTTCCAAATGAAAATATCCGGACTCTTTCGCTTCGGAAGAAAACCGATGGGGGATTCGAACTTCCCAAAAATGCGGTACTTGAGGAGGATGATAGGGTTCTCGTAGTGGATGACGTATTGACTACCGGTAAGACGACAAGAGCGGTAATTAATGCGTTTGATTCGCATCCTGTGATCGGCGCCGCATTCGGCATTAATCGCGCGCCAGCTGGATGGGACATAGGAAAATGTCTGCCCGTTATCCCGGCAACATGGGTTTTCCGTGACCCGCAAGATCAATTTAGAAAAGAAGATTGCCCGGCCTGCCGAAAAGGAATAGAGGTGGTGAATATATAAATAGGACCAGAGTGGATAATAGCGGCCATTTGATCACTAGTGGACAAACTGTGGATGATATATAACGCAGTGGCTTACACAAGCCACTTTTTGTTTTTATCCCGGCGGGGCTTAATTCTTGTCATGTGTAGTAAAGTGGTATAAAATAAATATGAAGTGGGGAAATGTGGATAATTATGTGGATAACTAAAAGGATTTGTGGATAACAAAGACTTTTACCCAGCACATAAATTGAGATCATATTGTTTCGCGAGGCGCTGACCGAATAGTGTCAGTCCCGCTTCTAGCGGGACTTGGGCTATCCGCCCCCGCGCCTCGCACCCGTATAGCTTGATTTATCCCTGCACTTATTTTGACCCGTAATATACAGGCAATTTATGTGCTGGGTGTTCAATTTTGTAGCAAAATTTTGTTCACGAAACAAGTTTCGCTCCAAAATTTCGACAAAATTGGCATGCTTATTGGAGAATATAGTCATACCCTCGATACTAAAAAGCGGCTTGCGATCCCGGCCAAATTGCGAAAGGAGCTTGGAGAACGCGCGATTTTAACGCAGGGACTTAACAACTGCCTTTTTCTCTATCCTTTAGCGCAGTGGCAGAAGCTCACCGAAAAACTAAGCCAGCTCCCGCAGGGGCAGGCAGATACCAGAAGTTTTCTGCGGCTCACGTTCGCGGGTGCGGTTGAAGTGGAGTTTGATCAGTTGGGAAGAATCCTTGTCCCGGATTATTTGAAAAGTTACGCCGGACTAAAGCAGAAGGCGAGGATAGTGGGCGTTAATGAACGGCTTGAGATTTGGGACGAAGAGCGTTGGATGAATTATAAATCGGAAGTTGAAAAAAATAGGGATATGATCGCGGAGAAGCTTGGAGAGTTAGGACTATATTAATCCCGAATCAAACCCGAATTTTATCACGAATCTTCATGAAAGTATTATTCGGGATAATTCGGGAGATAAATTCGAGAGTGATTAGAGAGCGATGATTATACACCAACCGGTTTTACTGAAGGAGGTGCTTAAAATCTTTGATCCGAGTCCTGGCGAGACCTATATTGATGCAACGATAAATGGCGGAGGACACGCAGAAGCAATTCTTCAAAAAATCGGTCCGGAGGGAAAGCTATTAGGAATTGATTGGGACTGCGGCCTTTTAAAAGAACTTAGAACTAAGAATTTAGAACTTAGAAATAAAAATATAAAATTAATCTGCGATAACTACGTCAATGTTAAATCTAATAGTCGAAAATATCATCTGGGTGAGATTGCTGGAATCCTTTTTGATCTCGGCTTTAGTAGTTATCACCTTGAGGAATCTCGGCGAGGGTTTTCGTTCCTGAAGGCGGAGCCCCTCGATATGAGATACAATCCCGATGGCGATCTTACGGCGGAAAAAATTATCAATACTTGGGCGGAGAAGGCAATTGCGGATCTCCTTTGGCAATGTGGAGAAGAGCGTTTTGCCAGGCGTATTGCGCGAGGAATCGTACGAGCGCGCGCCCAAGGACCCATTCGTACGACAGTCGAACTTAACGCGGTTATTTCAAGAAGCGTCCCCCGCGCCTTCCTAGGCGGCCGCCTGCATCCTGCCACCAGAACTTATCAAGCACTGCGCATGACTGTCAACCAAGAGCTTGAGAATTTGGAGCGAGTCCTGCCTGAAGCAACAGACATTATAAAAAAGAAGGGAAAACTTATTGTCATATCGTTTCATTCGCTGGAAGACAGGATAGTTAAGAAATTTTTCCGGCAGAAAGAAAGAGAAGGAATACTGGAAATTATTACCCCCAAGCCCATCTCGCCGGGACTTGAAGAAATAAATAATAATCCCCGGGCGCGTTCAGCCAAACTGCGCGCCGCGATAAAAATTTAGCTAAGATGACCATACTTATTCTGGCACAACAAGAATTCACCCGCTCTAGATTCGCAGGATGGATGCGAGGTCTTAGCATGCGGCTTGAGGAATTAAATAGATACGGACGCGTAACCACCGTCCTTCTGCTCCTTACCGGAATTTTGTTTATCACGTATCTTGGCGCATTTTATCTTACTTTAAGTCTCGGATTTAAAATACAAGGGGGTTCCGGGCGGCTTGAAGAATCACAGGATCGTCTCACGGCTCTCGAACTAACTTTGCATAAAAAACATAATAACCTTGCTCTAGACCGTAAAGATGTTCTAGAATCGATGGTAGATATCTCTGCCATCCGGTATCTTACGCCGGCGAAAAAAAGCATTGTTGCCTCAGAGATTCTGCATGTAAGACCGTAATATGAGAGGTAAGTTCGAGCTTATTTTAGAGAGGCGAATCAATTGGGTTCTCCTCTTTTTTTTCCTGATGTTCGGCGCGCTGATAGGGCGTCTTTTTATGATGCAGATAGTTTCTCATCAGGAATATGTCGATCTTGCGGAGAGGCAACACCGATCCATCGCCGAAATTTATTCGGAGCGCGGCCCCATCTTTATGCAGGATAAGAAGGGGGCCTTAATACCTCTCGCCCTCAACTATACCAAAAAGACGGTGGCTGCTTCTCCCAAAATGATTCAAAGCCCCGGAACGGTTGCAGCGCTTCTTTCGCGCGAGTTCAAAATGGATAAGCAAGAGATCGAGGAAAAACTTTCTAAAAAAGACGATCCGTACGAGATTTTAATTAAAAGTTTGGACGCAAATGAAACCAAGAGAGTGGAAGAGTTCAAGATTTCGGGATTATTTTTTGAGGAGGAAAAAAGAAGGGTTTATCCCCAAGGAAATCTTGCCGCCCACGCAATCGGGTTTGTGAGCAAGGAGGATATTGAGGAGAAAGGGCGCTACGGCCTTGAGCGGATGTTTGAGAGGGAGCTCTCGGGGAAGCGAGGGGCGTGGGAGGACATAAGAGATGCGGCCGGATTTTTGGTGGCCCTCGGGCGAAGAATAATTAATCCTCCGGAAAATGGTTCACGACTGGTTTTGACATTGGATTATAATATACAGAAGAAAGCCGAGGAGATTTTAAAGTCGGTCAAAGATAAGTGGGATGCGGAATCCGGGGCAATTTTGGTAATAGACCCCAAAACCGGCAGAATACTTGCCCTGGGAGCGAATCCATCTTTTGATCCGAACCAATACTCTAAAGAAAAGAATTTTTCTGTCTTTTTGAACCCGCTGGTGGAATCCATGTTCGAGTTGGGATCGGTGTTAAAACCGATTACCATGGCCGGGGGTCTGGAAGAACGTGTGGTGGGGCCGCAGACAACGTATGAGGATCCGGGCGAGATAAAAATAGGAGGATACACGGTTAGAAATTTTGACGGGAAAGCGTATAAGACCCAGACCATGACGCAAGTGCTTGAGAAATCGTTAAACACCGGGGCAGTATACGTTGCGCGCACTCTTGGACAAGAGCGCCAATCATCTTATCTTAAAAAATTCGGCTTCGGAGAAGAAACTGGGATTGACTTTCCGGGAGAAGTAGCTGGTAACATATCTAATCTTAAAGCGGGGCGTGATATTGACTTTGCAACTGCGTCTTTCGGGCAAGGGATTGCGGTAACGCCCATCCAGCTTGCGATGGCCATTGGAGCGATTGCGAACCAAGGGAAGCTTATGAAGCCGTATGTGGTTGAAAAAATTATTGATGATTCCGGGAATGAGATAAAGAAAGACCCTCAAGTAGAGCGCCAGGTTGTATCTAAAGAAACCGCAGAAACTTTGACTAAAATGCTTGTTTCGGCCGTGCGGAACGGGTTTGAAAATAGAGCCGGAGTCAAAGGATATTTTGTGGCAGGGAAGACCGGGACCGCGCAGATTCCGCGGCGTGACGGCCCAGGGTATTCGGATGAGGTAATACATACATTCGTAGGATATGCGCCGGCGTTTGATCCCAAATTTTTGGTACTGATACAATTAAATAAACCCAAGGGGAATAGGTTTGCGGCAAATACTCTTACGCCCGCGTTCCATGACTTGGCGGAGTATATCCTTAACTATTACGAAATTCCGCCGGACGAATCGCAATAACACGGTTCCCTCGGCAATGCGGTTTGAAACACTCTCGCTCGTCCAGCGACTCGCTCGCTCAGCATACGGTGCGGCATCACGCTTCGCGTGAACCATGCTGCCGCACCTCCTGATGGTTTCAAACCGCATTGCCTCGACCGTGTTATTTTAGAGGATAATAGCGTCACTTCGTTCGGGTGAGGGGTAGAGAAAATTGGAAAGCCCCCGGCGCGGTAAAGCCGCCGGGGGCCTGTATACGGTTTTACCCCGTGGATATATATCCATTACGGGCGTCGGTGAAGTAGAAACCATCGAACTTATTTCCGGGGAGAGCCATGTCGAGGCCGTAGCTAGCATTAACCGCGCTGATGATGTAGCCATCAATCAGCCAGTTGTGCCCGCTTCCGTCCTCGCGGCGTAAGCCGTTGATGTTGACACGAATCCTAGCCTCCCCAGCCATGCCGCACTCCGCTCGTTTGACGTCGAAAGTCACAGAGAAGCGGTGGCTCCGATCCCCGACGGTTAGGGAAGCGTTGAGGTGGTGCAGATCCGGGCCGCGTAGGATTTCGAGATATTCGACGAGTGCCATACGGCACCTCCTTAAATGAGCGAATGGCTCCTTGGCTGGGGCAGGAACCTGACCCCCCTATCCCTCGACAAACTCGGGACGACCTACCCATACGGATAGGAATTTGATAGTATCATTATACTATAAAATTATGACCAAGTCAATATTACAAGGAATTTTGGCGTATTTAGCCCGCGCGACGATCCGTAAATATAGACCAGTTATTATCGGCATTACCGGCTCTGTTGGGAAAACCTCCACGCGTGAGGCGGTGTTTGCGGTGCTAAAAAAGAAATACCGCGTCCGTACCGCGGAAAAAAATTACAATAACGAAATCGGCCTTCCGCTGACGATTCTTGGCATTCCTCATTATGGCAAAAATATTTTGGGATGGCTCTATGGGCTAATTCGCGCGAATAGGAGAATAGTTTGGCATGCTTCTTATCCAGAAGTATTGGTGCTCGAATACGGCGTTGATCGTCCCGGCGATATGGATTATCTTCTCTCGATTGCGCGCCCCGATATCGCAATAGTTACGGCCATTGGCGATATTCCTGTGCACGTTGAATTTTTTGAAGATCCGGAAGAGTTGATTAAAGAAAAGACGAAGCTCGTTTCGTCCCTTCCCCAAGACGGATATGCGATTCTGAATCACGATGATTATGCGGTGTATGACATGAAGGAGAAAACCGACGCCAAGGTATTTACTTTTGGATCAGAGGAACACGCAGATTTGCGATTAGTGAATTATCAAATGTTAGTTACGAAAGATGCAAAACTGGGTGATATACCTGAAGGGATAAATTTTAAAATTGAACATGGCGGTAAAGTTATCCCCATTAAGCTTCGGGGAGCGTTTGGCATGCCTCACGCCTATGCTGCTTCTGCGGCAGCAGCCACCGGGCTCACAATGAATATGAATTTTGTTGAAATTTCGCAGGCGCTGGAAGACTATATTCCCCCTGCCGGACGGCTTCGACTGCTCAAAGGCATAAAGGATTCACTTATCCTGGATGATACTTATAATGCCGCCCCGGAATCCATGCGCGCGGCGCTCGACACGTTGAAGGCCCTTCCGGGAAAAAGAAAAATAGCGGTGCTTGGAGATATGCTCGAGATCGGGAAATACGCCGAACAGGCGCATCGTGCGATAGGAGACAAGGCGGCAGAATTCGTGGACGTTCTTTTCACCGTTGGTCTGAGAGCAAAATTTATCGCGGATGAGTACCGATTACACCGCCGTCCCGAACGTCACCCCGATAGTCATCCTGAACGCAGTGAAGGATCTCTGGGTCCTTCGGCTGATGCCTCAGGACGACCCACGGGGTCGGATTCTTCGCAAAAGCTCAGAATGACAATTTCCGGGCGTTGTGAGGTGTTTGACGACTCGGTTTCCGCCGGAAGAGCCCTTGACCCGCTTACACGAGAAGGAGACCTTATATTGATAAAGGGGAGTCAATCCATAAGAATGGAGAAGGCGGTTTTTGAGGTAATGAGGAACCCGGAAGAGGCCCATAAATTGCTTGTTCGGCAGGATAGATATTGGCAATCAAGATAGAACTGGTAGAGAGTAAACCCGCAAACGTCATTCTGAGCGTAGCGAAGAATCTCTATATTTGTGCCTAAGAGATCCTTCACTTCGTTCAGGATGACAGCTAGAAATGTCGTGTTACTCGCTACCAGTTCATAAGGAGTTCATAATTATAAATAGCAACTTTTATGGTTACGGTGGAATGAGTCAAATCGCGGATGAGATAGACCGTTCTACCTGTATGATCTGTCCTTATTGTCGGGGAGGCGCAGTACTTCTTGAGCGGCATGATGATGGACGATATTGTCCTCAATGCAGACGAAAGATTCTCCCATTAGTCAATAGGAAAAGATAAACCCCCACACCTATACATAGGTGTGGGGGTGAAAGCTATCCCTAGGGATGGCCTTTCATTTTACGAGCTCTAGTATAATTTGATAAGCTCGGCGAATTTTATTTTTCTCCGGGCCTTCCGGAAGAAGAGAGATAATTCTTTCAAACATCGGCAAGCACCATCCGGCAACGCCTTTATTGCCGTTTGAGTATTGCCAGGGAGAGCAGCTGTAGAATGCTTTATTCAGCAATTCTTGGAGTTCAGGAGAAGGAGTAGGCGGGGCGACCTCGAACGTAAGATTCATGAATTCATTCCATGCTCTGTGAAATGGATTGTCTGGATGGTTCCAAAGTGGAAAAGGAATGCCGCGGTCAAGATCCTCTTTGGAAGTTGCCCAGGAACCAGTTTGCATTTCCTCGCCGACCGGAATTTTGATGAAGTGATTAAAGATGAAGTCGAGCCGCACAACCTCGCAGTTTTTCCGCCACCTTTCTATTTCCGCAAAGAATGAAGGAAAAAATTTCTCAACCAGCCCCTTATGATGGTGCCCGAATGTTTCAAAATCGACCGCGATCACAACATAACTATCTTTGTCATTTTTGATTTGTGCCCTCCATCTTCGGTGGCTCTTCAGGAGTTCGTACGCAAAGTGCTTTCCGGACTCGTACTTCGCTTCTATCAATTTTTCATGCCATTCCTGCGATTGGAGGATAGCGCCGCAATCCTGGAACACCGGAATCCAATTCTGCGGAGATCGGTCCTCCAGTGGTAATCTTCTGCGCTGATTGGAAAAAGCCCTGTCGTCTGCCAGAAACCATGGGTATCCCCGGTCGAAGAGAAGCCGAGGGAGTTTGGGAGAGTAAGCTAGCTCCGGCAGGAACACTCCCGGCACTGGATCGCGGCCGGTAAAATTTTCCTGATAGAATTCACGGTTAAGCTCAAGTTGCCTCTTCACCACGTTCCCGGGGACAAGGGGCAGAAGATAGTGATATGCCGCAGTGTTAACCAATTCGATTCGTTGGTTTACGTGCAGGGCCCTGATTCTTTGCAGGAATTCTTGCGGCATACGCTCGCCCAAGCTTTTGGCAAGATCAAGAGAGATGAAAGAGCTGGGATTATCTTCAATAAATCTGATCACGGGGTCGTAGGATTCGCGATAAATCTTGTCGATCACTTCCTGTGGTTGAGTCGGCGGTTGGTAGGCGTGGAGATGGAGGCCAATATAGATCAGGAGAATCACCTGCCTTCTTGTGAAAGAGCGATAAATTTAGTATAATCCACAAAGAATCCAGAATCTAGATTAGGACGCTAGATTCCCTGCCCCGCACCATCTGTGCCCCGATCGTCTAGTGGGTCAAAAGCAAACTGCTTTGCTTTTGACGGGTATTTTAGGGCGAGCCTGCATCGAAGGTGCGCGCGAGTCCGTATAAAATACCCGGGCGATCGCCGAGGGGGCGATCGAGGACGCTAGATTCTTTCACCCTCCCACCTTTTATGGCCCCATCGTCTAGTCTGGTCCAGGACGCATGGTTCTCATCCATGTAACACCGGTTCGAATCCGGTTGGGGCCGATCGTAATAAAGGTGGGAGGGCAAGTCCTGGTAATCGGGGTTCCCGCCCCGATTTCCATCGGGGCGAGGCTCGCCCTATCTTTTGACGGGCGGCGATTCCCCGTAAGGGCCTCACATGAAACTACTTGAAACGATACAATTTGAAGATTTTACTCCAGAAGAAATTGCGAAATTGGAGCTTCGGGAGGCAGCCCGAGCTGTTTTATTCGATAACGACGACAAAATTGCACTTCTGCACGTATCGAAAAATAAATATCATAAACTTCCTGGAGGAGGGATTGAGAAAGATGAAGACATCACCACTGCATTAAAAAGAGAATGTTTAGAAGAAACAGGTTGTCAAATTTTGATAAAGGAGGAATTGGGGCTTATTGTAGAATACCGAAAGCGCCTTAATCTTAAGCAAGAATCTTATTGTTACATCGCTGAAGTCGAGGGGATCAAAGGAACGCCTACTTTTGAAAAAGGCGAGATAGAAGAGGGTTTTCAGCTTATTTGGGTCAATCTGGATGAAGCAATTAATTTGTTAACTAAGGAGTCGCCTGATGACTACGAAGGAAGATTTATCGTCAAAAGAGATAATCTTTATTTAAAAACAGCCAAAGAGCTTTTAACCTCAAAATAGGACCCTAACTTCGTCTAGGAGATTGTAAGTACGTCAGGCAGGTCATCCATCAAACTGGAGCTCGATCCCCCGTAGGGCCAAATTTTACCTAAAGCCCAACAAGTAATTAATAGTAAAGGTTAGCACACGTTCTAGAATGGAAATCGTTACACCTCTTTCTCATGCATTGGTGGAGGAACATATTCGCAATGCCCCGTTGCTTCAACATCCCGAGGCAAAACCTTATTCAGAATCGGAAATACATATAGCTCAATTAGCGATAAAAGATATCAGACCGTGTGCATTTTATGTTCTAAAGGATCGCCTGGGAATGCTGGAAGGCCTAAATCAATTTCTCGTTTCGGGGGGTTTTGATATGCACGGGTTGGGGCTTGAAGAAAATATTTGTGGTTTACAGATTTTGGATGGTCCTCATTTTTATACTTTAATTCCGCCTATTGTTGAATACCACCGTGGAGTTTATATGCTCATTGACGGCAGACACCGAATTTATGGAGCTAGAAAAAGCGGGAAAGAGAAAGTCTCCTGTTTGGTGATATCTACGAAGAAAAATTTTTACCCGCTGCCCTTTTTGCCGAATCCTAATTCTTGGGACGATATTTCGGTAGTTGGTCCAAATAGTATCCCTAGTCCTAGAAAGCTATATAAGCCGGGGGAAGAGTAGAAAGAGTACGAACATTACAGAAACTTCAATCATTCACACCCGCAAATTAAAGGATCGTGGAATATAAATTCTCCTAGGCACTAAGGCCTGGAGCCGGTGCAAATTGTAGTGCCGGGTTCGAATCCCGGTGAGGCCGCCGGTTGGAAAACCGCGAATAGGGGAAAAATAAAACTATGGGGAAAATAAGGGAGAAGCCAAAAGATATTCGTTATCCGTATCCTAAAGCAGTAGGGCGGGGTTATTCAATTGGGAAAATAATAGGACGCGCAATGAAAATAGAACATTTTTCCAAATGGGGAGACTATATGCGCATTCTTGATCTTGTCGAATTTCAACCCGACGATCATCAAAAACGTCATAGAGAACTTAGATTTTGCCAATTTTATAGAAAGGCCGGAGGCACAAATAATGATTGGATTTTTGGGCAAGGCGCAGGGCATATGTCAGTTAAAACTTTTTATAAGTTGCTTCACAAAGCTATGACTAAGCCAGATTACGGCACTTTTGAAGGTGTTTTCGATAAGCTTACGGGTAAAAGAGCCCATGGCCATAAAAAAGTTTTACCGAGAGACCTAAAGATATAAAAATATGCCAGCCCCTGATCTGTACCCCAAAAAGTGGACACGAAAAGTGTCCATTTTTTAATTTTGTTAA